>NZ_AP038773.1:5052500-5422500 GCF_047159485.1 Krasilnikovia sp. MM14-A1004 | reverse complement strand
CCGACAATGTAGCGGGGCTCAAGCACACCGCCGAAGCTGTGGCACTCACACAGGTACTCCGCCTCCATCTTCGGGTGGGGGTGCAGGTGTGTGGGTGGGTAGGGGAGCGTCGTATGGCGGGTGAAGCGCCGGGGTGACCCAGGTGTGGACGCCATACGAGTGAGAATGCAGGCATGAGTAGCGAATGAAGGGTGAGAAACCCTTCCGCCGGATGACCAAGGGTTCCAGGGCCAGGCTAATCCGCCCTGGGTGAGTCGGGGCCTAAGGCGAGGCCGAGAGGCGTAGTCGATGGATAACGGGTTGATATTCCCGTACCCGCGTAGGAGCGCCAGCGATGAACCTCACTGTGCTAACCATCCGAACTTGCTGATCCCTTCGGGGTGAGGTGAGGGGGGTTGGGATCCTGGTGGGTAGTAGTTGAGCGATGGGGTGACGCAGGAAGGTAGCTGATCCCGGCCGGTGGTTGTGCCGGGGTAAGCGTGTAGGCCGTGCCATAGGCAAATCCGTGGCACATGAGGGCTGAGACGTGATGCCGAGCCGATTCAGGTGAAGTCAGTGATCCTATGCTGCCGAGAAAAGCCTCTAGCGATGTTCCGAGCGGCCCGTACCCCAAACCGACACAGGTGGTCAGGTAGAGAATACCGAGGCGACGGGCGAACTGTGGTTAAGGAACTCGGCAAATTGCCCCCGTAACTTAGGGAGAAGGGGGGCCGGACGCGTGAAGCCCCGTGCGGGTGGAGCGTGGTATGGCCGCAGAGAGCAGGGGGAAGCGACTGTTTACTAAAAACACAGGTCCATGCCAAGTCGTAAGACGATGTATATGGACTGACGCCTGCCCGGTGCTGGAACGTTAAGGGGACCTGTTAGCTCTTCGGGGCGAAGCGGAGAACTTAAGCGCCAGTAAACGGCGGTGGTAACTATAACCATCCTAAGGTAGCGAAATTCCTTGTCGGGTAAGTTCCGACCTGCACGAATGGCGTAACGACTTCCCCACTGTCTCAACCACAGGCCCGGCGAAATTGCAGTACGAGTAAAGATGCTCGTTACGCGCGGCAGGACGGAAAGACCCCGGGACCTTTACTATAGCTTGACATTGGTATCTGAATGCAATTGTGTAGGATAGGTGGGAGCCGGTGAAGCTCGGACGCCAGTTCGGGTGGAGGCAATCTTGAAATACCACTCTGTTGGATTCGGGTATCTAACTTGCGGCCCTGATCGGGTCGAGGGACAGTGTCTGGTGGGTAGTTTAACTGGGGCGGTTGCCTCCCAAAGGGTAACGGAGGCGCCCAAAGGTTCCCTCAGCCTGGTTGGCAATCAGGTGTTGAGTGTAAGTGCACAAGGGAGCTTGACTGTGAGACTGACAGGTCGAGCAGGGACGAAAGTCGGGACTAGTGATCCGGCACTTGCGTGTGGAAGCGGTGTCGCTCAACGGATAAAAGGTACCCCGGGGATAACAGGCTGATCTTCCCCAAGAGTCCATATCGACGGGATGGTTTGGCACCTCGATGTCGGCTCGTCGCATCCTGGGGCTGTAGCAGGTCCCAAGGGTTGGGCTGTTCGCCCATTAAAGCGGTACGCGAGCTGGGTTTAGAACGTCGTGAGACAGTTCGGTCCCTATCCGCCGTGCGCGTTGGATACTTGAGAAGGGCTGTCCCTAGTACGAGAGGACCGGGACGGACGAACCTCTGGTGTGCCAGTTGTCCCGCCAGGGGCACGGCTGGTTGGCTACGTTCGGAAGGGATAACCGCTGAAAGCATCTAAGCGGGAAGCCTGCTTCGAGATGAGGTATCCCACCACCTTTGAGTGGGTAAGGCCCCCAGCTAGACGACTGGGTTGATAGGCCGGAGATGTAAGCCAGGTAACTGGTTCAGTCGACCGGTACTAATAGGCCGAGGGCTTAACCACACCAAACAATGTGCTCGACGCGTCCACTGTGCGATATCTCAGCGAACAACCACCCCCCCGAACACACACCCAACCCCGACCCCGGAAACCGGGGCGCGGGACGGGTCGTGAGGGGTGGGGGTTGGTGACGCTGGCAGATGTGCCGGTGGTCATAGCGGAGGGGAAACGCCCGGTCTCATTCCGAACCCGGAAGCTAAGCCCTCCAGCGCCGATGGTACTGCACCCGGGAGGGTGTGGGAGAGTAGGACGCCGCCGGACCAAAACCACCAGTGAGGGCCGCCCCCAACAAGGGGCGGCCCTCACTGCTATCCACACACCCCCACGGCCCGCACCCGCGTCCGGTGCGGGCAGGGACGGCGTCACACCCTCGACGCAGCCGCACCGACAAAACGAAGAACAAGGCAGAGCAAGCGATCAGGCAACGCGACGGGAACGCAGCCGCTGGGGCGGCACGCCGGCCGCGGTCAGCTGGCCTCCGAACCCACATTCGCGCGGCGCCTGTGGACGAGAAGAACCGTTACGGCGCACTCATCCACACACCATTTCTGCGCTCGCAGTGCTCAGGCATCGACCCTGCCTTGTCTCGGCGGGGCGTGGAAGCTGTGCGGGTGAGGGGCAGCGCCGACTCGATTCTGTGTCAGCGTTGAAGACCGCCGCCAGATGGGTTCCCAGGCTGGCATCGACGCGCGTCGCGGCTCGCTGTGATGCGGTGGCGATGAAGATTTCCAGGGGCGGGGGATCGGTTTCGACCTGCACTGACAACGTTGGTCAGTGGCGCTTTTCGGCGGTTTCTCGGATGGCGAGGACGAGATCCGCGGACTCGTCCTCGGAACGTCGCGGGAACAGGGCCAGTGCCACGCTTCCGTGGTCTGCCCACCCGCATACGGCCATGTCCCCGTCGTCGGTGGCGGTCCGGCCACACTTCGCCGTGCCGCCCAGCGGGCCCGCCGCGACGTCGTGCACATGAGTCACCGAGCCCTGGTCGTCCGAAACCATTCCGAACGCCGCCTCCAGCGCGTCCCCGGGCTGCCAGATCAACCCGGTCCCGCCGACGAAAAGAATCCCGCGTCCCCCGTGGTCGTAGTACGCGGCGGCCACGGTGTGGTCGAGGTCGACCTCGGCGGCCAGCGCGGTCTGCAGGAAGTCGGCGGTGCTTCGCCCGTCGTCGCTGTCGTCCGGCCGGAGCCCGGCCACCAACGGCGGAGCGGTGAGCGTGGCGTCCTTCTGCGAGACGACCCGCCAACCGGTCACACCGGCCGCCACCATGCCGGCCACCCCCACGACCAGGACAGCGGTCAACGCGATGGTGCGGACACGCTTCGGAGGGCGGCGTGCAGCGGAGGCCGGTTCACCGGACTCCGCGTCGCCGCTGAGGCTGAACGCCGCATCGGTCAGCTCGATGTGTTGCGGCCTATCCCGGTGCGCCTCGTCCGGGCCTGCCTGGTCCGGGTGCCCCTGGTCTGGCCGTGTCTCGTTCGGGTGTGCCTCGTCCGGGCCTGCCTGGTCCGGGTGCGCGTGGTCTGGGCGCGCCGCGTTCGGGTGTGCCTCGTCCCGCTGTGCCCGTTGCTGACGCACCCGATCGTCGGCAACCGCGTCGTCGGCGAGCGCATCGGCGGGCATGCGCGGGGCGGGCATGACTCCAGCGCTCCGGGCGGTGGACACTGCTGTGGGCGCCGGTGACTGCGTGGCATCCGTTGCCTCAGTGACTGGGGTTGCCTCGGTGGTTGCCGGGTGGTCGGTGGCTGCGGGGTTCCGGGCTGCTGACGGCGCGACGTTTGCCGCCGGCCGGGCGGTCGCCGGGGAGGGCGTACCGGGGGCGGGGGCGGGGTCGCGTTCGGGCATTGCGCGAGCTTACAGCCATTAACGCCGGGAGGCGGTGCGAGCGCAGGCCGCCCGGGCGCCGTCCGTAGAATTGTCGGGTGACCGATGCAGCGCAGTCCCGTACCCCTGATAGCCGTCCGACCGGGGGCCTCTCGGCCCAGTATCAGCCGGGCGAGGTAGAGCAGCGGCGGTACGAGCAGTGGGTAGCGGGCGGTTACTTCACGGCGGATCCGGCCAGTGACAAGCCGCCCTTCTCGATCGTCATCCCCCCACCGAACGTGACCGGCTCGCTGCACGTCGGTCACGCGTTGGACCACACGATCCAGGACACTCTGTCGCGGCTGAAGCGGATGCAGGGCTACGAGGTGCTGTGGCTGCCCGGCATGGACCACGCCGGCATCGCCACCCAGAACGTCGTGGAACGTCAGCTGGCTGCGCAGCAGATGTCGCGTCATGACCTGGGCCGCGAGGCGTTCGTGGAGCGCGTCTGGCGGTGGAAGGCGGAGTCCGGCGGGGCGATTCTCGGCCAGATGCGCCGGCTGGGCGACTCCGTGGACTGGACCCGTGAGCGTTTCACGATGGACGAGGGGCTGTCGCGGGCCGTACAGACGATCTTCAAGCGGTTGTTCGACGACAAGCTGATCTATCGCGCGGAGCGGATCATCAACTGGTGTCCCCGCTGCCTCACGGCGCTCAGCGACATCGAGGTCGAGCACACTGACGACGACGGCGAGCTGGTCTCCATCCGGTACGGCGAGGGCGACGACGCCATCGTCGTCGCGACCACGCGCGCCGAGACGATGCTGGGCGATACCGCGGTCGCGGTGCACCCGGACGACGAACGTTACAAGCACCTCGTCGGCACCGAGGTCGAGCTGCCGCTGACCGGCCGGCGTATCCCGATCGTGGCCGACGACCATGTGGATCCGGCTTTCGGTACGGGCGCGGTGAAGGTGACCCCGGCGCACGACCCCAACGACTTCGAGATCGGCCAGCGGCACAACCTGCCCAGCCTGACCATCATGGACGAGCGGGCCGTGGTGACCGTGCCCGGTCCGTTCGAGGGCCTGGACCGGTACGAGGCCCGACCCGCCATCGTGGCCGCGCTCCGCGAGGAGGGCCGGATCGTCGCGGAGAAGCGGCCGTACGTGCACTCGGTGGGGCACTGCTCGCGGTGCAAGACCACCGTTGAGCCGCGGCTGTCGCTGCAGTGGTTCGTCAACACCGGGCCGCTGGCCAAGGCCGCGGGGGACGCGGTGCGCGACGGTCGGGTCGCGATCGAGCCGGCTGAGTTGGCGAAGCGGTACTTCGCCTGGGTCGACAACATGCACGACTGGTGCATCTCCCGCCAGCTGTGGTGGGGACACCGGATCCCGGTCTGGTACGGCCCGGACGGCGAGGTCGTCTGCGTCGGCCCGGACGAGCAGCCGCCCTCGGGTGACGGCTGGCGTCAGGACGAGGACGTACTCGACACCTGGTTCTCGTCGGCGCTGTGGCCGTTCTCCACGATGGGCTGGCCGGAGCAGACCGCCGAGCTGGCGAAGTTCTATCCGACCAGCGTGCTGGTCACGGGCTACGACATTCTGTTCTTCTGGGTCGCCCGGATGATGATGTTCGGCCTGTACGCGATGGGCGGGCGCCAGCCGTTCGACGTGGTCGCCCTGCACGGCATGGTGCGCGACGGGCACGGCAAGAAGATGTCGAAGTCGTTCGGCAACGTGGTCGACCCGCTGGACTGGATCGAACGGTACGGCGCGGACGCGACCCGGTTCACCCTGGCCCGTGGGGCCAACCCCGGCTCGGACGTGCCGATCAGCGAGGAATGGTGCCAGGGCTCGCGCAACTTCTGCAACAAGCTGTGGAACGCCACCCGGTTCGCGCTCATGAACGGCGCGACCGTCGCGGGTGACCTGCCGGCCGCCGGGGAACTGTCCACGATCGACCGGTGGATCCTGTCCCGGCTGCAGCACGTCGTCGCGGAGGTGGACGAGCTGTTCGCCGCGTACGAGTTCGCGAAGGTGTGCGACACGCTCTACCACTTCGCGTGGGACGACGTGTGCGACTGGTACGTGGAGCTGAGCAAGCCGGTGCTCGCCGCGGACGGCGCCGACGGGCAGCGGAGCAGGCGGGTGCTCGGGCACGTCCTCGACCAGCTGCTGCGGTTGCTGCACCCGGTGATCCCGTTCGTCACCGAGGAGTTGTGGACCGTGCTCACGGGCGGCGAGACCGTCATGCGGGCCGCGTGGCCGGCGGTCGACCGTACCCGGATCGACGATGCCGCCGAGGACGAGCTGGCCGCGCTGCAGAAGGTGGTCACCGAGGTCCGGCGGTTCCGCTCGGACCAGGGGCTGCGACCGGGACAGCGGGTCACCGCCGCGCTCACCGGACTCGGCAATGTCGGCATCGACGTGCACGAGGCGCTGATCCGTTCGCTGGCCCGGCTCGACAGCCCGGGCGCCGACTTCGCGGCCACCGCGACGCTCGTGGTCACCGGTGGGATCACGGTCGACCTGGACACCCGCGGCACCATCGACGTGGCGGCGGAGCGGGCCCGGCTGGAGAAGGACCGTGCCGCCGCGGAGAAGGAGGCCGCGCAGTGCCGGGCCAAGCTCGGCAACGAGGCGTTCGTCGGCAAGGCGCCGGAGCAGGTGGTCGCGAAGATCAAGGACCGGCTGGCCACGGCCGAGGCCGACTTGGCCCGGATCGCCGCGGCCCTCACCGCCCTGCCTCCGGCATGAGCGAGTGCACCGAGCGCAGCGAGGGCCGCGAGGGCATGCCCGGTTGGCTCAGCATGAGCGAGTGCACCGAGCGCAGCGAGGGCCGCGAGGGCATGCCCGGTTGGCTCAGCATGAGCGAGTGCACCGAGCGCAGCGAGGGCCGCGAGGGCATGCGGAAAGTAGGGCTGGCATGAGCCGGTATGACGAGGTGTCGGCGGAGCTGGAGCAGCGCGGCTTCACCCGGATGGACTTCGACCTGCAGAAGATCCGGGATCTGATGGATGTGCTGGGTAGCCCGCAGCGGGCGTACCCGGCGATCCATCTGACCGGCACGAACGGCAAGACCAGTACGGCCCGGATGATCGACGCGCTGTTGCGGGCGCACGGCCTGCACACCGGCCGGTACACCAGTCCGCACCTGGAGACCGTCCGGGAGCGGATCAGCCTGGACGGCCAGCCGGTCTCCGAGGAGCGGCTGGTTTCCACGTACGAGGAAGTGGCGCCGCTGGCGGCGCTCGTGGACGCGCGGGTGGCGGAGCCGCTGACCTACTTCGACATGACCACCGCCATGGCGTACGCGGCGTTCGCGGACGCCCCGGTGGACATCGCGGTGGTCGAGGTCGGGCTGGGTGGTGCCGAGGACGCCACGAACGTCATCGAGGCCGGCGTCTGCGTCATCACCCCGATCGGCCTCGACCACACCGAGTGGCTCGGCGACACCATCGAGGACATCGCCTGGGCCAAGGCCGGGATCATCCACGCCGGTGCCACCGTCGTCAGCGCGGCCCAGACCGAGGAGGCGATGCGCCCGCTGCTGGAGCACTGCGCCCAGGTCGGCGCCACCATCGCGCGGGAGGGATCCGAGTTCGGCGTCATGCGCCGCAGCATCGCGGTCGGTGGCCAGGTGCTCAGCCTGCAGGGCCTGGGCGGCGTGTACGAGGACGTGTTCCTGCCGCTGCACGGTGCCCATCAGGCGCAGAACGCCGCAGTCGCGTTGGCCGCGGTCGAGGCGTTCCTCGGGGCGGGTGCGCACAAGCAGCTGGAACCGGATCTGGTGCGGGAGGGCTTCGCCGGGGTCGACTCGCCGGGCCGTCTCGAACGGGTGCGCAGCGCGCCGGCGATCCTGCTGGACGGCGCGCACAACCCGCACGGCATGGCCGCCACGGTCAGCGCCCTGGACGAGGAGTTCGCGTTCCGGCGGCTGGTCGTGGTGGTGGCCGCGCTGGCCGACAAGGACGTCTCGGGGCTGCTCGATCTGCTGGAGCCGGTCGCCGATCAGATCGTGGTCACTCGCAACAGCTCGGCGCGGGCCATGCCCGTCGAGGAGCTGGCACAGCAGGCTACCGCCATCTTCGGCGAGGAACGGGTCACGGTCGCGCAGAGCATGCCCGACGCCATCGAGGAGGCGGTCGTGCTGGCCGAGGCGGACCTGGACGGCGAGCTCAGCGGCGTGGGTGTCCTGATCACCGGCTCGATCGTGACGGTCGCCGACGCGCGGAAACTGCTCAAGCGGTGACCGTCCCACCGCCCCGCGGGGACGATGCGGCCGCCACCGACCCCACGTCCGACGCGGCCGGTTCGCCGGACGCCGTGCCGGGAGGCGCACCGCGACCGTCGGGGCTGCGCAACCCGCAGGCTGCCGTACGGGGGCTCGGCGCGGGCACGCTCGCGTTGGAGGCGGTCGTGCTGCTGCTGGCCATCCAGCCGATCCGGGTGCTCGGCGGCCACCTCAGCGGATGGGGTGTCGGGGCGGTCGTGGGCCTGGCGGTGGCGTGCGTGGTGGTCGCGGGCAGCATGCGACGGAGCTGGGCCTGGCATGCCGGTACCGCGATCCAGGTGCTGCTACTCGCTTGCGGGCTCTTGCACTGGTCGCTGGCGGTACTCGGACTGATCTTCGGCGCTGCCTGGGCGTACGCGACGTACGTGCGGCGCACGATCCTGGGCTGAGCTCGGGCCGGGCCGGGGGCTCAGCCGATGGCCCGCCACTGGGTGATGGCGATGTTGTGGTCATCCGGGTCGTGGAACGAGGCCGCCCACAGTTCCAGCCGGTCGCCGCGGTTCACCGGGCGGGGGGCATGGACGAACGTGACGCCCTTGCGCTTCAGCTCCGCGTACACGGCCTCGACGTCGCCGACCTCCAGGTTGAGGTGGATGAGGCGGCCTGCCGTGGCGGACAGGTCGTGCACCGTGCGCAGCACCAGGCGGGTGTCGCCGGAGGCGAGCACGGCGCTTCCCTCGCCGCTGTCGATCTGGAAGAACCCGAGGACGTCGCGGTAGAACGCGACCGAGCGGTCCAGGTCGGTGACCAGGATGGTGATCCCGACGCCGTGGATCGCGGCGGCCGGGCCCGGGCGGGCACTGGGGTACGCCGTGATCAGCTCGTCGGCCCGCTCGTCCGGTTCATACCCGCCGTCGAGATCGGTCCACGGACGGCCGGTCGGGGGCTGCGGTGGGTCGGCGGCCGGAGGTTCCGGCGCCGCCGGGGCGGTCGTGTCCCGGGGTTCGGTGGGTACGGCGGCGGGGCTCTCGGAGTCGGTGGCCACGTCTGTGGGTGTGGCCGCCGTGCCGGCCGTCGGAAGGGGCTCCGCGGCGCCGTCGAGCGGGATGTCGATCTCGGCGTCGTCGGTGAGGGCGGTTTCGCTCACGGCGGCGGTGCCGGGCTCGGGCTGGGAGTTGTGGCTGGGGAGGGTTTCCGCGATGGCGTCGGGATCGGCTGTGGGCTCGGTGTCCGGCGGTGCCGTGGTGTCGTCGACTTGTTCGGGTGAGACGCGCTGCTCCGGTGCGGGTGCGGGCGGTGCTTCGGGCGTACCCGTAGGGGGGTGCAGCGTCGCTGTGGCCGCGCGCGGCCGGGGGCTCGGGCGCGAACCGTTGGGGCGGGGGCCCGCCGGACCACTGGGGCCTGCGGTCGCGGCCGGCGCGGGCTGGTCCTCGGCCGGTGCGGTCGGTGCGGGGACCGGGTTGTCGTCGTGATCGACCAGCTGACCCTCGAGGATGATCGGGCTGCGCGTCGCTTCGCGCACAATCACCGCGCCCGCCGACTCCTCCGCCTGCCGGGCGGAGCGGGGAGGGGGCGGCGGGGGTGGCTCGTCGCCGCCGGGGAGCCACGCGCGGTCGCGGGCGGCCCACGGTGGCGGCTCCGGCTCGCCGAGCAGATCGTCGTCGGACGGCTCGTCCAGCGGGTCGTGGCTCGGCGGCGGTGAGTTCAGCACCGTGGCGTCGGACCGGGACGGCGCCTCCTCCCAGGAGATCCGTACCCGGCGCATGTCGTCGACGTCCACCGTCACGGGCAGGGTGTCACCCGGGAGGGGCCACTTGTCGACCGGGACGCGGGGATCCCGGATGACCACCTCGGAGATCGGCAGGCCCGGGGCGATGACGACGACCTGCAACTCGGCACGGCCGTACACGGAAGAGGAGGGTGGCTCGGAGACGGCCTTGACCTGAGCGGTGCCGCTCACCCAGGCGCGTGCGCCGCGGCGCACGACGTTGACCATGGCCAGGGCGATCGCGAGGGCCAGCAGGGCGACGCCGAGCGCGACGATCGACCAACTCGACAGGCCGATGCCGAACAGCATGACGAAGACGGCGATGGTGCCGAGCACCGCGGCCAGCAGCTTGCGGGCCGGGGCGATGGGGCGGCCGTTCTGGTTCGCCACTGTGGACCTCCCGGGTAGTACCGCAAGGCTAGGCCGCCGCGGCGCCATCCGGAAAGTCGCCGTGGTGGGCGGTGGGCGCTCGCCGCGGTACCGGTACCGATAGGCTGACATCCGCATGTCCCGACCAGCACGCCCGACCCCACTCGCCCGACCAGGAGGATCCGTGTCCACCAGCGCTGCCGAGCGCTCGCTCGTGCTCATCAAGCCGGACGCCGTGCGGCGCGGCCTCGTCGGCGAGATTCTCGGCCGCTTCGAGCGCAAGGGTCTCGTGATCGAGGAGATGGTGCTGCGCACCATGGACGCGGAGCTGGCCGACCAGCACTACGCCGAGCACGTGGACAAGGCGTTCTACCCCCCGCTGAAGCAGTTCATGACGGGTGGGCCGCTGGTCGCCGTCGTCATCAGCGGCGACGAGGCGATCGACGTCGTGCGCGCCATGATCGGCGCCACGGACGGGCGCAAGGCCGCCGCGGGGACGCTGCGCGGCGACCTGTCGCTGTCGAACCGGGAGAATCTGGTACACGCGTCCGACTCGCCCGACAGCGCCAAGCGTGAGCTGGCGCTCTGGTTCCCGCACCTCTAGGGCGTCTGCGGTGGTTCCGTCCGGGTCGAGATGGCCAGGCGGTTCCACACGTTGATCGTGGCGATGGCCATCAGCAGGTTCGCCAGCTCCTCGGGCGTGAACTGCTTGGCGGCCGCCAACAGGCGGCGGCTGTCCTCGCCCGCTGCCAGGGCGTCGCGGCTGTGCATGTCGACGCAGAACGCACAGCGATCTCCATGCCCATGACGGCCTTGTAGGCATCCGGGGCGACTTCGTTGACGGCCAGGCGCGGCATGGTGTCCTCCTCGGGAGTCGGTGACACAGGCGGGGGGTCGTGGGTCGGTTACTTAGTGTGACGCCGAAGAAACTTAGAGTAGCGGACCGTCCGGCCGAAGGAACGCAGCTGAGCGCGGCGTCTTGAGTAAAGACTGAAGGTCCACATCTCAAGTGGCCTCGGGCGATGCCGAATCCAGGGGTGACGCGGGACACCCTTGACGGAAGGAACGAACCGATGGTGCGGATTCTGCGGCGGGTGCGGCTGCGTTCCCGCCTTCTCCTGGCGTTCGGGGCGTTCTGTGTACTGATCTCGGCGATGACCTGGGTGGGTGTCGCAGAATCGGGCCGTCAGGCGGCGGTCACCGAAGAGGTGGCCCAGTTGCAGGTGCTGACCCGCGACGTCATGCAGCTCAAGTTCCGGGGTGCCGACGTCAGCGCGCGCCAGCTCGCGTACGCCTGGGACGCTCCGTTCCTGGGCGGCAAGGCGGCCACCGACCCGGAGTCGGCCAACCGCAAGATCTTCCTGGACGTTCTGAAGGACCTCGACGCGGACCTGAAGGCGGTGCCCGTCGACGAGCTGACCCCCACCGAGCAGAAGATCCTCGCGGAGATCAAGGCCAGCTTCACCAACTTCCTGAAGTACGACGCCCAGGTCGTCGCCCTGTTCAAGCAGGGCTCCCCGGAGTCGATGAAGCTCGCGAACATGGTGATGCTGGGCAACGGATACGACTCGTACTACTCGGTCATGGACAGCACCACCCAGCTGATCAACTCGGTGCATGCGCGCAGCGACCAGGCTCAGCGTGAGGCCCGCATCGCCGCGCAGCGGCTGCGGATGCTGCTGTTCGTGGGATCCGGCCTGGCGGTCGTGCTGACCGTACTGATGGGTCTGGTCATCACCGCGAGTGTCGTCAAGCCGGTGGCGGCGGTGGCGGACGCGCTGCGCACCCTCGCCCGCCGTGACCTCACCACCAAGCTGCCGGTCGAGGGCCACGACGAACTCACCGTGATGGCCGGGGCGTTCAACGAGGCCACCGCGGCCATGCGGGAGACCCTGGCCAGCGTCGGGGCCCGTGCGTCGGCGGTGGCGTCGTCCTCGCGGGCCCTGGCCGAGGTGTCCGACCGGATGCAGGAGCAGGCCGCCGACACCAGCGTGCAGGCCAACACGGTGGCCGGCGCGGCTGGGGAGGTGTCCGACAACGTGGCGGGCATGGCCTCGGCGGCCGAGCAGATGAACGCCTCCATCAACGAGATCGCCCGCAGCACCGAGGCCGCCGCCTCGGTCGCCGGCGACGCCGTGAACACCGCCCAGGAGACCTCCGCCGCGGTGCGCGAGCTGATCGAGGCCAGCGGCGAGATCGGCAAGATCGTCAAGACGATCACGGCGATCGCGGAGCAGACCAACCTGCTGGCGCTGAACGCGACCATCGAGGCGGCCCGTGCGGGCGACGCGGGCAAGGGCTTCGCGGTCGTGGCCAGTGAGGTCAAGGACCTGTCGCAGGAGACGGCCCGCGCCTCGGAGGACATCATCGCCAAGATCGACGCGATCCAGCAGACCACCGAGCGGGCGGCCGCGTCCATCGGGCAGATCTCCGGCGTGGTCAAGCAGATCTCCGAGCTGCAGAGCACGATCGCGGCGGCCGTGGAGGAGCAGTCCGCCACCACCGCGGAGATCAACCGAAACGTCTCCGAGGTCTCCGCCGGATCGCAGCAGATCGCCGCCGGTGTGGGCGGGGTCGCGGACATCGCGTCGGCCACCACCCGCGACGCCGACGCCACCCGGGAATCCGCCCGCGGCCTCGGCGACACCGCCCGCGAACTGGACGAACTGGTCTCCTCCTTTGGCTACTGACCGGCCGGGCGGGTAATCCGGGTGAGGTGACGCGGCAGAGGCCGGTATCGTGGTCAGCCAGGCGACGAACCGGCCATCACCGGGGAGCCTCCGGAAGAACGGGCGGGACCACCCCGCCCCAGTAGAACCGGGCGGACCGGCCCGCACCCTCGCCGGACAACGAGCGGGCGTCCCGTACGCGGGGCGTCAAGCGAGGTGGTACCGCGGGCCGTCCGGCTCGTCCTCGCAGACCACGACACCGTGAGCTGCCCGAGGAGATCGACCACCGATGGCCTACCCCAAGCACGGCGATCAGACTGGCGTACCCGCCAGCCCCGACCTGCCCGCGGTCGAGCGCTCGGTGCTCGAGCACTGGGCCGCCGACCACACGTTCGAGGCCAGCGTCGAGCAGCGCCCGGCCGGTGAGAACGGCAGCAACGAGTTCGTCTTTTACGACGGGCCGCCGTTCGCCAACGGGCTGCCGCACTACGGCCACCTGTTCACCGGCTACGTCAAGGACGTGGTCCCGCGCTACCAGACCATGCGTGGTCGCCGCGTCGAGCGCCGGTTCGGCTGGGACACCCACGGGCTGCCCGCCGAGGTGGAGGCGGAGAAGCAGCTCGGCATCACCACCAAGGCGCAGATCGTCGACCTCGGCATCGACAAGTTCAACGAGGCCTGCCGCGCCTCCGTGCTCGCGTACACCAAGGATTGGGAACGCTACGTCACCCGGCAGGCCCGGTGGGTGGACTTCGGCAACGACTACAAGACGCTCGACCCGGACTACATGGAATCGGTCATGTGGGCCTTCAAGACCCTGCACGACAAGGGCCTGGTGTACGAGGGGTTCCGGGTCCTCGCGTACTGCTTCCGGTGCGAGACGCCGCTGTCGAACACAGAGACCCGGATGGACGACGTTTACCGGGACCGGACCGACCCGGCGCTGACCGTCTGGTTCCAGCTGGAGTCCGGCGAGAAGGTAGGCGTCTGGACCACCACGCCGTGGACGCTGCCGTCGAACCTCGCGCTCGCGGTCGGCCCGGACATCGAGTACGCGGTGCTGCAGCGCGACGGCCAGAAGTACCTGTTCGGGGCGGGACGCGTCGCCGCGTACGCGAAAGAGCTCGAAGGGTTCGAGCAGGTCGGGACCGTGTTCGGGCGGGACCTGGTGGGGAAGCGGTACACGCCGCTGTTCGACTACCTGGTCGAGCAGGGCGGGCCCAACGCGTTCCAGGTGCTCGGCGCGGACTTCGTGACCACCGAGGACGGCACCGGGGTGGTGCACCTGGCGCCCGCGTTCGGTGAGGACGACCAGAACGTCTGCAACGCGGCCGGCATCCCGACCGTGGTCACTGTGGACGATCACACCCGGTTCACCGCGCTGGTGCCCGACTACCAGGGCATGCAGGTCTTCGACGCGAACAAGCCGGTCATCGCCGCATTGAAGGAACGCGGCGTGGTCCTGCGCCACGACGGCTACACGCACTCGTATCCGCACTGCTGGCGCTGCGACACTCCACTGGTCTACAAGGCGGTGTCGTCGTGGTTCGTGGCGGTGAGCACGTTCCGGGACCGGATGGTCGAGCTGAACCAGGAGATCACCTGGACGCCCGCGCACATCAAGGACGGCTCGTTCGGCAAGTGGCTGGCGGGCGCGCGGGACTGGTCGATCAGCCGGAACCGGTTCTGGGGCTCGCCGATCCCTGTGTGGAAGTCCGACGACCCGAACTACCCGCGGGTCGACGTGTACGGCTCGTTCGCGGAGCTGGAGAAGGACTTCGGGGTGCGGGTCAGCGATCTGCACCGGCCGTACATCGATGAACTGACCCGGCCGAACCCGGACGACCCGACCGGGCAGTCCGTGATGCGCCGGGTGCCGGAGGTGCTGGACTGCTGGTTCGAGTCCGGGTCGATGCCGTTCGCGCAGGTGCACTACCCGTTCGAGAACAAGGAGTGGTTCGAGCACCACTACCCGGGCGACTTCATCGTCGAGTACATCGGGCAGACCCGCGGCTGGTTCTACACCATGCACGTGCTGGCCACGGCGCTGTTCGACAGGCCCGCGTTCCGCAACTGCCTCAGCCACGGCATCCTGCAGGGCGCCGACGGCCGCAAGATGTCCAAGAGCCTGCGCAACTACCCCGACGTGTACGAGGTCTTCGACCAGTACGGCTCGGACGCGATGCGCTGGATGCTGGTGTCCTCGCCGGTGCTGCGCGGCGGCGACATGCCGGTCACCGAGACGGCCATCCGGGACGCGGTGCGCCAGGTGCTGCTGCCGCTGTGGAACGTCTGGTACTTCTTCAGCCTGTACGCCAACGCATCGGGTCACGAGGCGCGGTTCCGCACGGACAGTACCCACCTGCTGGACCGCTACGTTCTCGCCAAGACCGGCGAACTCGTCGCGGACGTGCAGCGGCAGATGGACGAGTACGACATCTCCGGGGCGTGCGGGACCGTCCGGTCGTACCTGGACGCGCTGACGAACTGGTACGTGCGCCGCTCCCGGGACCGGTTCTGGGCGGGTGACGCGGACGCGTTCGACACGCTCGCCACCGTGCTGGAGACGTTGTGCCGGGTGGTGGCGCCGCTGGCGCCGCTGACCGCCGAGGAGATCTGGCGCGGCCTGACCGGTGAGCGTTCCGTGCACCTGACCGACTGGCCGTCCGCGGAGCCGTTCCCCGCCGACCACGAGCTGGTCGCGGCCATGGACGCGATCCGGGACGTGGCGTCGGCGGCGCTGTCGCTGCGCAAGGCCCGTGGCCTGCGGGTACGCCTGCCGCTGGCCTCGCTGACCGTGGCCACGGCCGGGGCGGCCAGCCTGGAACCGTTCGCGGACCTGCTGGCCGACGAGGTCAACGTCAAGGACGTGCGGTTCAGCCAGGACATGGCGACGTACTGCCGCCAGGTGCTGACCGTCGTGCCGCGGGTGCTCGGCCCGCGCGTCGGCAAGCAGGTCCAGCAGGTGATCAAGGCGGTCAAGGCCGAGGAGTGGGAACTGGTCGACGGCGCGCCGGTCGCGGCCGGGATCACCCTCGCCGAGGGCGAGTACGAGCTGCGCCTGGTCGCGGCGGACGTGGAGAACTCCGCGCCGCTGCCCGGCGGTGCGGGCGTCGTCGTCCTCGACACCACGGTCACACCCGAACTGGCCGCCGAGGGCCTGGCCCGCGACGTCATCCGGGTGGTGCAGCAGGCCCGGCGCGACGCCGACCTGGACGTGTCCGACCGGATCGCGCTGACCGTCGCGGCCTCCGCCGAGGTGGAGGCCGCGGTGGACCGGCACCGCAGTTTCGTGGCGGAGGAGACGCTCGCGACGTCGCTGTCGTTCGGGGTGCTGGACCCCAGCGCCGGGTTCGCCGGCGAGGTCGGTGACGGTGAGCAGGTGACCGTCGCGGTGCTTCGCGCGGTGTGAGAAGTGCCTCCGGGCTCGGTGTTCCCCGCTTCGGCGGGGGATGCCGAGCCCACCAATACAAGATCCACGCGAGCGCGGGGGCGCGCGTCATATAGCCTCACATCGCCCCCCACGTTTTTCTGCACGCCCGCCGGAGGAACCCGTTGCCGCTGCTCTACTCGATCGGCAAAGTCACTGTCGGTAACGCCATGACCCTCGGCTGGCGACCTCAGGTCGACGGCCTCGAACACATCCCCGCCTCCGGCGGCGCCATCTTCGCCGGCAATCACCTGTCCGTCGCCGACGAACTGTTCCTCGGCGCCGTGGTCCCCCGGCACATCGCCTTCTGGGCCAAGGCCGAGTACTTCACCGGCAAGGGCATCGGCGGGCTGTTCACCCGCACGCTCATGCACGGCCTGGGCGCCATCAAGGTGGAGCGGGCGGGTGGGCGTGCGGCGCTGACCGCGTTCGACGGGGCGATCCCCGTGCTCAAGGGCGGCGACATGGTCGCCGTCTACCCCGAAGGGACCCGGTCGCCGGACGGACGGCTCTACCGGGGCCGTACCGGGGTGGCCCGGCTCGGGGTGGCCGCCGGGGTGCCGATCATCCCGGTCGGGATGCTCGGCACCGACGAGGTGCAGCCCATCGGGCAGCCGTACCCGAAGCTCGGCAAGGGGCGCGGCAAGGTCGTGATCCGCTTCGGCAAGCCGATCGAGACCATGGGGCGCGGCGATGACCGTACGTCGCTGCGGGCGCTGACCGACGAGGTCATGGCCGAGATCCAGAAGCTCACCGGGCAGGAGTACGTGCCCCGGTACGCCCCGCCGCGCCAGCAGCAGTCCTGACCTCCGGCCGCGCTATCCGCGGGTGAGGACGGCGCCGCGCAGCCTGCCCACCAGTTCGGCGCTCTCGTCGATCGAACGGCGGGTCAGCAGGACCGTGGCCAGGCTGCCGTGGTCGGCCCAGCCGCACACCACGACCGCGCTGCCGCCGCTGCGCCCGACGCCGCAGCGCTCGTGCGCCCCGGCCTCGCCCAGGTCGTACGGGGCGAGGTCGCCCAGGCGGTACGTGTCGGCGAGATGCCGCAGCTCCGCCTCGAGGTCGGCCTCGGGGCGCAGGCGCAGGCCGGTGGTGCCGAAGATGGTGACCCGCTTGCCCCGGCCGTCGCCGTACACCCCGGCGAAGACGTCACCGTCGGCCAGGCCGGTGTCCTGGATCTGCTCGCCGAGGCGGTCCGTGGCGCGCCGGCTGGCGGCGTCGTCGCGCAGGTTCAGGTCGGCGACCTCGTCCGGCAGGTTCGCCTTCACGGGGTACTGGTTCGCGGCGGGCCAGCCGAAGTAGGCCGGGACGCCGCAGCAGAAGGCCGCACTGAGCAGCGAGAACAGGAACAGCTTGCGTAGCGGGTGGCGCCGGCGGCGCGGCGTGGGACGTCCACCCGGTCCGCCGGAGGGCGGCGCCGCAACCTTGCCGGCGGCCGGGGGTCGCGCGCCGCCGGGCCGGGTTCCGGCCGGGGGAGCGGCGGGTGGGCGGGTCGGCTGGCGCCAGGAGGGCGGCGCGGCCGGGTGCGGTGGCCGGGCACCCCCTGGCGCATGCGGTGGCCGGGCTGGAGCCTGCAGCGGCCGGGCTGGAGGCTGCACTGGCCGGGCTGGAGGCTGCGGCGGTCGGGCTGGAGCCTGCTGCGGCCGGGCCGGAGCCTGCGGGGGCCGGAGCTGAGCCTGCGGGTGTCTTGGCGGAGCCGAGGGCTGTGGATGCGGTGGATGGGCCGGAGGCTGCGGGCGGCCACCGGCCGGGGCGGGTCGCGTCGTGGGCGCGGGAGGCTGGGCCGGTGGCTGCGCGCGGCGGCTCCACCAGCGGCGCCGCGCGGCGGGCTGCCCCCCGCCCGGTGTTGTCCCCGGTGCCGAAATGCTCGGATTCAGTGCACCCGGCGCCGGCCCGCCAGGATTCGGCGCACCCGGCATCGGTCCGGCAGGATTCGGGGCACCCGGTCCGGCGGGATTCGGCGCACTCGGCGTTGGCTCGGCCTGCGGCCGGGCCGCCGCCCGAGGTGGCATCGGTGGTGGGGCGGTCGGTTGCGGGGTCGCCGACGGCGGCGGATACAGCGGCGCAGCGTCGACGCGGGTCGGCGGTGGCGCGTCGATCCGGGTCGGCGGCAGGGCCTCCGGCGCGGGTAGCGGCAGCAGGTCCCACGGGGTGTCCTGGTCGGCCCACGGATCGACCGCGGGAGGTATGGCCCACTCGTCGTCGTCCTGCGCCTGCGGCCCGTCGGGCGCGCCGCTTCGCCCGTCGCCGGCTCCGGCGCGCCGGGGTGCGGCCCGCCACCGCGACCACCAGGACCGCTTGGGTTCGGCGGCCGGGACTGCCGCCGATCCGCTCCAGCGCACCGGAGCATGGGTGGTCGAGGGTTCGGCGCCCGTCGGTGCGATACCCGCAGCGTCCGCCTCGACCTTGGTGGCGTCGGCATGCACGAGTGCGGCCCGAGTCGGGTCGGCTGCGGTGGGCTCGGCTTGCGTCGCCTCGGTCGAGAAGGGCTCCGCCCGCGTCGCCTCGGCCGGTACGTGCCGGTCTGGAGCGTTCGCTGCCGGGCCGGCCGGGACGGGGTCGGCTCGCGTCGCCTCGGCCGGGACGGGGTCGGCTCGCGTCGCCTCGGCCGGGACGGGGTCGGCTCGCGTCGGGTCGTCCCGGATGGGATCGATCCGGGCTGCGTCCGCCGGGGCGGTGTGGGCCGTGGGGGCCTCCGCCGGACCCCGGGTGGACGGGACGGCCGGTGTGGGCTCGTCGGGCAGCTCGGCGGCCGAGGGCGGGTCGCCCTGCTGGTCGGCCATCCGCGTGCTCCTTCCGTGGCCCCCGGCGGGCCTGCTGCCAGGTTAGAGCCGAGCCGCCACCCGGCCGGGCGGACTCGTGGAGATCGCTGCGAGCGGGCACGGCGGGTGCGGCCGGGCCGATGTGCACGGCGGAACGGGACCGTATCGTGACCAGGGATGTACACGCTTCGACACGCGGTGCCGCGATCGGGCGGCACGGGCGGCCGAGCAGCGAGGCCCGCCCCGGAGCCCGGCCGCGGCCGATGCCTGCCCGCCGGAGCCCCGGCAACGGCCCGCATCGTCCCGTTCGCGTACATCGGCGAGGGATGTTCTGCCACGACGGGTACGGCGGGCACGCGCGATTCCACTCTCGACGGTTACGCTGCGAACGTGCTGGACATCCGGGGTGAGCCCGCACGAGGTCGCGGTTCGGGGCGCGCGGCGAGCGTCGCGACCGGCGTGCTGCGCCATCCCGGACGGTCCAGCGTGGCGATCAGGGACGAACTGGGCGAGCGATGAGCGGACGGAGCGTGCGCGGCGGGCCCGCGACCCCGGCAGGGCGGCGGTATGGGTGACGACACGGTGCGGCCCGAGATGACACAGGAGCTGCGGCTGCCCTGGGAGGAGGACCCGGAGGAGCTGTACGAGCACGCCCCGTGCGGCTACCTCACGACCCTGGCCGACGGCACGATCGTCCGGGTGAACCAGACGCTGCTGACCTGGACCGGATACGCCCGATCGGCGCTGGTCGGCCGTCGCCGCTTCCGCGACCTGCTCACCGCGGACAGCCGCAGCTACCACGAGACGCGGTACGCGCCGCTGCTCACCATGCGGGGCGACGCCCGCGAGGTGGCGTTCGACATCGTCTGCGCGGACGGGCGCGAACTGCCCACGCTCGTCAACTCGGTGGTGAGCCGGGACTCCGGCGGCCTGCCCCGGGCGATCCGGACGACGGTCTTCGACGCCACCGAGCGGCGCGGCTACGAGCAGGAGCTGCTCGTCGCGCGGCGGGCGGCGGAGGCGTCCGAGCGGCGGGTCGGCGTACTGCAGCAGATCGTCGCGGAGCTGGCGGCCGCACCGACCGAGGCCGAGGTGGCCGAGGCGGTGGTCCGGGCGCCCGGACCGGCGTTCGGCGCGCTGGACGCCAGCATCTGGCTGGTCGATCCGGACGGTGACCGGCTCGTCGTGGCGGCCTCCACCGGGCCCGCCGTGCCCGGCGGCGAACAGATGCCGCGGTCCTCGGCGCGGCCGGTCGCCGAGGTCGCCCGGCGCGGCGACCTGCACGTCATCGGTTCGATGCGGGAGGCAGCCGAGCATTTCCCCGAGCTGGCCGAGGGGATGCGCCGCACCGGGCGGCGCACTGTCGTGCTGCTGCCGCTGACCGCGGGGCCGGGGCAGGACGCGGGCCCGTCGGACGTGCTGGGTGTGCTGGCGTTCGGGTTCGTGGAGCAGCGCGCGCTCAGCGACAGCGAGCTGCGGGTGGTGCGGCTGCTCGGGCACCAGGCCGGGCAGGCGCTGGACCGGGCCCGCCTCTACGACGCCACCCGCCGCCGCGAGGCGCGGGCCGTCTTCCTGGCCGAGACCACGCGGGCGCTGGAGGAGCTGCCCCGGCTGCTGCCGCGGGCCCGGCGGCTGGTCGAGCGGATCGTCCCCGAGGTGGCCGGGTGGGCCGAGGTGCGCCTGCGGGTCGGCCCGGCCGGTGTGGTCGCCGAGGCGGGCGCCCCGGCGCCCGATCCGCGCTGGCTGACCGAGCGGGTCGCGGCGGCGATCGCGTCGGGCGATCCCCAGTACGCAGGGCAGCGGACGCCCGACGGTGGAGCCGGCCCTGGTCCGGACTTCGACGGCGACGACGCCGGACCGGAGCCGGACACCGGTCCCGGCCGGGAAGCCGACTGCGTGGTGCTGCCGCTGACCGTACGCGGCCGGGTCCTGGGCACCCTGGCCCTGCGCCCGTCCGGTGGGCGCAAGCTCAGCGGGTCGTGTTTCCTCGGCGAGCTGGCCGACCGGGCCGCCCTGTCGCTGGAGAACGCCCGCCTGTACGAGCAGGAGCGCACCATCGCCCGCAGCCTGCAGCGCAGCCTGCTGGCCGGTGACCTGCCCGCCGATTCCCGGTTCACGCTGGAGACCTACTACCAGGCGGCCGGGCAGGACCTGGAGGTCGGCGGGGACTGGTTCGACGCGTTCCGGATCACCGGCGACAAGCTCGGTGTCGTGGTCGGTGACGTGGTGGGCCGGGGCATCGACGCCGCCACGACCATGGGCCAGCTGCGCAGCGCCATCCGGGCCCTCGCCTCGGCCGAGGCGGGGCCGGCGCGGCTGCTGGAGCGGCTGGACAGGTTCGTCGAACGGGTCGAGTCGGCCCGGATGACCACCGTCGCGTACGCGGAGATCAACCTGGCCACCTCGGAGATGACGTACGCCTGCGCGGGGCACCAGCCGCCGCTGCTGGCCGAGCCGGGCAGCGCCCCGCGCTACCTGCTGGACGGCCGTTCCGGCCCGCTGGGTTCGCGCGCCGCCCGGATCGAACGGGTCGAGCACCGGGTCCGGCTGGCCGCGGGCAGCCGGCTGCTGCTGTACACCGACGGGCTGATCGAGCGCCGGGACCGGCCGCTGGACGCCGGTTTCGAGGTGCTGGCCCGCGCGTACGCCCGGTGCCGCGACGCCCCGCTGCCGGGCCTGGCCGCGCGCCTGGCCGACCTGCTGGTGGGCCGCGACCACGGCGACGACGTCTGCCTGCTGTGCCTGGCCATGGGCACCGAGGAACGGCTGGAACGCAGCATCGGCGCCGACCCGATGCAGATCGCGCTGCTGCGCAAGGACCTGCGGGGCTGGCTGGCCGCCCACGCGGTCGACGCGGACAGCAGCGAGGCGGTGCTGCTGGCCTGCTCCGAGGCGGTGGCCAACGCGATAGAGCACGGGTACCGCGACGACCCGTTCGGGATGGTCCGGGTGGTGGCGTCGGTGGCCGGCAGCGCGGTGGAGGTGCGGGTGGCCGACCGGGGGACCTGGCGGCAGACCCGCGAGGAGGACGTCCGGGGACGGGGGCTGAGGCTGATGCGACAGGTGATGGACGAGGTGGTGATCGCCCGCGGCGAGGGCACCACGGTGACGATGCGGCGGGGCCGGCGGGGGCAGCCGTGACCCTGGGGGTCACCTTCGGGCGGCAGGACGGTGCCGCGCTGGTGCGGCTCTCCGGGGAGATCGACTTCGCGAACGCCGCCGCGATCGGCAGGGAGATCGTGCACCGTACGGGCATGTCCGGCCCGGTCCTGGTCGACCTGACCGCGGTCTCGTACCTGGACTCCGCGGGGGTGCGGCTGCTGGACGCGCTGGTGGCCGACCTGGAGGGGCAGGGCCGCCGGCTCCGGTTCGTGGTGGGGGCGTCCGGCCCGGCCCGGATGACGCTGATGTTGCGGGCGTTCCGCGACGAGCTGCTGGCCGCGGATCCGGACGAGGCCGCGGCGGAACTGGGCCGCGGACCCGCGTACCCTGGAGTCCCATGAGCGTGGCATCCGTATTTCCGCAGCTGGAGCAGTTGTTGCCCCGGGTGAGTAAGCCGATCCAGTACGTGGGCGGCGAGCTGGGCGCCGTGGTGAAGGACTGGGACCGGGCCACGGTGCGGTGGGCGCTGATGTACCCGGACGCGTACGAGGTGGGCCTGCCCAACCAGGGCGTCCAGATCCTGTACGAGGTCCTCAACGAGCAGCCCGACGTGCTGGCCGAGCGGACGTACGCGGTCTGGCCCGACCTCGAGGCGCTGATGAAGGAGCACGGGGTCCCGCAGTTCACGGTCGACGCGCACCGGCCGGTGCGGGCGTTCGACGTGCTCGGGGTGTCGTTCGCCACCGAGCTGGGCTACACGAACCTGCTCAGCGCGCTCGACCTGGCCGGTATCCCGCTGGAGGCGAAGGACCGCACCGAGCAGGACCCGATCGTGGTCGCGGGCGGGCACGCCAGTTTCAACCCGGAGCCGATCGCGGACTTCGTCGACGCCGCGGTGCTGGGCGACGGCGAGGAGGCGGTCCTGGAGATCTCCGGGATCATCCGCGAGTGGAAGGCCGAGGGCTGCCCCGGCGGGCGGGAGGAGCTGCTGCTGCGGCTGGCCCGTACGGAAAGCATCTATGTTCCCCGCTTCTACGACGTCGACTACCTGGCCGACGGCCGGATCCAGCGGGTCGTGCCGAACCGCCCGGACGTGCCGTTCCGGGTCGCCAAGCGCACGACGATGGACCTGGACGCCTGGCCGTACCCGAAGAAGCCGCTGGTCCCGCTCGCCGAGACCGTGCACGAGCGCTACGCGGTGGAGATCTTCCGGGGATGCACCCGGGGTTGCCGGTTCTGCCAGGCCGGGATGATCACTCGCCCGGTGCGGGAACGGTCGATCACGACCGTGGGGCAGATGGTGCAGCAGGGGCTGGAGTTCTCCGGCTTCAACGAGGTCGGCCTGCTGTCGCTGTCCAGCGCCGACCACTCGGAGATCGGCGACATGTGCTCCGGCCTGGCCGAGCAGTACTCCGACACCAACGTCTCGCTGTCGCTGCCGTCGACGCGGGTGGACGCGTTCAACATTGACCTGGCCCAGGAGCTGTCCCGCAACGGGCGCCGCACCGGCCTGACGTTCGCCCCGGAGGGCGGCTCGGAGCGCATCCGCAAGGTCATCAACAAGATGGTGACCGAGGAGGACCTGATCCGTACGGTCGTGACCGCGTACTCGAACGGCTGGCGGCAGGTGAAGCTGTACTTCATGTGCGGGCTGCCCACCGAGACCGACGACGACGTGGTGCAGATCGCCCGGATGGCGCACGAGGTGATCAAGTCGGGGCGGGCCGCCACCGGCAGCAAGGACATCCGCTGCACGGTGTCGATCGGCGGGTTCGTGCCCAAGCCACACACGCCGTTCCAGTGGGCAGCGATGACCCCGCCGGAGGTGATCGACCACCGGCTGAAGCTGCTCAAGCAGGAGATCAACAGCGACAGGTCGCTGGGCCGGGCGATCGGTTACCGGTACCACGACGGCGAGCCGTCGCTGATCGAGGGCCTGCTCTCGCGGGGCGATCGCCGGGTCGGCCGGGTCATCCGCAAGGTGTGGGAGAACGGCGGCCGCTTCGACGGCTGGAGCGAGCACTTCTCGTACGCCCGCTGGGTGGACGCCTGCGCCGAGGTGCTGCCGGAATTCGGTGTGGACCTGGCGTGGTTCACCACCCGCGAGCGCGACCAGCTGGAGGTCCTGCCCTGGGACCACCTCGACTCCGGGCTGGACAAGGACTGGCTGTGGCAGGACTGGCAGGACTCGCTCGGTGAGTACGAGCAGGACGACTGCCGGTGGACGCCGTGCTTCGACTGTGGCGTGTGCCCGGCCATGGACACCGAGATCCAGATCGGGCCCACGGGCCAGAAGCTACTGCCGCTGACCCCGATCAACGGGATGCGGGTGCCCGAACACACCCACTGAGGCGGGTGGACGGTTGAACGGGTGTGCAGATCCCGTTCAACCGTCCTTTTCTGGCCCCGCGCGAGCTCGAATACCTGGTCCTGGCCGCCTCGTCCGGGCACACCTCGGGCGACGGCCCGTTCACCCGGCGGGCCGGTGAGCTGCTGCGCGACCTCACCGGCGCCCGGTCCGTGCTGCTCACCACGTCGTGCACGCACGCGCTGGAGATGACCGCGCTCCTGCTCGACCTGCGGCCGGGCGACGAGGTGATCATGCCCTCGTTCACGTTCGTCTCCACCGCCAACGCGTACGTGCTGCGCGGGGCGGTCCCGGTGTTCGTGGACTGCCGGCCGGACACCCTCAACCTGGACGAGCAGGCCGTGGAGGCCGCGGTCACCCCGCGGACGAAGGCCATCGTGGTGGTCCACTACGGCGGGGTGGCCTGCGAGATGGAGGCCATCGAGAAGGTGGCCGAGCGGCACGGACTCGCGGTCGTCGAGGACAACGCGCACGGGCTCGGCGGTGCGTACCGGGGGCGGCCGCTGGGCTCGTTCGGTGCGCTGGCCACGCAGAGCTTCCACGCCACCAAGAACGTGTCGTGCGGCGAGGGCGGGGCGCTGCTGGTCAACGACGAGCGGCTGGTCGAGCGGGCGGAGATCCTGCGGGAGAAGGGCACCGACCGGAGCCGGTTCTTCCGCGGGCAGGTGGACCGGTACCGGTGGATGGACGTGGGATCCAGCTATCTGCCGTCGGACGTGCTGGCGGCCGGGCTCACCGCCCAGCTGGAGGCGTTCGACGAGGTCCAGCGACGGCGGCGGGCCGTATGGGACGCATACCACTCAGCCCTGGCCGGCGCCGACCTCGTCCGGCCGACCGTGCCGGACGGCTGCGATCACCCGTCACACCTGTACTACGTGCTGGCCCCCGACCCGGCCCGGCGCCAGGAGTTGATCCGTCACCTGGCCGGACGGGGGGTCGAGGCCGCGTTCCACTATCAGCCGTTGCACTGCGCGCCGGCGGGGGAGCGCTACGGGCGCGTCGGGCCGGGCGGCTGCCCGGTGACGGCCGACGTCGCGGATCGGCTGGTCCGCCTGCCGTTGCACGCCGCCCTGACCGAGGCGGAGGTCGCGCAGGTCGTGGAGGGGGTGGTGCAGTGGGCGGCGGGCTGAGCCCGGTGGACGGGTCACACCGGCGTGACGGCCGGCCAGGTCAGTGCCGTCGACCCCCAGACCAGCCCACCGCCGAACGCGGTGAGCAGGACGAAGTGGCCGGGCCGCAGCGACCCGTCGGTGACGGCGTCGCAGATCGCGAGGGGGATGGAGGCCGCGGAGGTGTTGGCCACGCGATCGATGTTCATGACGACCCGATCCTCGGGGATACCGAGTCGGGTGGCCACGGCCCGCAGGATGCGGGCGTTCGCCTGATGCGCGACGAACCGGTCCACGTCGTCGGGTGTGCGCCCGAGGCGCGCCAGGATGGCCCGCGACGACTCGGCCATGTGGTGCACCGCGGCGGTGAAGACCTGACGGCCCTGCATGGTGAAGTACATGTCATCGGCGTCCGCCCGGCCGCCGCCCCCGCGCTGGCGGGAACCCCCGCCGGGCACCAGGATGAGATCGGCGGCCGCACCGTCACTGCCGAGATCGAATCCGGCCAGCGCTCCCGGCTCGTCGGGGCTGCCGGACCGCAGCACCACCGCACCGGCGCCGTCGCCGAACAGCGGGACGGTCGTGGGGTCATCGGGCCGCAGCACGCTGGAGAACACGTCCGCGCCGATGACGAGTACGCGCTCGGCGAGCCCTCCGCTGATCAGCGAGGCGCCGCTGGCGAGTCCGTACACGAATCCTGCGCACACGGCGTTGACGTCGAACGCGGCGGCGCGGCCCAGCCCGAGCCGGGAGGCCACCGACGGAGCCGTGGCGGGCATCGGATGGTCCGGGGTCGTCGTGGCCAGCACGACGGCGTCCACGGCGTCGGTGGCCGCCGACTTGAGCGCGCGGGCGCCCGCCTCGACCGCCAGGTCCGCCGTGGACGTGCCCTTCTCCACCACATGGCGCTGACGGATGCCGGTCCGCTTGACGATCCAGTCGTCGGTGACCCCGAGTCGGTCGGTCAGGTCCGCGTTGGTCACGGTCGCCGGGGGTAACCAGCCCCCGATCCCGGCGAGTACGGCTGTCATGTGACGTTCAACGATCGGTGCGTCGCTCGAGTGGCGACGCCCGGGAGCCCCCTGCGTCGTTGCCGATGCAGATGGGCCGATGCAGAGATGCCGGACGAGAGGCGGTCGGTGACCACCCTGACCCTGTACGCGATGACGGCCAAGGGCGTCGCCGCGTTCGACGCGCTGTGGGCGACCGTGCCCGCGGCGGTGCGGTCGGTCGTCGCCGCCCGTGATCCCGGCACCCGCGACGACTCGTACGAGCGGCTGGCGGCCGCGTGCGCGCGGCACGGGGTGCCCTTCCTCGACCGGGCGGACGAGGCGCCGGCGACGGAGTTCGCGATCGCGGTCGGGTGGCGGTGGCTCATCCCGGCCCGGCCCGGTACCACCCTGGTGGTCTTCCACGACTCGTTGCTGCCGCGGTATCGCGGGTTCAACCCGCTGGTGACCGCGCTGATCGAGGGCGACGCCGAGGCCGGTGTCACGGCCCTGCTGGCCACGTCCGAGTACGACCGGGGCGACATCCTCGGGCAGGTGGCGGTGCCGCTGCCCCGTCCGATCCGGATCGCCGACGCGATCGACCTGGTCGCCGGCGGCTGTGCCCGGCTGGCCGCGGACCTCGGCGCGCGGATCGCCGCGGGGCAGCGGCTGTCCGGGGTGCCGCAGGACGAGGGTCGCGCGTCGTACAGCCTGTGGCGCGACGACGCGGACTACGAGATGGACTGGAGCGTTCCCGCCGCACGGCTGCGCGACTTCGTGTACGCGGTGGGCCCCCCGTACGCGGGCGCCGCGACCCGGCTGAACGGCCTGCCGGTGCGGGTGTGGGACGTGGCCGTGGAGCCCGACGTCGTGGTGGCGAACCGCGTACCCGGCAAGGTGATCTTCCTGCGGGACGGCCGGCCGACGGTCGTCTGCGGCTCCGGGCTGCTGCGGATCGACGTGATGACGCGGGCCGACGATCCCGCGACGAGCTGCCTGCCGCTGACCAGGTTCCGTACCCGGTTCGGTTGATCTTCGAGGAGAGTCAGATGGACGCTGGGGACATCCGCAAACTCGCGGCCCTGGAGGACCGGCACTGGTGGTTCGGCGAGCGCCGGGCGATCCTGGCCCGGTGGCTGCGCCAACTGCGCCGGGGCGGGGCCGTACCCGGCACCGCCCTGGACATCGGCGCGGCCGGGGGCGGCAACACCCGGGTGCTGCGCGCCGCGGGCTGGCGGCCGATCGCGCTGGAGTACAGCGCCGACGGTGCCGCGGTGGCCCGGGAACGCGGCCTGACCGTGATCCGGGGCGACGCGACGAACCTGCCGTGCGGGTCCGGCTCGCTGGATCTGGTCACCGCGTTCGACGTGCTGGAGCACATCGGGGACGACTACCTGGCCGCCGCGGAGATCCGGCGGGTGCTGCGTCCCGGCGGGACGCTGCTGGTGACCGTGCCCGCCGACATGCGCCTGTGGTCCGAGCACGACGTGGCCAGCCGGCATTTCCGCCGCTACGACAGGGCCGCTCTGGAAGGCGTGGTGACCAAGGCCGGCCTGCTGGTGGACCAGCTGTGGAGCTGGAACGTGCTGTTGCGCCCGGTGGTCGCGGCGACCCGCAGGCGGGCCTCCGGCAACGAGCTGAGCCTGATGCCGCCGCCGGTGAACCTCGCACTGCGCGCGGTGGTGGTCGCCGAACGGTACCTGCCGGTGCGCGGCGCCCCGGGCGTCTCACTGATGCTGCGTGCCCGTCGGCCCGGATGATTCAGCGGGCCGCGCCCGCGGGCAGGCGTTCGGTGGACTGCTCCGGCACGCCGATCACTGGTGCGGTGTCGTCGCCGGCGGTGTCGCGTACCAGGTAGCTGGGCCGGCCCATGCCCGCGGTGTGGATCCGGCCGACGTACTCGCCCAGCACGCCGAGCGCGATGAGCTGGGCCGCGGCGAAGATGGCGATCGCCGACGCGATGGTGGTGAAGCCGGCCACCGTCGTCGAGCCGGTGAAGTACAGGTACGCCAGCCGCGCGAACAGCGCCAGGCCGACCGTGCCGACGGCCAGGCCGATCCACGTGACCAGCCGCAACGGCAGCGTCGAGTAGCCGAGCAGCAGATTCGCTGTGTACCGGATCAGGGTGCGCAGCGTGTAGCCGGACCGGCCGGTGGTCCGCTGGTTCATCGGCACCGTCACCGCGACGACGTGGGTGGTGCCCCAGGACAGCGCCACGTCCACCGAGGTGTGTGGGCCCGCGATCTGCGCGAAGCCCGCGATCAGATGCGCGCGGAACGCGCGGAACGCGCTGAGCTGGCGGGCATGCCGCACGCCGAGCATCCGGGCCATCGCGGCCTTCACGGTACGCGAGGCGAGACTGCGCAGGACGCCGTGCTCCTCGCGGGCGCCGACGCCGTACACCAGGTCCACCTCGTCGGTGAGCGCCTGCAGCAGGACGGGCACCTGCTCCGGCGGGTGCTGCAGGTCGTCGTCCATCGTGACGACCACGTCGTGGCGGGCGGCCCGGAGCCCGGCGATCAGGGCGTTGTGCTGCCCGTAGTTGCGGGAGAGCCGGATCGAGCGGACGGACCGGTGTTCGTCGGCGAGTCCGGCCGCAACCTGCCAGGTGACCGCCTCGCCGTCGTCCACGACCAGCCAGATCTCGTACTCGTCGGTGCAGGTCGGCATCACTCGGACGAGCCGCGTGACGAGGTCTGGGAGCGTGGCGCGGGAACGGAAGCAGGGAATCACGATGGACACGGGCACGTGGATTGTCCTTGCCTCGTCGGATATCAGAATGAATCGGAGCTATTGGTAGCATGAGGCCGCTTTGCACGTTCGTCGGGAGAACCAACGGTCGCGACCCCCCGGAGGTAACAGCTTGACCGCCTCGGTGATCGTGCGGGTCGCCGCCGATCAGCGGGTGCGCTACCTGGCGGCGGGCGGTGCGGGAGCGCTGCTCTACTACGTACTGTTCAGCGTCGGCTGGCTGGCGGTCGGCCGCAGCGTGCCCTACCTGGTGATCGCGGTCGTGGTCAGCACGATCTGCGCGGTCGGCACCTATCCGATCTACCGCCTGCTGGTGTTCCGGGCCGGCGGGCCGGTCC
Organism: Krasilnikovia sp. MM14-A1004; assembly: GCF_047159485.1. Classification (GTDB taxonomy): domain Bacteria; phylum Actinomycetota; class Actinomycetes; order Mycobacteriales; family Micromonosporaceae; genus Actinoplanes. The sequence continues at coordinate 5,392,904 of NZ_AP038773.1, read as the reverse complement.
TGCGCGGCTTCCTGCGCTTCTACGTGCTGTGCCTCGGCTCCCTCATGTGGACCCTCTTCGGGCTGTCCCTGCTGGTCGAGGTGGTCGGGCTGCACGTGCTGCTGGCGCAGGCGATCGTGGTGATCACCGGTCCGGTGGTCAACTATCAGGCCGGCCGGCTGTGGGCGTTCCGGCCGTCGGCCGCTCGACAGGGGTGAGCGCCATGTCCACCGTCGCACCCGCCCGGACGTGGCCCGATGCGGCACCGCCGTCCGCGGCGCCGCGCCCGCGCCGCCTGGTGCCCGCGATCGTGCTGGTGTTCGCCGGTGCGGTCACCGGGGTCTGGGCCACGGTCGCGGTCCGGGCCGCCGGACACGGTTTCGACATCACCGACGAGGGTTTCTACCTGCTCAGCTACCGCTGGTGGGACACCGACCACCGGAGCTTCACCGGCGTCCAATATCTGTACGGGCCCGTGTTCGCGCTGCTCGGCCACGACATCGCCGCGTTGCGGATGGTCCGGCTGGGCACCATCGTGGTCGTCCATCTGGTGTTCGGTGTGGCGTTCCTGCGCTGGCTGCGCCCACGCCGTCCGCACGCCCCGGCGACCCGGCTGTGGGAGGCGGCCGGGGCGGCCACCATCGTCGCCGCGGGCGGCGCCGTGTACGCCTGGCTGCCCCAGGTCCCCGGCTACAACGACGTCGTCCTGCTCGGCGCGCTGCTGGCCATGGCCGTGGTGTTCGGGCTCGCCCGGCGCGCCGAGGGCGGCGCACGGATTCCCGCCTGGCTCCCGGCGGCGTTCGGGGCGATCACCGTGGCGGTGCTGCTGGCCAAGTGGGCGGCGGCACTGATGCTCGCCGTGATCGCCGCGGCCGCGGTCGTCGCGCTCGCGCCGGGCGGCTGGCGCGCGGTCGTGCGGGCGAGCGGCTGGGCGGCGGCCGGGACCGTCGCGGGCGCCGTACTGATGCATGTGCTGGTGGTGCCGCTGACCGTTGCCGTGCCGCCGATCGCTGAGGTCAACCGGCTCCTGGCCGAGCACTCCTTCGCGGTGCCCGTCCTGCTTCACCGGTACGCGACGGTCACCCGGCCCACGATCGTGACGGCCGGCCGCGAGTACGGGCTGCTGCTGGCCGCTGTGCTGGCCGCGGCCGTGACCCGCCGCCCGGCCCCGCAGGTGGCCGTCGGGCTGCTCGGCGTCGCCGGGCTGGCCGGGGCGGCCCTGTTCACGGCGCGCCACGGCGGGCTGGGCGGCGGCCCCGTCAACTCCATGCGGTTCCTTGTCCCACTGCTCGGCACGGCGCTGGTCGCGGCGCTGGCGGCGGCCGCCGGGCGGGTGGCCGGCCCGCGCGACGGGGCGCTTCTGGGCACGCTGTTCCTGCTGCCGCTCGTCTTCGCGTTCGGCACCAGCAACGCTCCGCTGAAGGTGGCCGTGCTGGCGTTCGCCGCCTGGATGGCGGTCCTGGTCGCGGTGGTCACCGGGCTGGACCGCCGGGCGGTCGTGGCCCGCGGGCTCACCGGCGCGGTGACGGCCGGGGCGCTGCTGGTCGTGGCCTGCGTGGCGACCGGCGGGCTGTGGCGCAACCCGTACCGGGACGTGCCGCGGGACCGGGCGACCGCCGCCGTACCCGGGGTGCCCGCACTGGCCGGCGTGCGGATCGAACCCGCGCGGGCGCGTGCCTACGCGGACCTGCACGCCCGCCTCGCGCCCTACCTCACGCCGCCCGGCCGCCGGGTGATCGGCCTGGACAAGATGGCCGGGATCGTCCTGCTGCTGGACGGCCGCACGGTCGGCGAGGGCTGGTACGCGCCGGAGGACCCGGCGCGCACCAGGGCCGGGATCGCCGCCGAGTGTGCGCGGGGCCCCGCGTGGCCGCCCGGCCGGGCGCCGATCCTGGTGCTGAACCGTCCCGTGCGGCCCGCCGACGCGGACCTGATCCGGCCGTGCGGCCTGGACCTGCGGGACTACCGGCTGCTGGCACCGCCCGCGCAGACCGGCGGGCTCACCGTGCTGGTGCCGTCCTGAGGGCTTCCCACCAGGCGCGGTGGTCGCGGTACCACCGGACCGTCCGGGCCAGACCATCGGCGAAGTCGACCTCGGGGGCGTACCCCAGGGCCCGGATCTTGGTGATGTCCACGGAGTACCGGCGGTCGTGTCCCGGCCGGTCCGCGACCTGCCGCACCCGCGACCAGTCCGCCCCGCACGCGTCGAGCAGCAGCCCGGTCAGCTCGCGGTTGGTCAGCTCCGTGCCGCCGCCGATGTTGTAGACCTCGCCCGGCGAGCCCTTGGCCAGCACCAGCCGGACGCCCCGGCAGTGGTCGGCGACGTGCAGCCAGTCCCGGACGTTCAACCCGTCGCCGTACAGCGGCACCGGGAGCCCGTCGATCAGGTTCGTCACGAACAGCGGGATGACCTTCTCCGGGAACTGGAACGGGCCGTAGTTGTTCGAGCACCGGGTGACCCGTACGTCCATCCCGTACGTGCGGTGGTAGGCCAGGCAGAGCAGATCCGCGCCCGCCTTGGCCGCCGCGTACGGGGAGTTGGGCCGGGGCGGGTCGGTCTCCGGCCACGAGCCCGACGGGATCGACCCGTAGACCTCGTCCGTGCTGACCTGCAGGAAGGTGGTGACCCCGGCGGCGCGGGCGGCCTCCAGCAGGGCTTGCACGCCGAGCACGTTGGTGCGCACGAACGCCGCCGAGTCCACGATCGAACGGTCCACATGGGTCTCGGCGGCGAAGTTGACAACGACGTCCGTACCCGGCATCACCCCGGCCAGCACCGCGGGATCCGCGATGTCGCCGCGCACGAACCGGTACCCGTCGTATCCCGCGAGATTGGCCAGGTTGCCCGCGTAGGTGAGCTTGTCCAGGACGGTGACCCCGGCGTCCTCGAAGCCCGGTCGGTCGCCGTCCAGCAGATCCCTGACGAACTGCGACCCGATGAAACCGGCACCGCCGGTGACCAGGATCCTCATCCGCGCAGCCGGACCGTGCTGTGGTCGCCGATGACCAGCTGATGGGTGTTCGGGGCGCGCCGGGCCGGCATCACCTCGACCCCCTTGCCGATCAGGGACGCCTCGATCCGGGCCACCCCGCGCACCGCGGAGGAGTTCATCACGATGGAGTACTCGATCTCCGCGTCCTCCAGGGTGCAGCCCGCGCCGATCGAGGTGAACGGCCCCAGGTACGAGCCGATGATCTTGGTGTCCGGGCCGATCACCACGGGCCCGCGGATCACCGAGTTCTCCACCACGGCGCCGGCTTCGAGCACCACCCGGCCGACGATTTCGGTACGGTCGTCCACCGTCCCGGCCAGCCGCGTCTCGATCGACTCCAGCACGATCCGGTTGCACTCCAGCATGTCCTGCACCCGCCCGGTGTCCTTCCAGTACCCGGTGATCAGGTGCGAGTGCACGTGGTGCCCGTGGTTGATCAGCCACTGCACCGCGTCGGTGATCTCCAGCTCCCCGCGGGCCGACGGGACGATCGCGCGGACCGCCTCGTGCACCGCCGGGGTGAACATGTACACCCCCACGATGGCCAGGTCGCTGGCCGGATCGTCGGGCTTTTCCTCCAGCCCCACGATCTGCCCGCTGCGGCCGAGCTCGGCCACCCCGTACGAGCGGGGGTCGTCGACCGGGGTGAGCAGGATCTGCGCGCTGTATGACCCCGCGTCGAACGCGGCCACCAGCTCCTGGATCCCGCCGACGAGGAAGTTGTCGCCCAGGTACATGACGAAGTCGTCGTCGGCGAGGAACTCGCGGGCGATCAGCACGCAGTGCGCGAGGCCCAGCGGCGCCTCCTGCGGCAGGTAGGTCACCCGCAGGCCGAACCGGGAGCCGTCGCCGACCGCCGCGCGCACCTCGGCGCCGGTGCTGCCGACGACGATGCCGACCTCCACGATGCCCGCGTCCCGGATCGCCTCCAGGCCGTAGAACAGCACCGGCTTGTTCGCCACCGGGAACAGCTGTTTCGCCGAGGTGTTGGTCAGCGGGCGCAGCCGGGTGCCGCGGCCCCCGGCCAGCACAAGAGCTTTCATGCCGGGCTCAACGATCGGCCGGTACGCGGGTCGCCCGGGCGGCGAGGGATGATGGGCACCGTACGTCGAGCTCGGATAGGAGTGCAGCGATTCCCAAGAACCAGCCCCCGGGCGGCCAGGCACCGGTCGTCCAGCGGATCCGGATCCGGTACGCCAAGCGCGGCCCGTTGCGCTTCACCTCGCACCGGGACTTCGCCCGCGCCCTCGAACGGGCGGTACGCCGTGCCGCCGTCCCGATCGCGTACTCCCAGGGCTTCACCCCCCACCCCAAGATCTCGTACGCGAGCGCGGCACCGACCGGGGTGGCCAGCGAGGCCGAGTACCTGGAGATCGGCCTGCAGGCGCCGGTGGATCCGGGCGAGCTGCGCGCGGCGCTGGACGCGGCCCTGTCGCCGGGTCTGGACGTGCTCGACGCGGTGATCGCGCACGAGGGGACGAGCCTGGCCGACCGGATCGACGCCTCGCGATGGCGGCTGGAGCTGCCCGACGTCGAGCCGGCCACCGCCGGGGCCGCGGTCGCGGCGTTCCTGGCGGCCGACGAGGTGCTGGTCGAGCGCATGACCAAGCAGGGCCGCCGGGCGTTCGACGCCCGCCAGGCGGTGGTCCGGCTGGCCCTGGCCGAGAGCCCGGACGCACCGTCGGGGGCGAGCGCCGCGCCGTGTGCGATAATCGACCTTGTCGTGCGGCAGGTCACGCCCGCCGTGCGACCCGATGACGTCCTCTCCGGCCTTCGTGTCGTGGCTGGTCTGGAGCCGCCGGTGCCGCCCCGTGCGACCCGGCTGGCACAGGGCACGCTCACCCCGCAGGGGGAGATCGTCGATCCGTTGGACGCGGATCGCGAGGACGCCACCATCGGAGGGCGCTAGCCGCTTCGGCCGGCGTCCGTTGGCAGACTTCGGCAGCCCGTCCGACGAGGCCGGGGCCGAAACACGTGCGGCGACCCTGCGTGGCAGCGCTTACCCGCGCCCGGGGCCGCCCAGGAACTGGAGACGCCCATGCTCGACAACGAGCCCCAGGAGAACTTGGGAGACGAGGGCGGTGAACGGGACGGGGCTTCCACTCCGTCTGCCGCTGCCGCCTCCGAAGGTGCCGCCCCGCGCCGTACCCGATCCCCCCGCCGCAAGGCGATCCCGCCCGCAGAGACCGCTCAATCCGGCGAGGAGGTGCCGGCCGAGGCCGCGCCCACCCGCCGCCGTCGCAAGGCGGCCGCCGCGCCGGCCGGAGCCGACGTGGCGGACCCGGCCGCCGTGGTGGAGAGCCTGCTGAGCGACGCCGAGCCCGCCCCGGCGGCCAAGGCGACCCGCAGCCGCCGCAAGAAGGCCGCCCCCGCCGCCGAGCCGCCACCCGTGCCGGCCGAGGCCGACGCGGTAGCCGAGGCCGACGAGGAGGAGGCCGAGGAGGCCGTACCCGGAGCGCCCGAGGCGCCCGAGGTGATCACCGTCGTGCCGCTCGACGACGACCTGGTCGAGGAGGAGCCCGCCCCGCGTGCCCGGGCCGCCGCGCTGCCCCCGGCCGTCCTGTTCATGCCGCCGGAGCCCGAGGCCGCCCCGGCTCCGCGCAGCCGGCGTACCCGCCGGCCCGCCGCCGAGCCCGCCGAGGCGGTGGAGGCCGGCACGGAGGCCGCGGCCGAGGACGTCGCCGAGGAACCGGCCGAGCCCGCTCGCCGGAGCCGGCGCCGCCGTCGCGGCGCGGAGGAGCCCGCCGAGCCGGTCGAGGCCGCCACCGAGACCGCCGAGGAGCTGCTGGAGGAGCCCGACGAGACCGCGGACGACGTCGACGACGGCGCCGACGAGGACCTCGACGACGAGGACGGGACCGGCCGTCGCCGCCGCCGCCGGGGGCGCCGGGGCCGCGGCCGCGGCAAGGGACCCGCGGACGAGGCCGAGGACGCTGCCGCCGAGGAGGAGCCCTCCGCCGAGGCGGAGACCGAGGACGAGGACGAGAGTGCGGACGGCGACGGGGTGACCCGGCGCCGGCGCCGCCGTCGCCGCAAGGGCGCGGGCGACACGGACACCGGGGGCGTCGAGGACGGCGTGCACACGGTCGTCCGGGTCCGCGAGCCGCGCCGTACCGATGAGGTCCAGGGGGTTTCCGGCTCCACCCGGCTGGAGGCCAAGCGGCAGCGCCGCCGGGACGGCCGCGAGCAGCGCCGGACCCGCCCGCCGATCCTCAGCGAGTCGGAGTTCCTGGCCCGCCGCGAGGCCGTCGACCGGGTCATGGTGGTACGCCAGAAGCCCGACCGCACCCAGATCGCGGTGCTGGAGGACGGCATCCTGGTCGAGCACTACGTGGCACGGGCCACCTCCGGCACCATGGTCGGCAACGTGTACCTGGGCAAGGTGCAGAACGTGCTGCCCAGCATGGAGGCGGCGTTCGTCGACGTCGGCCGCGGCCGCAACGCGGTGCTGTACGCGGGTGAGGTCAACTGGGACGCGACAGGGCTGGAGGGCCGGGCCCGCTCCATCGAGCAGGCGCTCAAGTCCGGCGACTCCGTGCTGGTGCAGGTGACCAAGGACCCGCTCGGCCACAAGGGTGCCCGGCTGACCAGCCACATCGCCCTGTCCGGCCGCCACCTCGTGTACGTGCCGAACGGCAACGCCTCCGGGATCAGCCGCAAGCTGCCCGACAACGAGCGCAAGCGGCTGCGCGACATCCTGAAGAAGCTCGTGCCCGACGGCGCGGGCGTCATCGTGCGTACCGCCGCCGAGGGTGCCAGCGAGGACGGCCTGGCCCGCGACGTGAAGCGGCTGCAGGCGCAGTGGGAGGACATCCAGGCCAAGGCGGCCGAGGGTGGCGCCCCGCGCGCGCTGTCGGAGGAGCCGGACCTGGTCATCCGCGTCGTGCGGGACCTGTTCAACGAGGACTTCCGTGAGCTGGTCGTGCAGGGCGAGCAGGCGTACGGCGAGATCGAGGCGTACCTGAACGCGGTCTCCCCGGATCTGGTCGAGCGGCTGCGCCGGCACGCCGGCACCGCGGACGTCTTCGCGGACAAGCGGATCGACGAGCAGATCCTCAAGGGCCTGGACCGCAAGGTCTTCCTGCCCTCGGGCGGGCACCTGGTCATCGACCGTACCGAGGCGATGACCGTGGTGGACGTCAACACCGGCAAGTACACCGGTGCGGGCGGCAACCTGGAGGAGACCGTCACCCGCAACAACCTGGAGGCGGCCGAGGAGACCGTACGCCAGCTGCGGCTGCGCGACCTCGGCGGCATCGTGGTGATCGACTTCATCGACATGGTGCTGGAGAGCAACCGTGAGCTGGTGCTGCGCCGGCTCACCGAGTGCCTGGGCCGGGACCGGACGAAGCACCAGGTCACCGAGATCACCTCGCTCGGGCTGGTGCAGATGACCCGCAAGCGGATCGGCGCCGGGCTGCTCGAGGCGTTCAGCGAGACCTGTGATCACTGCAAGGGCCGTGGGCTGATCGTGCACACCGAGCCCGTACCGGAGAAGCGCACGTCCGGGGCGGGGAGTCAGGTCAAGGCGGTCGCCGCCGCCCCGGCCCGCAGCGAGGCTCCGACCGGGCGGTCCCGGCGGCGCCGCGGCGGAGCCGAGCCCGCCCCCGTGGAGGCCCCGGTCGCGGAGGCCGCCGACGTGGCGACCGCCGAGATCCCGGTCGAGGAGCAGGCCGTGCAGGCGGAGCCGACGGGTCCCGTCGCCGAGGCGGCCGGGATTGCCCCCGCCGCGGCGGACGCGGGCTCGGGCATCATCAGCCGGACGGCCCCGCAGCTGACCACGTCCGACAGCGACGACGACTACGACATCAGCGGCTACGACCTGTCCCGGTACGAGTCCCCGGCCTTCGCCGACGAGTCCGAGCCGCTGCAGCTGACCGGGGCGGACGACCCCGACGCGGCGGACGACGACGACGAGGACGACGACGAGGAGACGGTGGGCGCCGCCGCCGGTGGCCGCCGCCGGTCCCGCCGGGGCGGCACCCGCCGCCGGACCCGGCCCTGAGCCGGAGCGCCTGATCGCATGCCCCGGGGGCGGCCGTTCGCGGCCGCCCCCGGGCATCTTCGCTGGTCGATGTCGGGTACCCTCGCCGCACCCGCCGACCACCGACGTCACTGGCGACGCCGCCCCATCGGCCGTCTCCGAGGAGTACGAACCATGCGACGCCTGCGCCTGACCGCCGTGAGCGGTGCCCTCGTCCTGCTGGGCGCCGGATGCTCGTCCGGCCCCGATGTCACCACCCCGCCCGCCGGGACGCCCGCCGTGGCCCCGGCCGCACCGAGCACCGGCCCGGGTGGCCCGGCGCCGGCGGCCGGTGCGACGCCCAGCAGAGCCGCCGCAGGCGACGCCGCGCTGAAGGGCAACTCGGCGGCCATCTGCGACCAGGCCACCACGACCGGCGCGCATGCGGGAGCCACCTTCGCGCAGGACCTGAAACTGCTCATCGACGCCGAAAGCGGGCAGGACAGTGCGGCGGTGTCGCAGGCCCGCGCCAAGACGACCCGGGACGTGCAGAACTACGCGTACGCGCTGGCCGACATGGGTAAGCTCGCCTCCGAGCCGGACCTGAAGAAGGCCCTGACCACGATGAGCAAGCAGGTCGGCGCGCTCAAGGGCGATGTACGCAAGCTCGACGCCACCAAGCTCGCGGCGCTGCAGACCACGCTCGACAAGGCCTGCGGGAAGGGTTGAGCGGACCCGGTTTGGGAGCCGGGCCGCCCATGAAGTAGTCTTTCTGACGGCGCATTTTGAATGCGCCTCGTTCCTGTGGGTGCCGACCGGGTTACGTGGCCGGGGCCACCACACCGGGAACCCCTCAGTTCCATCCGCCAGCAGCGACCTGCTGCGTAAGTCTCAGGGAGTCCGCGTCCGATGTACGCGATCGTCAAGACCGGCGGCAAGCAGTACAAGGTCGCCGAGGGCGACGTGATCGAGGTCGAGAAGCTCGCGGGTGAGCCCGGCGACGCGGTGACGCTCGCCGCGGTGCTCCTCGTCGACGGTGACGACCTGGTGACCGATGCGGCCAAGCTTGCCAGCGTGGCGGTGTCCGGCGAGATCGCCGCGCACACCAAGGGTCCGAAGATCCGGATCCACAAGTTCAAGAACAAGACCGGCTACCACAAGCGCCAGGGGCACCGCCAGCCGCTGACCCGCGTCAAGGTGACCGGCATCTCGACCGGGAAGTAGGGCGCAGTCATGGCTCATAAAAAGGGTGCATCCAGCTCGCGGAACGGCCGTGACTCCGCCGCCCAGCGGCTCGGTGTCAAGCGGTTCGGCGGCCAGCTGGTCAACGCGGGCGAGATCCTGATCCGCCAGCGCGGCACGAAGTTCCACCCGGGCGAGCTGGTCGGCCGCGGCGCCGACGACACGCTGTTCGCGCTCGCGAACGGCAACGTGCTGTTCGGCACGAAGCGCGGCCGCAAGACCGTCAGCATCGTCCCGCTCGCGGAGCCGGTGCAGCAGTAGTCACGCATCACGACGGGCCGTGGGACTTCTCGTCCCCGGCCCGTCGTTGCGTTCACGGGGCGCCTCGGTCAGCGAGGACCACACGGAAGTTGGAGACAGCCAGTGACCACGTTCGTCGACCGGGTCGTGCTGCACCTGCAGGCGGGTGACGGCGGGCACGGCTGCGTCTCCGTGCACCGGGAGAAGTTCAAGCCGCTCGGTGGCCCCGACGGGGGCAGCGGCGGCCACGGCGGCAGCATCACGCTGGTCGTGGACCCGCAGCAGCACACCCTGCTCGACTTCCACTTCCGCCCGCACGTCAAGGCTCCCAACGGGGCCGGCGGCGCCGGCAGCAACCGCGACGGCGCCAACGGCAAGCAGCTGATGGTGCCCGTGCCCGACGGGACCGTGGTGCAGACCCCGGACGGCACGGTGCTGGCCGACCTGGTCGGCGCCGGCACCGAGTACGAGGTGGCCCGCGGTGGCCGGGGCGGGCGCGGCAACGCGGCCCTGGCCAACTCCCGGCGCAAGGTGCCCGGTTTCGCCGAGCTGGGCGAGCCCGGCGACCACCTCGACGTGGTGCTGGAGCTCAAGAGCGTCGCCGACGTGGGCCTGGTCGGCTTCCCGTCGGCCGGCAAGTCGTCGCTGATCTCCGTGCTCTCCGCGGCCCGTCCCAAGATCGCCGACTACCCGTTCACCACCCTCGTGCCGAACCTCGGGGTGGTCCAGGCCGGTGAGCACACCTTCACCATTGCGGACGTGCCCGGCCTGATCCCCGGCGCCGCCACCGGCAAGGGCCTGGGCCTGGAGTTCCTGCGGCACATCGAGCGCACCGCGGTACTCGTGCACGTGCTGGACTCGGCCGCGCCGGAGATCGAGCGGGACCCGCTGGCCGACCTCGACGCGATCGAGGCGGAGCTGACCGCGTACGGCGGGCTGGAGGACCGGCCGCGGATCGTGGTCCTCAACAAGATCGACATCCCGGACGGGCGGGACCTGGCCGACATGGTGGGCGCCGACCTGCGGGCGCGCGGCCTGCCCGTGTACGAGGTCAGCGCGGTGAGCCGGGAAGGGCTCAAGGAGCTCACCTACGCCCTGGCCGAGGCGGTCGCCGCGCACCGGGCCGCCACGCCGGTCGCCGAGCCGACCCGTACCGTGCTGCGTCCCCGCGCGGTCGACGACGCCGGCTTCACGATCGAGAAGGACGCCGACGGGACGTACGTGATCCACGGCGTCAAGGTCGAGCGCTGGATCCGGCAGACGAACTTCGACAACGAGGAGGCCATCGGCTACCTGGCCGACCGGCTGGAGCGCCTCGGGGTGGAGGCGGCGCTGGCCAAGGCGGGCGCCCAGCCGGGCGACGAGGTGCGCATCGGCGACCGCGAGTTCGACTGGCAGCCGACCGCCGGTGCGTACGTGACCGGCCCGCGCGGCACCGACCAGCGGCTCGCCGAGCCGGGCGGGCGGGCCTCGGCAGCGCAGCGACTGGCCGCCCGCAAGGCGCGCCGGCAGCGCAGCGACGACGAACTGCTGCACATGTCCGCGGACGGCACCATCAGCACGATCGCGAACGCGCAGCGCCCGGTGCTCGTCGACGACCTGACCGACGATGCGTCGGATGATCCGGACGACTAGCGCATGAGTGCACCGAGCGCGGCGGCGGTTGCAAGCGAATGCCCAGCCAGCACCCCATGGCCAGATCACGGCAACCCGGACGAAACGCGGGGTCGTTAGCGTGGCGGTCGTGTTGATCGAATCCCGCCCCGCCGACGACCCCGAACTCGGCACCCTGCTCGTCGCCCAGCAGCGCGAGCTGGCCGAGGCGCACGGCGGCGCCGACGGCGTGGTGTATCTCGTGCACGACACCGCGGCGTACCTGGTCGCGGTGGTGGACGGCCGCGCCGTGGCATGCGGCGCGTGGCAGCCGCTGGAGCCCGGTGCCGCCGAGCTCAAGCGGATGTACGTGCGCCCGGCGTACCGGGGTCGCGGGATCGCCCGGCAGCTGGTGGTCGCGCTGGAGGAGGAGGCCCTCGCCGTGGGCCGCCCGACGCTGCGGCTGGAGACCGGCACGTACCTGCCCGCGGCGATCGCCCTGTACCGCGCCTGCGGCTACACAGACATCCCGCCCTACGGCCAGTACGTCGGCAACCCGTTCAGCGTGTGCCTGGAGAAGCGGCTGGTCGTCCCGGCCCGGTGACGGCTCACGTGAGCAGCCCGATCGCCTCGCGGGTACGGCGGATCGTGGCCCGCGCGGTGTCGCGGACCCGGGCCGCCCCGTCGGCCAGCACCGCGTCGACGTAGCCGGGGTCGGCCGCCAGCTCGGCGTGCCGGGCCCGGATCGGCGCCAGCGTCGCCTCCACCGCCTCGGTCACCGCCCGCTTGAGCCCGGCGTACGAGTCCGCGGGCGGGGCGCCGGAACACGCGGCGAGGATCTCCAGCAGGTTGGTCACGCCGGGCTGGGCGACCGGGTCGTGCCGGACCACCCCCACGGTGTCGGTCACCGCCCGGGCGATGGTGCGGCGCACCACCTCCGGCGGGTCGAGCAGCCCGATGCGCCCGGCACCCGCCGCGCCACTCTTGCCCATCTTCACGCGCGGATCGGCGAGGTCCATGATCCGGGCCGCGGCCGGTGGCCGGACCGCCTCGGGCACCACGAACGTCTCGCCGTACCGGGCGTTGAACCGGGTCGCCAGGGTCCGGGCCAGCTCCAGGTGCTGGCGCTGGTCGTCGCCGACCGGCACCTCGCGGACGTCGTGCAGCAGGATGTCGGCGGCCATCAGCACCGGATAGGTGAGCAGGCTGAGCCGCACCGGGCCGCCGCCCGCCGACTTCTCTCTGAATTGGATCATCCGGGCCGCCTCGCCGTGGTGCGTGGCGCATTCCAGCAGGTAGTGCAGCTCCGTGTGTTCGGGCACGTGGGACTGCACCACGATCGCCGTGCGCGCCGGATCCACTCCGGCGGCCAGCATGACGGTCGCCTGTTCGCGCGTCAGTGCCCGTACCGTCCGGGGGTCGTGCTCGATGGTGAGCGCGTGCAGGTCCGCGATCAGGGCGATCGAATCATGGTCGTGCTGCGCCGCGGCCAGCGGCCGCAGCGCGCCCAGCAGGTTGCCCAGGTGGAGATGGCCGGTCGGCTTGAAACCACTGAGGCGGCATTTCGCGTGGGTCGCGGTGGGGGTCATGGCAGGCTCCTTTTTCAGGTACGGGAAGCCGCCGCACGCGCCGGATGCCGCCTGCACATGCAAACGCGGCCGCCCTGCGTGAGGCGACCGCGGATGAGGTCATACGCGTGGGGTCGGGCCGCCCGTCAGGACGGCCACCAGGTGGAGCTGGGCACGCGCATGGCACGAGGGTAACGCAGCTCCACCGACGCGCCGACGCGGTTTTCGCGTGGTGGGTGGGTGAAATGGATCGCCGGGGCGAGCCGTCGCGAGGGCGGGGCCCGGGGCGGCATGATGGTCGGCATGCCGATCCTGACCCGCGCTGAGGCCGTCACCCGGGCCGCCGCGATCACCGTGACGGGATACGAGATCGATCTCGATCTCACCGCTGGTGCCGACACGTTCCGGTCCCGGACCACCGTCCGGTTCACCGCCGACCCGGGCGCCACGACATTCATCGAGGTCGAGCCCGCCGCCCTGCACTCGGCCCGGCTCAACGGCGCGGCGCTGCCCGGCGACGCCCTGGTCGAGCACCGGCTCACCCTCACCGGCCTCGCGGCGGACAACGAGCTGACCGTCGAGGCCGACATGGCGTATTCCAACACGGGCGAGGGTCTGCACCGCTTCGTCGACCCGGCCGACGGCAACGTCTACCTGTACGCCCAGTCCTTCCTGGACGCCGCTCGGCGGATCTTCGCTTGCTTCGACCAGCCCGACCTGAAGGCGCCGGTCCGGCTCAGCGTCACCGCCCCCGGGGACTGGCTGGTGACGGCGAACGGCATGCCCGCCGGGCCGCCCTCCGGCGGGCGGCACGAGTTCGCGCCCACGCCGCCCATGTCCACGTACCTGGTCAGCCTGATCGCGGGGCCGTACCACGTGCGCACCTCGGAGCACGACGGCATCCCGCTGGCCCTGTACTGCCGTCGGTCCCTCGCGGAGTTCCTCGACGCCGACGCCGAGGAGCTGTTCACGATCACCCGGCAATGCCTGGACCGGTACCACGAGCTGTTCGACGTGCGCTATCCGTACGGCCACTACCAGCAGGCGTTCGTGCCCGAGTTCAACGCCGGGGCCATGGAGAACCCGGGACTGGTCACCTTCCGTGACGAGTTCGTGTTCCGTTCGGCGGTCACCGAGAGCCAGCGCGAGCAGCGCGCGGTCGTCGTGGCGCACGAGATGGCGCACATGTGGTTCGGCGACCTGGTGACCATGAAGTGGTGGGACGACCTGTGGCTCAACGAGTCGTTCGCGGACTATCTCGGCGTGCGGATCGCGGGTGAGGCGACCCGGTTCTCCGGGACCTGGACGACCTTCGCGATGGGTGACAAGGCGTGGGGCCTGCGCGCCGACCAGCGCCCCTCCACGCATCCCGTGGCGCCCGAGGAGGTGGCCGACACCGCCATGGCGCTGCTGAACTTCGACGGCATCTCGTACGCCAAGGGCGCCGCGGTGCTCAAGCAGCTCGTCGCGTGGGTGGGGGAGAAGCCGTTCCTGGCCGGGCTCAACGCCCACTTCGCCGCCCACGCGTACGGCAACGCCACCCTCGCCGACCTGCTGGCCGCGCTCTCCGAGGCCAGCGGGCGGGACCTGTCCGCCTGGTCCGACGTGTGGCTGCGCCGCTCGCAGGTCAACACGCTGCGCGCCGAGGCCGCCCGCGACGCCGACGGCCGGTACGTCGCGGTCGCCGTGGCGCAGACCGCCCCCGAGGATCACCCGACCCTGCGGCCGCACCGGCTCGGCGTCGGCCTGTACGACCTCGGCGCCGACGGCGCGGTGCTGCGCGAACGCATCGAACTCGACCTGGACCCGGCGGCCGACGGCGGGCACACCCTCGTGCCGGAGCTGACCGGCGCGGCGCCCCCGGACCTGCTGCTGCTCAACGACGGCGATCTCACGTACGCGAAGATCCGTCTGGATGCGGCCTCCGCCGCCGCGATGCCGCAGGTGCTTCCCCTGCTCGGTGATCCGCTGGCCCGCGCGGTCCTGTGGGCCGCGGTCCTGGACGCCGTGGTCGACGCCGAGCGCCCGGTCGCCGACCTCGTCTCGCTGGTGCTGGCCGCCCTGCCGGTCGAGACCGAGGTGGTCATCGTCGAGCACGTGCTGCGCACGACCCGCAGCCTGGTGGACCGCTACGCCGTCCCCGACGCCCGGACCGCGGCGCTGCAACTGCTGGCGGGCGCGTGTGAGCGGCTGCTCGGCGCGTCCGCCGCGGGCAGCTCCGGGCAGCTCGCCGCCGCCCGCGGCCTGATCGGGGCCACCTCCGACACCGCCCGGCTGCGTGGCTGGCTGGCCGGCGACGGAGTTCCCGACGGCCTGGCCGTGGACGCCGACCTGCGGTGGCTGATCCGCTACCGGCAGGCCGTGCTCGGCGACGCCGGTCCGGACGACATCGAGGCCGAGCTGGCGGGCGACCGCAGCGCGACGGGCGAGCAGTGGGCCGCGCGCTGTCACGCCGCCCGGCCGGACCCCGATGCCAAGGCGCGGGCATGGGCGACTCTGATCGGCGACACCTCGATGTCGAACCGGCTGGTCGAATCCGCCGCGGCCGGGTTCTGGCAGCCCGAGCAGCTGCACCTCACCGACGGGTACGTCGAGCGGTACTTCGCCGAGATGCCGGAGATGGCACGGGTGCGGCCCAGCCAGGTGGCCGAGCGGATCGCGACCATGGCGTACCCGCTGGTCGTGGTCGAGCCGCGGACCCGGCAGCTCGCCGCCGACCTGCTGGCCACCGCCGACCTGCCCGCGCTGCTGCGGCGGGCGGTCGTGGACTGCGACGACGACGTACGGCGGGCGCTGGTCGCCCGGCAGTGATCCGGCCGATCGCACAGACGGTGAGCGGCGCCGCCTCCGGTTGATCTACCATGCCCGGATGTCCAACAGGCGGCGGGTCGGGATCATGGGTGGGACGTTCGACCCGATCCATCACGGGCACCTGGTGGCGGCCAGCGAGGTGGCCGACCTCTTCGACCTGGAAGAGGTCGTCTTCGTGCCCACCGGGCAGCCGTACCAGAAGGGTGGTGCCGTCAGCGACGTCGAGGACCGGTACCTGATGACGGTCATCGCGACGGCTTCCAACCCCCGGTTCCACGTGAGCCGGGCCGACATCGACCGCGACGGGCCGACCTACACGGTCGATACGCTGCGTGACCTGGCCGCGGTGTACGGCCCCGAAACGGAGTTGTACTTCATCACCGGGGCGGACGCGCTGGCCCGCATCCTGTCATGGAAGGACGCGCTGGAGATGCTCTCCCTGGCGCGCTTCATCGGGGTGACGCGGCCGGGCTTCGAGCTGTCCGCCGCCCACCTGCCCGCGGACTCGGTGACCCTGGTCGAGGTGCCCGCGATGTCGATCTCGTCGAGCGACTGCCGGGACCGGGTCGGCTCCGGCAAGCCGGTCTGGTACCTGGTGCCCGACGGGGTCGTGCAGTACATCGCCAAGCGACGGCTGTATCGCGCCCCTGGCGATGTCGGACGGGTGTGAGAGGCTTGTATCCCGGGAACGCTGGAGTGGAGTTCCCGACCCTGCAGTGATCAGGACGTACTGGGCAGTGATTAGGCCGTAATGGTCTGACGAAGGGAGCCTCTTGCCAGTCACCGACCGCGCTCGTGAATTGGCGCTGGCTGCCGCACAGGCCGCCGCCGACAAGAAGGCGCAGGACATCGTCCTCATCGACGTCGCCGACCAGCTCTACATCACCGATGCCTTCGTCATCGCGTCGGCGTCGAATGAGCGTCAGGTGATCGCCATCGTCGACGCCATCGAGGAGGCACTGCTCAACCTGCCGGAGAAGGCGAAGCCGGTCCGCCGGGAGGGCGAGCGGCAGGGCCGCTGGGTGCTGCTGGACTACGTCGACATCGTGATCCACGTCCAGCACGCCGAGGAACGCGAGTTCTACGCGCTCGACCGGCTGTGGAAGGACTGCCCGACGATCCCGTTCGTCGACCGGGACATGGTGCAGGCCGACACCTCCGGCGCGGCGTGACCCGCCTCATCGTCTGGCGGCACGGCAACACCGACTGGAACGCCGAACGCCGCGTCCAGGGCCAGACCGACGTGCCGCTCAACGACCTCGGCCAGCAACAGGCCGTGGACGCCGCGGAGCTGCTGGCCCGCCTCGGACCGGCCGCCATCGTCTCCAGCGACCTGCGCCGCGCCGCCGACACCGCGTCCGCGCTGGCGGCCCTCACCGGCCTCGCCGTGCACTCCGACCGCCGGTTGCGCGAACGCTACTTCGGCCCCTGGCAGGGCCTCACCATGGCCGAGGTCACGCAGACCCGGCCGGCGGAGCACGCCCGTTGGAAAGCCGGTGAAGCCGTCGTCGGCGACGACATCGAAACCCTCGACGACCTGGGCAAACGTGTCGCCGACGGGTTGCAGGCGGCCGCCGATCTGGTGCCTGCGGGCGCCACGGTCGTGGTCACCACGCACGGCGCCGCCGCCCGGCAGGGCATCGGCCACCTCGTCGGCTGGCCCGCCGAGCAACTGCGCACCCTGCGCGCGCTGCAGAACTGCCACTGGGTGGAGCTGACCCACGACACCGAGCGCGGCTGGCAGATCGCGGCCTACAACGTGGGCCCGTTCACCCAGGTGCCGGTCCCGCCGGCGGTCTGAGCGCCCGGCGCGACACGCCGGTACCGCACGAACGGGTGGCCGATCGGCTACCGTGCCCGCATGCCCGTCTCGGTCGTGACCGACTCCACGGCGTACCTGCCCGCGGAGTTGAGCGGCACGTACGACCTCACCGTCGTCCCCCTCACCGTCGTCGTGAACGGGCACGCGGGTCGCGAGGGGCAGGAGATCTCGCCGGACGACGTGGCGCGGGCGCTCGGGGCCCGCCGCGTCGCGGTCAGCACCTCCCGGCCCGCGCCGGAGCAGTTCCTCGCCACGTACCGGGAATTGCTCGACAAGGGCGCCGACGGCATCGTCTCGGTGCACCTGTCCGCCAAGCTGTCCGGCACGTACGATGCGGCCTGCCTGGCCGCCGCCGAGATCGGCCCGCAGGTCGAGGTCGTGGACAGCGGCACGACCGGGATGGGGCTGGGCTTCGCGGCGCTGGCCGCGGCGGCCGAGGCGGGCAGGGGCGGATCCCTGAGCGAGGTACGGCGGGCCGCCGTCACGCACGCCGACCACGTCGCGATCCTGTTCTACGTCGACACCCTCGAATTCCTGCGCCGGGGCGGGCGGATCGGCGCGGCGTCCGCTCTGCTGGGCACGGCGCTGTCGGTGAAGCCGATCCTGCACGTCGTGGACGGGACGATCGTGGTGCGCGACAAGGTCCGCACGGCCGGGCGGGCCCTCGCCCGGCTCGTCGATCTCGCCGTGGACGCCTCCGGCAGCGGGGATGTGGACATCGCTGTGCACCATCTCGGGGCACCGGAGCGGGCGGCCGCTCTCGCCGACGCGGTCTCGGTGCGCCTGGGGGACCGGCTGCAGGACTGCTACGTGACGGAGATCGGAGCGGTGGTCGCGGCGCATGTGGGGCCGGGTGTGGCCGGGGTGGTCGTGCACCGGCGCCCGTGATCGCTAGTGGCAGCCCTGGATCACGGTGGCTTCCAGGTCCGCGTCGTGGTGCACCGTGGGGCGCAGGCCCGCCGCCCCCAGCGCAGCCGACGCCGCCTCCGCCTGGGCGTCGGTGATCTCGGAGAACAGCATCCCGGCCGGGGCGAGCCAGGCGGGCGCCGCCGCCACCACCGCGCGGAAGACGTCCAGGCCGTCGGCGCCGCCGTCCAGCGCGGTGCGTGGTTCGTACAGCCTGGCCTCGGCGGGTAGCAGCGGGAGGTGCCGGGTGGCGACGTACGGCACGTTGGCGATCAGGACGTCGACCCGCCCGCGAAGGCCGGGCGCAAGAGCGTCGAACAGGTGACCCGCGAAGACGCGCGTGCCGTCGGCGCCGAGGTTCTCCCGGGCGCAGGCCACCGCGACCGGGTCGACATCGGCCGCGTAGAGGTCCGCGTCCGGCGCGCGATGCCGTACCGCGAGGCCGAGCGCGCCGGAGCCGCAGCACAGGTCCACGACGACCGGGTGCCGTACCGGGGACTCCTGGCTGTCCCCGGCGGTGTGCGCGGTGCGGGGGCGTTCCCGCGCGGCCGCGGCGGCCAGGCGGACCAGCAGTGCACTGCGGACCCGCGGCACGAAGACACCCGGCCTCAGCCGGACCCGTACCCCTTCGAAGTCGGCGTAGCCCACCACCTGTTCGAGCGGCTCCCCAGCGGCCCGGCGCCGGACCAGCGCCTCCAGGGTCGCCACGTCGGCGGCTGCGGCGCCCAGCACGGCGGCCTCGTCCTCGGCGAACACGCAACCCGCCGTACGGAGGGTGCGGACGGCGTCGGCCAGCACCGACGCGGGGATCCCGGATGTCACGAACCCTGCCTAGCACACCGTCCGGAACGTCGATGCGGGCCGACGATGAATCCCCGGACACCGTGGATCCGGCCGAGAACGGTGACGGCTTCCTGAAGTCGCTGGTCGAGCAGTTCTCTCCAGCGGGCGGTGGGCTTCATCGGCTGATGTGTTCCTCCGGTGTGCGAAGGCCGAGTTTTCCACACCGGGGCGTCGTCCACAGGCGACGATGCACGGCGCGCCCGGGTGGCCGTACGGTCCCCGGCGTGCGAGACACCCCTGACCCCGGCGACCCGGTACGCGCCCGACTGCGGACAGTCCTGCCCGGCCGTGTTCCGGACCCGTCCGATGCACGGGGTTCCGGCGGCGTGACGCCGGATCGCCATCCGCTGTCCGGGGAGTCGGCGGAAGTGTCGTTCCCGGTGGCGGCCGCCGGCATCGGCCCCCGGGCGGCTGAGGCGGCCCGCCTCGCGGGAGAAGGCGCCTTCGGGCCCCGGCCCGGCCAGGACCGCAGGGCCGCCGTGCTGACCGCGTTCGATCCTGGTCGGCTCGGGGTGCGGGCGCTCGCCCTCGTCGGGGTCGTCGTGGTGCTCGTGGCCGGAGTGTTGGCCTGGCGCGCCCGCCCGCAAGTCGAGCCCGTCGCAGCCGCGGTGGACACGCCCGGCGTCGCCCGGCCCCAACCCCGCGCCGCAGTGTCCGGAACGGCCGTGCCGGGCCCGGCCGGGGCATCCGCGGGCCGCTCCGCCAGCACCGAGATCGTCGTCGCCGTCGGCGGGAAGGTCCGCAAACCCGGCCTCGTCCACCTCCCACCCGGCGCCCGCGTCGCGGACGCGCTGCAGGCCGCCGGAGGCGCCGAGCCGGGCGTGGACGTGGCCCTGCTGAACCTCGCCCGCAAGGTCGTCGACGGCGAGCTGATCATGGTCGGCACTACCGCACCGCTCCCCGGCGGGCCGGTTCCCGCCGGCGCCGCCCCTGCCGCAGCACCGCCCGGACCGGTCAACCTGAACACCGCGACCCTGTCCGAGCTGGACTCGCTGCCCGGCGTCGGCCCGGTCCTGGCCCAACGGATCCTCGACGCCCGGCAGGCGCGGGGCGGGTTCACGGCCGTCAGCGACCTGCGCCAGGTCGACGGCATCGGCGAATCACGGTACGAGCAGCTCAAAGACCTGGTGACGGTGTGAGCGCCGAGCCGGGCACCGACACCCCGCGCCCGCCGGATCTGCGGTTGGCCGGATTCGCGGTGGCGGTCTGGCTGGCGGCCCTCCTGGCCCTGCACTCGTCGGCCGTCGCCGGTGCGATCCAGGCCGTGGCCGCCCTGATCGTGGCGCTGGCCTGCAGCGTTCTCGACCCGGCGCGCTGCCGTCGGTGGATGTTCCCGGCCCGGCGAGGCGCGTCCGTCCCCCGGGTGCCCGCCGTCCGCTGGATCGCCGTGGCCACGCGGCCCGCCGTCCACTGGATCGCGGTGGCCGGGGTGCCCGCCCTCCGCTGGATCGCCGTGGCCACGCTGCTCGGCGCTGCGTGTGGCGCGGGCGCGACCGCCGTCCGGGTCGCGGTGCGCGACGCCGCACCGCTGGCAGCGCTGGTCGCCACTGGTGCGACGGTGGAGGCCGACGTCGTCGTCACCGACGACCCGCGGGCGCTCACCGGTACGCCCGGGCGGCCGATCACCTACCTGGTCGCCGTCGATCTCACCGGGGTGCGCGCCCATGACCCGGTGCTCGCCCTGCGCCTCGACGTCCGCGCGCTGGTACTGGCCAACGACCCCGGCTGGCGCGGGCTGCTCCCCGGCCAGCGCGCCACGGCGACGGGGCGGTTGCTGGCACCGCGCGGCGGCGATCTGCGCGCGGCCGTCCTGTCCGTCCAGCGGGCGCCCACGCTGCACGGGCGTCCACCATGGACGCAACGGGCTGCGGGCGCGTTGCGGGCAGGCTTGCAGCGGGCATGCGCACCGCTGCCCGACGCTGCCGGCGGGCTGCTACCGGGGCTGGTCGTCGGGGACACCAGCCGCCTGGATCCGGGGCTGGCGGAGGACTTCCGCACCACCGGAATGACCCACCTCAACGCCGTCAGCGGTGCCAACGTCGCGATCGTCCTCGGGGTCGTGCTGTTCCTGCTGCGCTGGGTACGGGCCGGGCCGGTGCTGACCGCCGTGGTGTGCGCGGTCGCGCTGGCGGGATTCGTGCTGCTGGCCCGCCCGTCGCCGAGCGTGGTACGGGCCGCCGCGATGGGCGGGATCGGGCTGCTCGGCCTTGCCGCGGGTCGGCCACGGGCGGCGTTGCCGGCGCTCGGCGCGGGCATCGCGACGCTGGTCGTCGTCGACCCCGAACTGGCCGGTGACGCCGGGTTCGCGTTGTCGGTACTGGCCACGGGCGGTCTGCTGCTGCTGGCGCCGCACTGGCGTGACGCGCTGCGGCGCCGCGGCTGGCCCGGATGGGCGGCGGAAGCGCTCGCCGTACCGGCCGCCGCGCAGGTCACCTGCGGGCCGGTGGTGGCGGGGCTGTCCGGCACGGTCAGCCTCGTTGCGGTGCCCGCGAATCTGCTGGTCGTGCCCGCGATCGCACCGGCCACCCTGCTCGGGGTGGCCGCGGCGGTGCTGTCGCCCATGTGGCCGTCCGGAGCCGAGTTCGCCGCCTGGGCGGGGCAGTGGCCCGCGCGCTGGCTCGTGGTCGTGGCGACGGTCGGTGCCCGGATCCCGGCCGGTGCCCTGCCGTGGCCGGGGGGCGTCACCGGTGCCCTCCTGCTGGCCGCGGCGACGGCCGCCCTGCTGGTGGCGGCGCGCAAGCCCATCGTGCGGCGGCTCGTCGCCGTCATGTCGGTCGGCGCGGTGCTGGGCACCCTGCCCGTACGGCTGCTGGCCGCGGGCTGGCCGCCGCCGCGCTGGCTGGCCGTGGCGTGCGCGGTCGGGCAGGGCGACGCGATCGTCCTGCCCGTCGGATCCGGGCGGGCCGTGGTGGTCGACGCCGGGCCCGAGCCCATTCCCGTCGACGGGTGCCTGCGGCGGCTCGGCGTTCGGGAGGTGGCGGTGTTCGTGGTGAGTCACTTCCACGCCGACCACGTGGGCGGGGTGGCGGGCGTGTTCCGCGGCCGTACGGTGGCGGCGGTGGTCACCCCGGGCTGGCCCGACCCGGCCGCTGGCCGTGCCGCGGTGGCCCGCGCCGCCGGTGACGCCCACGCGCCGGTGCAGCCGATCAGTCCCGGGTGGTCATACGCTGCGGGCGACCTGCAGCTGACCGTGCTCGGCCCCGTCGCGCCGCTGCACGGGACGAACTCGGACCCGAACAACAATTCGCTCGTGCTGCTGGCCCACGTACGGGGGCGCGCGGTGCTGCTGCCGGGCGACGCGGAGACCGAGGAACAGGATGCGCTGCTGGCCCGTCTCGGGCCGGATGCCCTCCGGGCCGACGTCCTCAAGGTCGCGCATCACGGCAGTGGCTACCAGGAGCCGCGATTCCTGGATGCCGTGAATCCGGCCGTGGCGCTCGTGTCCGTAGGGCTCGACAACGATTACGGCCATCCGAACGCGGCGCTGCTGGCCCGGCTGACCCGAGCGGGCACGCGGGTATTGCGCACGGACCTCCAGGGGGACATCGCGGTGGTGGCGACCCCGACCGGACTGGCCGTGGCAGCCCGCGGCCCTGCGGCGAGTTGACCGCGTGCGGCCGTCCGCCCCCGGAGTCCCCTGTCACGCCGAGGCTTCGCACAGCGGCAGGCTGGGGCGCCCAGCGGCGCCCGGTTGGCCGCCAGGACCCGCCGCCCTGCGACGGGCGCGGCAGGGCCAGCAGCAGGTGGTCCTGAGGCCTGGCGAGGTGAGCGCGACATGGTCGACGGAATTGAGGGAGACGTGGTGCCGGTGGCGCAGCAGGGATCCCGGGCGACACGCCCGGAGACGGGCTCCGGATTGGTTCGACGACGGGCGATCACTGCGGGATGTGCCCCGGGTCACGTCCGCAGCTGCGGGGACCCGCCGCGCCTGCTCGGCCGTCGGTGCGGTCGGCGCCACATTCCGGAGAGCCGATATGTCTGCTTTCGTGTTCCGGTGGCGGATCCCGCGCGCGCGGGAGTGAGGCGCCGTGACAGCAGTGGGCATCGTGCGACGATGTGGGGCGTGAACGCCGCTGCCCCACCTGTCCCACTCGTGCTTGTTCTCGGCGACGAGGAGCTGCTGTCCGCCCGCGCGGTTACGGCGGCCGTCGACGCGGCCCGGGCCGTCGACCCGGGCGCGGACGTCCGCGAGTACGAGGCCTCCGCGCTCACCGCGGGCGAGGTCGCCGAGATGCTCAGCCCGTCGCTGTTCGGCGGCCGACGGGTGCTGGTCGTCCGAGGCGGACAGGACGCGCGCAAGGACCTCGTGACCGCGCTGCTGGCGTACGCGAAGAATCCCGACCCGGACGTCACCCTGATCGTCGCCCACCTCGGTGCCGCCAAGGGCAAGGCATTCGCCGACGGCCTGCGCGCCGCCGGCGCGACCGTGGTGGCCGCCGCCAAGCTCAAGGGTGACCGCGAGCGGATCGCCTTCGTACGCGACGAGTTCCGCCGCAACGGTGGCCGGTGCGACGAGGTGGCCGCGGCCGCGCTGCTGGCCGCCGTCGGCAACGACCTCCGCGAGATCGCCGCCGCGTGTTCGCAGCTGCTGGCCGACACCGATGGCCGGATCACCGAGGCGGTGGTCGCCCGGTACTACCGGGGCCGGGCGGAGGTGAGCGGCTTCACGGTCGCCGACGCCGCGATGGTCGGTGACGTGCCCGGGGCGCTGGAAGCGTTGCGCTGGGCCCTGCATGTGGGCGTCGACCCGGTGCCGATCGCGGATGCGCTGGCGGATGGCGTCCGTACGGTGGCGCGGGTCGCGTCGGCCGGCCGGGGGAACCCGTATCAGCTGGCGAGCACGCTCGGGATGCCCGCCTGGAAGATCCAGAAGGCGCAGGAGCGCAGCCGCGGCTGGACCCCCGAAGGTCTGGTCGACGCGATGCGTGCGGCGGCCGACTGCAACGCCGCGGTCAAGGGCGGAGCGGAGGACCGCGGGTACGCCCTGGAGCAGGCCGTCGTCGCCGTCGCGGCCGCCCGCCGAGCGGGGAGCGTCCGATGACCCGCACGATCCGGTCACGCCGGGCACCGGCGAGCCTGCAGCCCCCCATGTACGCCCGCCTGCTCCGGCTCAGGCACCTCGCGCCCAGTGGATTCCTCTGCTTCGTGTTCCTCGAGGGGTCGGCGGCGCTCGCCATCCTTCTCGCGCTGGCCGAGCTGGTGAGCTGGTGGGGTGTGGTCGTGCTGCCGCTGACGGTGGCGGCGATGGTGAAGCTCAACGACCTGATCGCGGGCGCCGCGAGTCGTACCGTGATCGCGCCGGAGCCGGGCGGCGGCGCGCGTTCCGCCCGGAGCCGGCAGTCCGTGTCCGGGCGGCAGCGGACGGGGCCGAGGCTGCGGTCGGCGGTCGCCCCGCCGCCCGCCGACGGCCCGATGGTCTGGACGCCTCCCCACGCTGAGCTGCCCGCGTTCGACGACGAGGCCGGGTCGGTGTTCGACGAGGCGGAGCCCGCGTACCGGGAACTGGGGCTCGGGTTCGACGAGGCCAGGTTCGACGAGGCCAGGTTCGATGATGCCGGGCAGGGCTATGGGTACGAGGATCACGAGCCGGTCGGCGAGGGTGCCGGCCTCGGTTACGAGCACGCCGAACCCGAGTACGAGGAGACGGGATTCACCTACGGGGACGGCGGAATGGGGCACTACAGCACGGTCGACCTGCGGGCCCGTATCGACGCCGCACGCGCGGCGATGCAGACGGCCCCACCTCTCGAACCCGTCCCTCGCGAGGGAACGCTCCACCTCGCCGGGGCCCTCAACGAAGCCCCGACAACCCGGCTCTGGGCCGATCAGCTGGACGCGGAGCAGCGTGCCCGGCAGTCGGCGGCCCATCACTACGAGTAGGTAGGCCAGCCCACGGGGCGGGTGGTGGCGCGGTTAGCCTGGCCGGGCCGTGGGCTGGGACCGGCTCGCGAGGCTCGGCGGCGGGCAGTGCGGGGCCGCCAGGCTGCGTGTGGGGCGGCTCGACGGCGTGTAGAGCTGCCGCGCCGCGTCGGTAGGCGGGTCGGGCGCTGACACGCTGAAGCTGGCTGCGGAGAGCTGCGGTGACCCGAAGGCCGCTTGAACCCCTCGGCGAGACCTTCGCTCAGGCCAACGGCGTGAAAGCTGCCGGGCAGCCGTACAACCGTGATGGGTCTTGGTGACCTGCGCAGATGGCGTCGGGCCAGCCGGGGCCGGGCGCGGCGGCGCTGCATCCCACGCCGTCCAGGGACCAGGTCGGGCAGATGCCGCGTCAGAGGCTTCCGGACACGACAACGGGCACCTCCGCGGACCTCACGGTCCGGGGGTGCCCGGAGTTGTTCCGCCCGTGCTCAGCCGGGCGGAACGCGGACCGCCACGGCGGCCACGGATGCCTCAGGCGGAGAGCGAACCGACCCGCTTGGCGATGGCCGACTTGCGGTTCGCCGCCTGGTTCTTGTGGATGACGCCCTTGCTGACGGCCTTGTCGAGCTGACGGGAGGCGTCACGCAGCAGCGCGGTCGCCGTCTCGGCGTTGCCGGCCTCGCTCGCCTCGTTCAGCTTGCGGATCACGGTCTTCAGCGACGACTTGACCGACTTGTTGCGCAGCCGGGCCTTTTCGTTCTGCCGGTTGCGCTTGATCTGGGACTTGATGTTCGCCACGCGACAGCCTTGTCCTGACTAGGTTCGGATGATGTCTCGTGCGAGTGGTCACCGCATCGGTCAAGGAACAGCAGCCGACAGCGGCGCGTCACCACACGCGAGGAACCAGGTTACCAGCACCGTCGCGGCCCGCAAAAACGGCCGGGTCGTCAGCGGCGGCCGGCCTACGCCCAGCCGCGCCGGGCCGCCAGCCAGGCCAGCGCCTGACCGCCGCTGAACCGCTGGTGCTGGCGGCTGTGCGGTGACGCGCTGCTGGGTCCGCCGGCCGCCCGGACCAGCCAGTATCCGGCCAGCGCGGCCAGTGCCCCGTCGATCCCGTCCGGCGGCGCCGCCCAGGGCGCCAGCAGGGCATCGGCGTCGAGCCCGCTCGCGTACGCACTGATCAGCAACGTCACCGTGTCGAACCAGGGAGCACCCAGGCACGGCCAGGTCCAGTCGCACAGCCACGCGGCGCCCGTACGGTCGATGAGCACGTTGTCGACGCGCAGGTCGCCGTGCACCATCCCGGTGCCGGACGCGAGCGGCGGCAGGGCTGCCTCGAGCGCCGCCAGCTCACCGAGCCGCGCGGGCACCCACGCCGGGACCGGAGGAATGGCCTCGTGCCCGGCGGCGATGGCGCGCCACCACGAGAACTCGGCGCGCAGGATCGCATCCAGCGGGGGCAGCCCCACGGCATGCAGCTCCGCGGTCGGGGAGTGCAGCGCCGCCGCCGCGGCCGACCACGCCCGCAGCGCCGCGTCCAGGTCGGCGGGGGTCCACGGAAGCGCCGGCACGTGACCGTCGACCGGGTCGAGGCAGAGCACGTACCAGCCGCCTGCGGTGAGGGTCCAGCGCGGGCGCGCTGCGGGTACGCCGGGCGGCAGGGCGGCCGTGACCGCGGCCTCGCGGGCGTACCAGTCGGCGGTGGGGTCGGCCGTGGGCGCGGCCTTTACGAACCCGCGCACGCCGTCGGCGGTCGTGACCAGGGCCGCGAACGCCGTGGTGAAGCCGCCACCGGCCGAGACCGCGCTGGCGACCGGGCCGCCGAGGCGGGCGCTGATCGCGTCGCGCACAGCTACTGGCAGCGCGGACCAGTCCGGGCGCACAGCCGTGGCTCCGTACGGGACGTCGGGCAGCGAGACGGCACGCATGCCGACCATCCTGCCGGTGCCCGGCAACGCCGCGCCGACAATGTCGCACCCGCCTGGCAGCATCCCCGGCATGAGAACGGACGACTTCTGGGCGGTCATCGGCCGGGCGACCGCCGACCGACCGGCCACCCCCGAGGAGGTGGCCGAGCGTGCCGTGGCCGACCTGGCCGCCCGTGACCCGCAGGAGATCGTCGCCTGGGCCCGTCACCTCGACAAGGTGATGACCGCCTCCGCGACGGAGGACCTGTGGGCGGCGGCCTATCTGATCAACGGCGGCTGCTCGGACGACGGCTTCGACCACTTCCGCGGCTGGTTGATCGCGCACGGGCGGGACGCACTGGCCCACGCCGTGCGCGCCCCGGATTCGCTGGCCGAGTTGTCCGCTGTGCGGGCCGCCGTGCACACGGGCGCCGTGTTCGAGGCGGAGGAGGTGTTGGGGGTGCCCGCGCGGGCGTACGAGCGGGCCACCGGCGGCGCGCTGCCGCCGCCACCGGCGCCGCCTGGTCGTCCGGACCCCGACCAGCTCTGGGACTTCGACGACGAGGACGAGATGCGCCGCCGCCTGCCGCGCCTGTCCGAGCTGTTCCTGGAGCCGCCCGAGTAGGCCGACGGGGCCGGGCGGCCGGCGGGACCGCCGCAGGCCCGGATCACGGCGCACCCCCTGGGCCGAAATGCCGGGGCGGCTGGAAACGCCGGGGCGGCTGGAAACGCCGGGGCGGCTGGAAATGGCGGCGCCGCACAGCGCGGCCTCGGCGGCCCCGGCCAGCCCGCCAGGGCAGCCGGAAACGCCAGGGCAGCTAGGACGTCTGGGCGGCTGGGCGGCTGGGCGGCTGGAAGGCCAGATTGGTTAAGACGCCAGGCGGGCGGCGTCCCGCCAGCGGCGCCGCTTCGGGGCGGTGGCGTTCGGGGCGAGATGGATCCGGTTCCGGCCGCCCCGCTTGGCCCGGTAGAGGGCCTCGTCGGCCTCGCTGAGCAAAGACCGCTGGGTGCTGTCCGGTGCGGCCGCGGAGATCCCGATGCTGATCGTGACGGGCAGTTCCCCGGTGATCGGCTGCCACGGGTGGTCGGCGATGGTCCGGCGCAGGTCCTCCAGGCGGGTCACGGCCCGGCCGGGGTCGGTGCCGCGTACGACGAGGAGGAACTCCTCACCGCCGAGACGGGCGGCGAAGCCGTCCGGGCCGACCTCTACCGCGTCGAGCAGGCTTGCGACGGCGGTGAGCACCTGGTCGCCGGCTTCGTGCGAGAGGGTGTCGTTGATGCGTTTGAAGTGATCGAGGTCGAGCAGGGCGATGGTGACGGGGGAGCCTTCCGCGGTGGCGCGGTGCAGCAGCGCCGGCAGGTGTTCGTCGACGTAGCGGCGGTTGCGCAGGCCGGTGAGGGCGTCGCGCAGCGCCTGCTCGCGGAACCATTCGGCCTGGCGGCGGGCTTCGGCGACCTCGAACATGACCTGGCGGTTGCGGGCCTGGACCTCGCGTTCGGCGGAGCTGAGGCGTTCCTGGGCGGCGTTGAATTCGCTCAGCGCCAGGTAGGCGTCCTTGTAATCCCCGGCGGCGGCGTGGATCTCGGACCGTTCGAACAGGGCCTGCGCCGCGTTGTAGGTCAGGGACAGCCGCTCGCTCTCCTGCTGCACCTCGGCGACTGTACGCAGGGCCGCCGCCAGGTTTCCCTTGCGTCGTTGCACCAGCGCCAGGGTGAGCAGCAGATCCGTCTCGGCGTCGGCGTCCTGGGTGAGTTCCTCACCGCGCAGGGCGTCGAGCGCGGCCAGGGCGGCCTGCTCCGCCGCATCGTGGTCGCCGCAGAGCGTCTCCACCCGGGCCACGGTGTCCAGCACCGAGAAGCCGAGCGGCATGCCGTGCGCCCGTGCGACGTCGCGGAGCCGCGCGAGCACGCTCCGGGCCTGCTCCCCGTTGCCCTCCTCGTACTCCGCGTACGCGTAGTTGTTGAGGGCCATGATCCGCTTGTACAGATTGCCGGTCTCGACCGCGAGGCGGTCGGCCTCCTCGTAGCGCTCGCGCGCGGCGCCGGCGGACCCGGTCCGGGCGAACGCGTCGGCGAGCTTGATCATGCAGGCGATCCGGATCGACACCGGGGTGCTGTCGTCCTGGGCGTTCACGCATTGCAGGCTGTGGTCCAGGGAGGCCCCCATGTCGCCCATCGCGCGGTGCAGCCGCGCCAGTACGCGGTGGGCGCTCGCCTGTACCTGACGGCGTTCGTGCGCGTCGGCCCAGGCCAGGACGTCGGACAGGATCCGTGCCGACGCGGCGAGGTCACCGCGGTACTCGTGCATGGTCGCGCGCAGCAGTCGCGCCCGCCAGACCAGCTCGGTCTCGCCGTGCGCCTCGGCGCCGGCTTCGATCTCGACGGCGATGCGCTCCGTCTCGGCGACGTCGAAGTCGCCATCGTCCTCGAACCGGTCGAGCGTCCGGGAGGCCGCCGCGGGATCGAACGCGAGCGTCCGGGAGGCCGCCACAGGATCGAACGCCAGCGTCCCGGAGGCCGCCGTGGGGCCGGATGGCGGGACGGAGTCAGCCTGCGGCGCTGCGTTCATCTCGCCCCCTGTCGAGTCCGGTCACCCCTCCCATCGACCAAGGCCCGGCCGACCTGCGGAAGGACCCGCCGACATCGGGGCTGGGCGACCAGAGCCACGAGGCCCGGCCCACGAGGCCCGGCCCACGAGGCCCGCCCACGAGGCCCGCCCACGAGGCCCGCCCACGAGGCCCGGCCCACGAGGCCCGGCCCAATAGCCGAGCGCCACGAGGCCGGGCCACGAGGCCAGAGCTACGGGGCCGGAGCTACGAGGCCAGGCGGGGCGCGTCGCGCCAGCGCCGGCGCTTCGGCCCGGTGGTCGCCGCGGCGACGCTGATCCGGTTCCGGCCGTTGCGCTTCGCCGTGTACAGCGCCGCGTCGGCCTCGCCGAGCAGCGTGCTCTGGGTGCTGTCCGCCGTGGCGGCCGCGACTCCGATGCTGGTGGTGACCGGCAGATCCCCGGTGATCGGCTGCCAGGGGTGACCGGCGACGGTACGGCGCAGCGCGTCCAGCCGGGCCACCGCCGCGTCCGCGTCGATGCCGCGCATCACCACCACGAACTCCTCGCCCCCGAGTCGCGCGGTGAACCCGTCGGGGCCGGTCTCGACCGCGTCGAGCAGGTCGGCCACGGCGGTCAGCACCTGGTCGCCGGCCTCGTGCGAGAGGGTGTCGTTGATGCGTTTGAAGTGATCGAGGTCGAGCAGGGCGATCGTCACGCGGAAACCGTCGGTGGCGGCGCGGCGCAGCAGGTGCGGCAGGTGTTCGTCGACGTAGCGCCGGTTGTGCAGGCCCGTGAGCGCGTCGCGGTGTGCCTGCTCGCGGAACCATTCAGCCTGCCGGCGTGCCTCGGCGACCTCGAACATCACCTGGCGGTTGCGGGCCTGGATCTCGTGCTGCGCGGAGCTCAGCTGTTCCTGGGCGGCGTTGAACTCGCGCACGAGGCGGTAGGCGCGCTCGAAGTTCCCCCGGGCGGCATGGATCTCGGCGAGTTCCGACAGGGCCTGCGCGGCGTTGCTGACCAGCGGGAGCCGCTCACACATGCGCTGCACCTCGGTGACGGTGTGCAGCGCGGCCGCCAGGTCGCCGCTGCGGCGTTGCACCAGGGCGAGCGTGAGCATCAGGTCCGTCTCGGCGTCCACCTCCCGTACGCGGTTCTCGCGCCGGAAGGCGGCGAGCGCGTCGTGGGCCGCCCGCAGTGCCGTGGCGTGATCGCCGCACAGCATCTCCACCCGGGCGAGCGTGTCCAGCACGTTGGAGTTCAGCGGCTTGCCGTGTGCGTGCGCGACCCGGCGCAGCCGCGCGAGCACCTCGCGGGCGCCCTCTCCGTCGCCCGCCTCGTATTCGGTGTAGGCCCAGTTGTTGAGCGCGGCCAGCTGCCGGTTCACGATGCCGTGCTCGGCGGCCAGCCGTTCGGCCTGCTCGTAGCGTTCCCGAGCGGCCGGGATCGACCCGGTCATGGCGAACGCGTCGGCGAGCTTGATCAGGCAGCCGATCCGGTTGGCGATCGGGATGGTGTCGTCCAGCGTGCTCACGCACTGCAGCGTGTGATCCAGGGTCGCGGCCAGGTCGCCCATGAGGTGGTACAGCCGGGCCAGTACGTGGTGGGCGCGGACCTGCACCCGCCGGCAGTCGTGGACCTTCGCCCAGTCCAGGGCGTCCGACAGGATGCGCATCGACTCGGCGGGCTCACCGCGGCATTCGAGCATGTCGGCGCGGAGCAGGCGGGCGCGCCAGAGCAGCTCGGTCTCCCCGTGGGCCTCGGCGGCCGCCTCGAACCGGGCCGCCAGCTGCTCGGCTTCGGCCAGGTCGAAGTCGGAACGGTCCTCGTATTCGTCGAATATCCGGTTCGCCGCGTCCCGATCGAACGGGACCCCGGCGCCGTCCTCGGGCGGCGGCGCGGCCACCTCGGTCGCCGGGTGCGCCTGCGGCACGCCGTTCATCTCGCCTCCCGGTCTCCAGTCCCGTCCTACCGATCGACCGGGAGCTGTTCGACCTGACCAGGGGCTTCGGCGACCGGCCAGGGCGGCCGCCGCCTCCAGAGTCGGAACCCGCCGCCGCCTCCAGAGTCGGAACCCGCCGCCGCCTCCAGCGTCGGAACCCGCCGCCGTGTCCGGCGTCGGAACCCGCCGCCATGGCGCCGGGCGTGGCGGAGATGGGGCCCGGGGCGCTGGCCCGGGTGTGGGCCGAGCGTCGACGCGGGGCGTGGGACGATAGGTAGCGGTCGGCATGTCCGCCGGCCGGCCACACGCCTCACGCGCAGACGCATCCAGCTAAAGAACGGACGATCGTGCCTGCACCGCTCGACCCCGTGAACGTCATCGGAGCGACCGACCCCGGCCGCATCCGTAACTTCTGCATCATCGCGCACATCGACCACGGCAAGTCGACACTGGCCGACCGCATGCTGCAGATCACCGGGGTGGTCGACCCACGCCAGATGCGCGCGCAGTATCTCGACCGGATGGACATCGAGCGCGAGCGCGGCATCACGATCAAGTCCCAGGCCGTGCGCATGCCGTGGGTGGTCCGGGAGGGCGCGCAGCAGGGCGAGTCCGCGGTGCTCAACATGATCGACACCCCGGGCCACGTCGACTTCACGTACGAGGTGTCGCGCAGTCTCGCCGCCTGCGAGGGGGCGATCCTGCTGGTCGACGCCGCGCAGGGGATCGAGGCGCAGACGCTGGCCAACCTGTACCTCGCCATGGAGAACGACCTGCACGTCATCCCGGTGCTCAACAAGATCGACCTGCCGGCCGCCCAGCCCGAGAAGTACGCCGAGGAGCTGGCGAAGCTGATCGGTGTCGAGCCCGACGACGTGCTGCGGGTCTCCGGCAAGACCGGCCTGGGCGTCGAGCACCTGCTGGACGAGATCGTGCGCCAGTTCAAGCCCCCGGTCGGCGACGCGGCGGCCCCGGCCCGGGCGATGATCTTCGACTCGGTGTACGACGTGTACCGCGGCGTGGTCACCTACGTCCGGGTGGTGGACGGCCGGATCGAGGCCCGCGACCGGATCAAGATGATGTCCACCGGCGCGGTGCACGAGCTGCTGGAGATCGGGGTGGTCTCGCCCGAGATGGAGAAGGCCGGTGCGCTGGGCGTCGGCGAGGTGGGCTACCTGATCACCGGCGTGAAGGACGTGCGCCAGTCCCGGGTCGGCGACACGGTCACCGGCAATGCGCGCCCGGCCGTCGAGCCGCTGGGCGGCTACAAGGACCCGAAGCCGATGGTGTATTCGGGCCTGTACCCGATCGACGGCTCGGACTACCCGGCGCTGCGCGACGCGCTGGACAAGCTGAAGCTCAACGACGCCGCCCTGACGTACGAGCCGGAGACCAGCGCGGCGCTGGGCTTCGGGTTCCGCTGCGGCTACCTGGGACTGCTGCACCTGGAGATCATCGGCGAGCGCCTGGAGCGCGAGTTCAACCTCGACCTGATCTCGACCGCGCCGAACGTGGTCTACCGCGTGTACACAGAGGACGCCGTCGAGCACGTCGTGACGAACCCGAGCGAGTTCCCCACCGGCAAGATCGCGGAGATCCACGAACCTGTCGTGCGCTCCACCGTGCTGGTGCCCAACGAGTACGTCGGTGCGGTCATGGAGCTGTGCCAGAGCCGCCGCGGCCAGATGCTGGGCATGGAGTACCTATCGTCGGAACGCGTCGAACTGCGCTACACGCTGCCGCTCGCCGAGATCATCTTCGACTTCTTCGACCAGCTCAAGAGCAAGACCAAGGGGTACGCGTCGCTGGACTACGAGCCCTCGGGGGAGCAGGTCGCCGACCTGGTCAAGGTGGACATCCTCCTGCACGGGGAGCCGGTCGACGCGTTCAGCGCCATCGTGCACAAGGACAAGGCCTACACGTACGGGGTCACGATCGCCGCGAAGCTGCAGAAGCTGATTCCGCGGCAGCAGTTCGAGGTGCCGATCCAGGCGGCCATCGGCAGCCGCGTCATCGCCCGCGAGACCATCCGGGCGATCCGCAAGGACGTACTGGCCAAGTGCTACGGCGGTGACATCAGCCGTAAGCGCAAGCTGCTGGAGAAGCAGAAGGAAGGCAAGAAGCGGATGAAGATGGTCGGCCGGGTGGAGGTGCCCCAGGAGGCCTTCATCGCCGCGCTGTCGACGTCCGACTCGGTCGACCCGAAGGCCACCGGAAAGAAGTAACCGGGTTTGGGCGCTGGGCGCACGGGAAATTGTGGGGGCCTGAACTTAAGACCCCCCAAGGAGGTTTCCCATGACTGTCACCGGCATCCTCAGCGCCCTCATCGTCGGCCTGATCATCGGCGCGCTGGGCCGCCTTGTCGTACCCGGTCGCCAGAACATCCCGATCTGGCTGACGATGGTGATCGGTGTCGTCGCCGCGCTGCTGGGGACGGTGATCGCCCGGGCCGTGGGCGTCGCGGACACCCGCGGCATGGACTGGACCGAGCTGCTCTTCCAGGTGGTGCTGGCGGCGATCGGCGTCGCCCTGGTGGTCGGTGCGGCCGGTCGCCGCGGCATCACCCGCTGAGGCGGCGGCGCCTGCCCGCCGAACGCCTCACGCACCGGCGCGGCGCTCAGTACCGGAACTTGTGCTGGGCGCTGCGCCGGTTCACCCGTGCGGGCAGCTCGCCGACGTGATCGAGCCGGGGGAGCCGTTCTCCCGGCTCGTGGCCGTCGGTGACGTCGCGCATCGTCACCACGAAACCCTGAACCAGCCGGTCCTCCCGCAGATCCCGGTACGTGGCCTCGACGAACACCTGGGTGCCGTCGGGGCGCAGCAGCGCACAGAACACCACCCCGTCCCCTTCGGCCCGCAGCGCCTCGTGCACCTGCGCCCGGTCGTCGGGGTGCACCAGGTCGTGCAGGGTGGCCAGCGGCGCCAGCTCCGCGACCCCGACGAGCCGCCGTACGGCCGGACTGGCATAGCGGATGTGCTGGTCGGAGTCGATGACCAGCATGGCGTCGGCGGTGTTGCGGATGACCGCCCGCAGATACAGGTCGCTGTCGCGGCGGCCCACCGCGTCGACCAGCGAGATGCGGTCCAGCGCGAGGGCCGCCTGCCCGGCCAGCACTTCCAGGGTGTCGCGGGTGGCGCCGAGCAACTCCGGGGCGCCACTGAGCACGAGCGCCCCGCCGCTGGGCCGGGCCACTGCGAGCGGCTCCAGCCACAAGGGGCAGACGAGGGTGATCGCGCCGTCGCCGGTCCCCGGATCGGGCAGCCACCAACTGCGCTCCCGGTGCCCCGCGGTGGCGGTGCCGGGCACCCGATGGACGCGGCGGGCCTCGGCGGTCTGCGCGGCGAGGGCGAGGGCGAGCTGACGGTCGTCCGTGGCGAAGGCCACCCGGTGTACGCCGTCGGGCAGCAGCTGATGCACGGCGGCCCGGACCGCCTCGTCCACGGCGGGCAGGTCGGCGGCGGCCACCAGGGCGGCGCTGGCCTCGCGCAGCCCCCGCTCCCGGGTCAGCGCCGCGCTGTGCTGACCGAGCGAGTCGGCCAGCCGGGTGAACGTGAGCACCACCGTGATCACGCTCGCCGCGGCGATCACCACCCCGTCCGTGACCCCGGTCGTGACCGCCTCGATGAGCAGCACCACCGGCGGGGTGGCCACGGACACCGCCAGCAGTGCGGCCCACCGGCCGCGCCACGGCGTCGGGCGCGCCTGGTGCGGTGCGGTCAGCCGGGCCATCGACGGGTGCAGCGCGGCGGCACCCCACGCCACGTACAGGATCGTGTAGCCGGTCTCGGCGAGCGGGCCGGGGGCCAGCGGGTAGGCCACGTCGGCGCCCAGCAGGCCCAGCGCGCCGACCAGCAACAGCAGCGCGGACCAGTTGGGTGCGGCCACCGTCAGCCGGGCCGCGACCGCGATCAGCAACAGGTCGCCGAGCACGTCGGCGGCGGAGATCGCGCCGACCTCGCCGCTGCCGCCCAGCGCGAAGACCCACACCACGAGCAGGGCCGAGCAGGTGAAGGCCAGCAGGTCGATGAGCCGGGCCCGATCGACGAGGACGGCGCCGCCGCGGGTGAGCTGCAGCAGGCACAGCGCCAACAGCGGGAACATGATCGCGTACGACAGGTCGGCGGAGGTCGTCGCGCCGAGCGCGTAGCAGACGTCGCCGACGGCCAGGCTGGCCAGCGCGCCGGACAGTAACAGCCACGGCCCGACGCGGGCGGGCCGGTTGCGGTGGACCCCCACGAGGACGGCGGTGATGCTCGCGGCACCGAGCGCGATCCATTGCACGGCCTCTGACACGCCCCTACTAGTACCAGGGCGGTAGCTGTCTGTCCATATCGATATATACGCAGCGCAATGGCCCGCGACGCTTCGTCATGCCACGCAGAGCAGGATCACCGGAGGGGCGATTCGGCCGGAGTATCCACTCACATCCGTTGATTTCCAGGTCAGTGGAACACTTCGGCCACCACGGCGCGGCCGCCCGCCGCATCCGCCGCGGTCACCGGCTGCCACTTGCCCGCCTCGGCGCGCCACTCAAGGTCAGCAAAACGTACCCGTTCGAGGCCGGTGTTGCGGGCGTGGGCGACCAGCCAGTGCGCGTACCGCCAGCCGGCGCCCGCGTCCTTCACGGCCAGGGTGAGACCGTCGGCCTGCCGGGCCCGCGCCGGGACGCTGGTGCCCCAGTCGTCCTGCAGGCCCTTCGCGATGGCGTCGGCGGCCGCGGCGCCACGCAGCGCGGGCTCATCGGCCATGGTGCAGGTCACCGCGCCGGTGGCGCGGCCGGTGAGCGCACGGGCCAGCACCGCGGACTCATCCGCCCACTTCTCGTACGCGTTGGGGAACGCCGAGCGCTGCACCTGCTGCGCCGCGTCGGTGACCCGCATCTGCTCCCACCCCTTGACCCTCTTCAGGGCGGAGTAGAACTTGTCCGCGGCGTACCGGGGGTCCTGAATGTTCTCGGGGGTGCCCCAGCCCTGGCTGGGCCGCTGCTGGAACAGCCCGACGGAGTCCCGGTCGCCGTCGCCGCGATTCTCCAGCTTCGACTCCTGGAACGCGGTGGCCAGAGCGACCACTACGGCCCGCTCGGGCATCTTGCGGCGCACGCCGACCGCGGTGATCGTGGCCGCGTTGGCCATCTGCACCGCGTCCAGCGCCACCTGGCCGTCGGCCTGCACGACGCACTCCGGGCCCAGGTGCGGCAGCTTGCCGCCCATGGAATTGACCGCGGTCACGACGGCGACCGCGGCCACGAGGACGAGCACAGCGATCAGGACGACCGGTCGTCTTCGCACGCGCACCCCCTCTTTGCCGGCCCCCAGCGTAGTCAACGGGCGCGCGTGACTCTCCGATCAGCTGTCCGTGGCGCTGGGTACCCAGGACGCCGGTCGCTTCTCCCGGAACGCCGACACCCCTTCGACGCCCTCGTCCGAACGGAAGTAGCCGGCGGACTGCTCGGACAACTCGGCCAGGTCCTCCTTGATCGAACCGGACGGCGCCCGGCGCAGCAGCTGCTTCGCGCCCGCGAGTGCCAGCGGCCCGCCACGCACCAGCGAGTCGCAGTACGCGGCGACCGTCGCGTCCAGCGCGTCGTCCTCGACCGCCCGGGTGACCAGGCCGATCTCGGCCGCCCGCACCCCGTCGAACACGTCCCCGGTCAGATACAGCTCGGCGGCCGCTCGGGAGGTCAGCCGCGGCAGCACGGTGGCGCTGATCACCGCCGGGACCACGCCGAGGCGTACCTCGGAGAACGCGAACGTCGCCGCGCGCGTGCAGACGGCGACGTCGGCGGCAGCGACCAGGCCGAGCCCGCCCGCGCGGGCCGGGCCGGCCAGCCGGGCCACCACCGGCTTGGGGAACTCCCACAGCTCGGACAGCACGTCGGCCAGCAGCTCGGCGGGCACCCGCGCGCCCTCTTTCGCCCGCGCCGTCTCCTTGAGGTCGGCGCCCGAGCAGAACACCGGGCCGGTGTGGGAGAGCACCACGGCCCGCACGGCGGGATCGTCGTGCGCGGCGGTGAACGCGTCGAGCAGCTCTTCCATCAGCTGGCTGGACAGCGCATTGCGGTTGGCCGGGCTGTCCAGCGTCACGGTGGTCACCCCGGCAGCGGTGACGGTACGGACCAGATCCATGCGCCCGACCCTATCGGCGGCCGTGCACACTTGTGACATGCCCGGCACCCTCCCCGACGGCGAGCCAGTACCCAGCGACGGCTCGCTGCCCGCCACCGCTCTGACCGACGTGGGCGCGCGGGGCTTCGGCGTCTACGTGCACGTGCCGTTCTGCGCCAGCCGGTGCGGCTACTGCGACTTCAACACGTACACGGCCAGTGAGCTGGGCGGCGGTGCGAGCCGGGAGGGGTACGCCGACACCGTGCTGGCCGAGCTGGCCCTGGCCGCCCGGGTGCTGGAGAGCCCGCCCCCGCGGGTGGACACGGTCTTCGTGGGCGGCGGCACACCGACCCTGCTCGACCCGGACGACCTGGGCCGCATCCTGGAGGGCATCGACGCCACCTGGGGGCTGGCCGGTGACGCGGAGGTCACCACCGAGGCCAACCCGGAGTCGGTCACCCCGCGCTCGCTGCAGCGGCTGCGCAAGGCCGGGTACACCCGGATCTCGCTGGGCATGCAGTCGGTCGCGCCGGGCGTGCTGCAGGTGCTGGAACGCCGGCACACCGCCGGGCGGGCCCCGCAGGCCGCGATCGAGGCACGGGAGGCCGGGTTCGACCACGTCAACCTCGACCTGATCTACGGCACTCCGGGGGAGAGCGCGGACGACTTCGCCGCGTCCCTGCGCGCCGCGACGGGCGCCGGGGTCGACCACGTCAGCGCGTACGCCCTGATCGTGGAGGACGGCACCCGGATGGCCGCGCGGATGCGCCGCGGCGAGCTGCCGTACCCGGATGACGACGTGGCCGCGGACCGCTACCTGGCCGCGGACGCCGCGCTGAACGCGGCCGGCCTGTCCTGGTACGAGGTGAGCAACTGGGCGGCCGCGCCCGCCGCCCGGTGCCGGCACAACCTGCTGTACTGGACCGGCGGGGACTGGTGGGGCCTGGGGCCCGGAGCGCACAGCCACGTCGGCGGGGTGCGCTGGTGGAACGTCAAACATCCGACGACGTACGCGGCGCGGCTGGCCGAGGGCGTCTCGCCGGGCCAGGCGCGGGAGCTGCTCACCGGTGACGACCGGCACACCGAGGACGTCATGCTGCGGGTGCGCCTGGCCGACGGGCTGCCGCTGGCGGCCCTGGACGCAGCCGGGCTGGCCGGTGCCCGGCAGGCGCACGGGGACGGCCTGCTGGACCCGGCGGCGTACGCGGCCGGGCGGGTGGTGCTGACCCTGCGCGGGCGGCTGCTGGCCGACGCGGTCGTGCGCGACCTGCTGCCGTAGCGCATCGGCATGGCGCCGGGGGTGAACCCGGCGCCATGGCCAGGGGGATGGTTACTTGATCATCGAGACGGTCATCGGGTACGAGTACGGCTCGTTGTTGTTGGCCTTCACGCCGGCGATGATGCCGAAGATCGTGCCGACGATGACCGCGCCGATCACCGGGATGATCCCGATGACGATGCAGGTCAGGGCGTAGCCGACCACCGCGATGATCGTCCACAGGAGCTGGAAGTTCAGCGCCGCCACCGCGTGCTGGCGCACGATCGGGGACTGGTTGCCCCGGGCCAGCAGCGCGACCAGCGGGGCGATCCAGCCCGCCGCGCCGCCGCCGAAGAACGCACCCGCCGCGCCGCCGAAGTGGGCGACCATGATCCAGGTCTTGTCCTCGTTGGCGCCGCCCGGGTTGTAGCCGTACTGCGGCGGGGTGCCCCCGGTCGGGTAGGCACCGCCGGGCGGCGGGCCGTACCCACCGGCGGGCGGGGGTGCGTAGCCGCCCGCTCCCGAGCTGGGCGGCGGGTAGCCACCCCCGGAAGTCGGGGTGCCGTACGTCGGCGGCTGGGGTGCACCGGGCGGAGGGGGCGGTGCCGACCCTGGGGTCGGCTCGTTGCCCGTGTATGGGTTGAACGGCGCGGTGGGGTCCGTTGGGTTCCCCTCACCGGGCGGGCGCGGCGGTTCAGTCATGCCAGAGAGGGTAGGGCCGCAGCTCAACACGGTCGAGGTCAACATGCGGACGGCGTCTAAGAATAGACAGTCGGCTAAGGGACCCGGGCCGGGTGGCGCGCGATCATCGCGCCATCGGCCGCGGCGACGTAGACTGGCACTCGCTCAAGCCGAGTGCCAGTCAGGTGCTGACCGACCAGACCGGGGGGAGGGGTCCGATGAGTCTCGATGACCGCAAGCTCGAAGTGCTGCGCGCCATCGTCGAGGACTACGTCGCCACTCAGGAACCCGTGGGCAGCAAGGCCCTGGTCGAGCGGCACCAGCTCGGTGTCTCCCCGGCCACCGTGCGTAACGACATGGCCGTGCTGGAGGAGGAGGGCTACATCCGCCAGCCGCACACCAGCGCGGGGCGGGTGCCCACCGACCTCGGCTACCGGCTGTTCGTGGACCGGCTGTCCCGGGTCAAGCCGCTGAGCCCGGCCGAGCGCCGGGCCATCGAGCGGTTCCTGGTCGGCGCGGTCGACCTCGACGACGTGGTGCACCGTACGGTGCGGCTGCTGGCCCAGCTCACCCGGCACGTCGCCGTGGTGCAGTACCCGAGCCTGTCCCGCTCCGCGGTGCGCCACCTGGAACTGGTCCCGATCTCCACCACCCGGCTGATGCTCGTGATGATCACCGACACCGGCCGGGTCGAGCAGCGCCTGGTCGAGCTGCCCGCCCCGGTGGGCCCCGACG
Source organism: Krasilnikovia sp. MM14-A1004 (assembly GCF_047159485.1). GTDB lineage: Bacteria > Actinomycetota > Actinomycetes > Mycobacteriales > Micromonosporaceae > Actinoplanes. The sequence continues at coordinate 5,352,912 of NZ_AP038773.1, read as the reverse complement.
ACGTCACGGAGCTGCGCCGGCGGTGCAACGAGAAGCTGGCCGGGCAGAAGCTCGCCGACACCCCGCCGCTCGTGCAGGGCCTGGTCGACGAGACCGCCCCGGAACGCCGCACCACGGTCGCGTGCCTGGCCACGGTGCTGCTGGAGACGCTGGTCGAGCGCAGCGAGGAACGCGTCGCCCTGGCCGGTACGGCCAACCTGGCCCGCGCCAGCGTGCTGGACTTCCAGGGCACCCTGCGCCCCGTCCTGGAGGCCCTCGAAGAGGAGGTCATCCTCCTCAAGCTGATCGGCGAGGTGGAGCCGAGCACCACCCGCGTCCGCATCGGCGACGAGAACAAGATCGACAATCTGCGGTCGACGTCGGTGGTCAGCACGGGCTACGGCCCGGGCGCCACCATCGTCGGCGGGCTGGGCGTACTCGGCCCCACCCGCATGGACTACCCCGGCACCATCGCTACCGTGCGTGCCGTGGCACGCTACATGGGCGACCTGCTGGCACAGAACTGACGGATCCACGACGACGAGTGCCCGCAATGGCGTGGCAGACATGAGGACTCGAACCCCAGTGGCCAAGGACTACTACGGAATTCTCGGGATCAACCGGGACGCCACCGACGACGAGATCAAGCGCGCGTACCGCAAGCTCGCTCGCCAGTTCCACCCGGACGTCAACCCCGATCCGGAGGCGCACGAGAAGTTCAAGGACATCAACGCGGCGTACGAGGTCCTCTCCGACGACCAGAAACGGCAGATCGTCGACCTCGGCGGCGACCCCCTCGCACCCGGCGGCGGCGGGGGACCGGCCGGACCCGGCGGCGCCGGGCCGTTCGTCGGCTTCCAGGACATCATGGACGCCTTCTTCGGCACCGCGGCCGGAGGCGGCGCGCGCGGCCCGCGCCCGCGTACCCGGCCGGGCGCCGACGCGATCCTGCGCCTCGAACTCGACCTGGTGGAGACCGCGTTCGGCGTCGAGGCGCCGATCACCGTCGACACCGCGGTGCTGTGCACCCAGTGCACAGGCGCGGGCACCGCACCCGGCACCCACCTGGCCACCTGCGAGACCTGCGGCGGGCGCGGCGAGGTCCAGTCCGTGCAGCGCACCTTCCTGGGCCAGGTCGTCTCGTCCCGGCCCTGCCAGGTCTGCCAGGGCCACGGAACGGTCATCCCGCACCCCTGCCCGACCTGCGCGGGCGACGGCCGCATCCGTACCCGTCGCTCCCTGACCGTCAAGATCCCGGCCGGGGTCGAGGACGGCATGCGGATCCGCCTCGCCCAGCAGGGCGAGGTCGGCCCCGGCGGCGGCACCGCCGGCGACCTGTATGTCGAGATCCACGAGCGCCCGCACGACGTCTACTCCCGCAAGGGCGACGACCTGCACTGCCGCGTCACCCTGCCGATGACCGCGGCCGCGCTCGGCACGCGGCTGACCATCAAGACCCTCGACAGCGAGGAGGCGATCGAGGTCAAGTCCGGCACCCAGCCCGCCTCCACGCTGCGCATCCGCGGCAAAGGGGTGCCGCACCTGCGCGGCCAGGGGCGCGGGGACCTGTTCGTCCACCTCGACGTCAAGACGCCGACCAAGCTCACCGCCGACCAGGAGCGGCTGCTGCGCGACTTCGCCAAGACCCGCGGCGAGGACGTCGCCGAGCTCAGCAAGCAGGGGGGCTTCTTCTCCCGCATGCGCGACGCCTTCAACGGACATTGATTTTTTAGGCTTTTGTCCCGGGTCCGTTGGGGTCTTGAGCCGTCGCTCCCGCGGAGAACGGGCGCGGGAGCCCATTCGCCCAGCGGCTCATGAGCGGGCACCCGCGCCCTGCCAGGTCCGTGCGATCACAACCCCGCAGGGCGTGGGCATGGTCGTGCGCTGCCGGGTTTGTGATCACGACCCCGTTGAGGGGTGGGCATGTCGGCGCCGGGCGGGCTTGTGCGATCGCATCCCCGTGGGCGTGGGCGAGGTTGCGCGCTGCCGGGTTCGTGCGATCACCACGCCGTGGGCGTGGGGATGTCCGCGCCCTGCCCGACCCTGCGGGCGCAACCGGTACCGTGCGGGCATGTCCGCGCCGCTGTTTCTCGTCGATGACCTGCCTGCCGGGGCGAGCTTCACGCTGTCCGGGCCGGAGGGGCACCACGCCGCCGATGTGCAGCGGCTGCGTGCCGGTGAGCGGCTGATCCTGGCCGATGGGCGGGGTGGGGTGGTTGCCGCCTCCGTGGTGCGCGTCGGGCGGGGCAGCGTCGATATCGTGCTCGGCTCGCGGACCGTGACCCCCGCCGCCGATCCTCGGCTGGTGGTGGTGCAGGGGATCGCGAAGGGCGACCGGGGGGAGCTGGCCGTGCAGGCGATGACCGAGGTGGGCGTGGACGAGATCGTGCCGTGGGCCGCCTCCCGGTCGATCGTGCAGTGGCGCGGGGAGCGCGGTGTGCGGGCCCGGGAGAAGTGGGCGTCCACGGCACGGGAGGCCGCCAAACAGGCCCGGCGCGCGTGGCTACCCACGGTCGGCGGGCAGCCGGATTGCTCCACGCCGCAGGTGGCGGGCCTGATCTCCGCGGCGACGGCGGCGTTCGTGCTGCACGAGGAGGCGACCGACCGGCTCACCGGGGCGAAGCTGCCCGACTCCGGCGACATCGTGCTCGTGGTGGGGCCCGAGGGTGGCATCGCCGACGCGGAGCTGGGGCGGTTCGTGGCCGCGGGCGCGGTGCCGGTACGGCTGGGCGACTCCGTGCTGCGTACGTCCACGGCCGGGGTGGCCGCGCTGGCCGTCCTCGCCACCCGCCTGGGCCGGTGGTGAGTCCCGTTCAGCTGCCGTCCAGTAGCGCCCGGCCGCGCGGGGACAGGCGGTAGCCGATCTCCAGGCTCTCGGTCAGCCCCAGCTCCTTGAGGCGGCGCACGTCGCGCTTGAACGACGCCAGGTCCGGATATCCCGCCTCGGCGTACAGGTCCGCGGCGCGGGTGGCCGGGCGGGCCGCGACCAGCCCCAGCACGGTACGGGTCCACGGGCCGCGGCGGGCGCTGCGGTCCATCCGCTCCACGGCCGTCGCCACGGCGGCCAGTCCCGACACGTCCTCGCGCAACGCGATCCGCGGGTCGGCACCGGCGTACCCCACCTCGATGCGGTACAGCGGCTTCGCCGGGTCGCCCGGAATGTCGGCGCGCAGCGCGGCCAGGTCGGCGTATCCGGCGGGCGCGGTGTCCTGCGGCAGCACGTCGGGCACCCGGGTGACCGCGCGCACCTCGATCAGGCCGATCATCGTGCGCAGCCGGGTGCCCGCCCGTACCCGGGCGGTACGCCAGCGCCGGAACACCACCGACACCCGGCCCGAACGGATGCGCTCCAGCGCGTCCTCGCGGAACAGCACCCGTCCAGGGTAGGGCGGGCCGGGTCCCGGGGTGGGCTACACGCGGCGGGCGGTGGCCAACGAGGTGTCCATGACGAACTCGATCGTGCCCCCGCGGGCGTCGATCACGTCGACCACCGCGGTCAGCGCCGCGTCGCGGTCGGACTCCGACAGCATGCGGTAGATCGAGGTCGTCGTCAGGAACTGGGCGTACGTACCGGAGTCGTACTCCGCGCCCCACCGGTAGTGGCGACTGCGCAGATCGGTGAAGCGCGGGTCGTCGTGCAGCGCCAGCGACTCCCACTCCACCATGAAGTCTTCGATCTCCACGGGATGGTCATCGACCCGCCACTTGTGCGACGTGTGCTGGTCGTCCCGGCCCTCGGGCCAGTAGCGACGGTCCACCTCGGCCAGTTCGGCGTGCAGGTCGTTGTCCGCCAGCAGGAAGCCGTTCCAGAACAGCGCCAGCAGCCCGCCCGGCGCGAGCGCGGCGTGTGCCAGGTCCAGGCGCCGCTCCGGGTCCACCCAATGCCACGCCTGCGCGCTGTACAGCAGGCCGTACCCGCGGTCGGGTCGCCAGTCCTCGAAGGTGCTGGCGATCACCGACACCGTGGGCCGGTCCGCCATCCGGTCGCGCAGGATGGCCGCCATCCGGGCGTCCGGCTCCACACAGGTCAGTGCGATCCCGTGCGCCGCGAACGCCGTCGTCGCCTTGCCGGTGCCCGCGCCCACCTCCAGGGCCGGGCCGTCGCCCGCGTCGGCCAGCACGTCGGTGACGAGTTGCTCCGGATAGCCCGGCCGCAACCGTTCGTACGTGTCCGCCACCTCGCCGAAGACGCCCCTGCGTTCCCGCTGCACCGTCATCCGGTGCCTCCCCTCGCTCGCGTTGCCGGTCGTCGCAGCGGCGTCGCGTTCAGGCCCCGGACGCCGCCGGTACGAGCGTAAGGGTGGCGGTCAGCCGCGGATCGTCCAGTGCGTGCGCGGCCGTGACGTCGTAGTCGCCGAAAACGGTGCGCCAGCCCGAGTCCCAGATCTGCCAGGTGCGCTCCGGCAGCGGGATGTGCACGGTGACCCGCTCGCCCGGATGCGCGGCCACCGAGGCGAACCCGGCCAGCCAGCAGCGGGGTCGCTGCGGGTCGGGTTCGGTGGGCCCCGCGTAAATCTGGACGACCTCCCGGCCGTACCGGGCGCCGGCGTTGAGCACGGTCACCACGGCCTCGTCCGGGCCCACCTCCAGGGACTCGTACACCCAGGTGGTGTAGCCGAGGCCGTGCCCGAACGCGTAGCGCGGCGGACGGCCCGCGCGCAGCCAGCCCCGGTAGCCGACGAACACGCCCTCGTCGTACCCGACCACCCCGCCGGTGGTGTCGATGTCCAGGACGGGGCAGTCCCGGGCGCGGCGCGGCCAGGTCGTCGGCAGCCGCCCGCCGGGCTCGGCGACGCCGAGCAGCACGTCGGCCAGGGCGGCGCCCGCCGCCTGCCCGGGGAACCAGGTCAGCAGCACGGCGGCCACGTCGTCGGCCCACGGCAGCAGCACCGGCGAGCCCGCGTTGACCACCACGACCGTACGCGGATTGGCCGCCGCGACCTGCGCGACCAGCTCGTCCTGCCGGCCGGGCAGCGCCAGTGACGGACGGTCGAAGCCCTCCGACTCGACCTGTTCTGTGGTGCCGACCACGACCACGGCCACATCCGACTCCGCCGCGATCTTCACCGCTTCGGCGATCATGCCGTCGGCGTCCGGGCCCGGCGGCCGGTGCCCGAGCGTCGTGGCGACCGTGTGCGCCAGCCCGGCCGCGATGCGCTGCCGCAACACCACCTCGACCGGCACGCCCGCCGCCAGCCGCACCCCGACCCGGTGCTCGCGCGGCGACAGCAGCAGCTCGGCGCGCCCGGCCCCGGCCGGGTGCAGCGTCCCGGCGAATCGGGAGTCCCCGCCGACGGACAGCTCGAACGTGCCGAAGCCGGAGACGGCGAACGTGTGCTCGCCGTCGTCGCCCGGGGTGAAGATGGCGCGCAGCTCGATCGCGGTGACGTCGTCCGGGGTCAACCCGCCGGGCAGGTCACCGATCCACCGCAGCGCGGCGCTGGGCAGCGTGAACGCGTGCGCCCGCGCGCCGGTCAGGGTCACCGTGAACCCCTCACCCCACTCGGTCCCCCGCGCGGCGGGCAGGAACGGGCGCGGGTCCGCGCCGACCGCGTACGCGACGTCCACTCCGGACAGTGCCCGGCCCAGCCCCTCCAGCGGCGACACCACGTGCGGCGGCGTCACCTGGGCGCTGCCGCCACCGAGCACCCGGGCGTCCAGGGCGAGGGCACCGATCACGGCGACCCGGGTCAGCGCGGCAGGTTCCAGGGGCAGGGTGAAGTTCTCGTTGCGGGCCAGCACGAACGAGCGCGTCGCGACCTCGTGGGCGACCGTGTCGCCGTCCAGCTCCGCCGGTGGGGCGGGTACGGCCGGGGGGACCCCGTCGAGGAGGCCGACGCGGGCGGCGAGGCGCAGCACCCGCCGTACCTTGTCGTCGACGACGTCCTCGGGCACGTGCCCGGCGCGGACCGCCTCGACCAGCCGCTCGCCCCACGGGTTCTCCATCGCGGGCATCGCGACGTCGAGGCCGCCCAGCGCGGCGTCGACCGTGGACCGGGCGGCCCGCCAGTCGGAGACCACCACCCCGTCGAAACCCCACTCCCGTTTCAGTAGATCGCTCTGCAGGGGCCCGTTGCTGGCCATGGGCAGGCCGTTGACCGCGTTGTAGGCGCTCATCACGCCCCACGATCCGGCCGCGACGGCCCGCTCGAACGGCGCCAGATACAGCTCGCGCAGCGCCCGCTCGTCGATGCGCACGTCCACGGTCATCCGGTCGGTCTCGAAGTCGTTGCCCACCAGATGCTTGACCGTGGTGCCGACCCCGTGCGCCTGAACCCCGGCCACCAGTCCAGCCCCGATCTCGCCGCTGAGCAGCGGATCCTCCGAGTAGCACTCGAAGTGGCGGCCGCCCAGCGGGGTGCGTTGCAGGTTGACGGTCGGGCCGAGCAGCAGGTGCACGCCCTTGCGCCGCGACTCCTGACCCAGCACCAGCCCGGCCGTGCGGGCCAGGTCCGGATCCCACGTCGCGGCGAGCGCGGTGGGGCTGGGCAGGGTTATCGACGGGTCGTCGGGCGCCCAGCCGGTGCCCCGGACGCCGACCGGACCGTCCGACATGACCAGGGAGCCGAGGCCGATGCGGGGCAGACCGGGCACCGACCAGAAATCCGCGCCGGTCAGCAGGGTGACCTTCTCGGACAGGTCCAGCTGGGCGAGCAGGGGCTCGATCACCTCGTCGTACTGGGCCATGAGAGCGCTCCCTTGGTCGTCTCGGTCCACTCTAGTCAGCGACGCGGACACCTCGCGTGGCGCGCGGGCCGGCCCGTGTGCCGAACACCAAGCGCCGACCGGCAGGCTGTAGCCGAACTTCCCCCGTACCTAGACCCTAGGATCCTTGCGTGGACACCGACTGCCTGTTCTGCCGCATCGTCGCGGGCGAGATCCCCGCGACGGTCGTGCACGAGACCGACACCACGCTGGCCTTCCGCGACATCGGACCCAAGGCCCCCGTACACGTGCTGGTGATCCCCAAGGACCACCACCCCGACATCGCGGCGCTGGCCCTCGCCGACCCGGGCGTCACCGCCGACGTGCTGGCCGCGGCAGCGGCCGTCGCCGAGGCCGAAGGACTGCGTACGGACGGCTTCCGGCTGATCTTCAACAACGGGCCGCACGCCGGCCAGGAGGTCGCGCACGTGCACGCCCACGTGCTCGGCGGCGCCCCGCTCGGCCCGATGGTGTCCCGGTGAGCGCCACCGAACGCTTCGAGCGCGCCGTCCGCAAGGTCCAGGCCGACGGCCGGATCCCCGCGCTGTCCGTCGCCCTGCACCGCGCCGACCGCGACCCGTGGAGCCTCACCGTCGGTACCAGCGGCAACCCGGCCCACCCGCTGGACGGCGCCAGCCGGTTCCGGATCGGCTCGGTCACCAAGACGTTCACCGCTGTGCTGGTCATGCAGGCCCGCGACGACGGGCTGCTGGATCTCGACGACCCGGTCTCCGCCCACCTCGACGTCCCGGCACACGGCGACGCGACGATCCGGCGGCTGCTCTCGCACACCGCCGGCTACCAGCGCGAGCCGTACGGCGACGTCTGGGACACCCTGATCGCGCCCGACGCGGCCGCCCTGGTGGCCGGGCTGGAGCGGGCCGAGCGGGTGCTGCCCACCGGGCGCCGGTTCCACTACTCCAATCTCGGGCTCGCCGTGCTCGGCCAGGTCGTCGCCCGGCTGCGCGGCGGCACCTGGGAGTCGGTGCTCACCGAACGCATCCTCGCCCCGCTGGGGCTCACCGCGACCACGGTGGCGCCGACCGCCGAGGCGGCGGTCGGCTACCTCGTCGACGCGTACTCCGACGCGGCCCGGCCCGAGCCGCGGCTCGACATGGGCGGGGTGAGCCCGGCCGCGCAGCTGTGGAGCACCGCCACCGACATGGCCCGCTGGGCGGCGTTCCTGACCAGCCCCGAGACCGTCGACCCCGGCGGCGCGGTCCTCGCCCCGGCCACCGTCGAGGAGATGCGCTGGCCGCACACCACCACCGACGAGGCCCAGTGGGCGGTCGGGTTCGGCCTCGGCCTGATCCTCCTGCCGCAGGGCAAGCGGGTCGTGCACGTCGGCCACGACGGTGCGATGCCGGGCTTCCTGGCCAGCGTGTACGGCCGCCGGGGCGGCGAGGGGAACCCCGGCGCGCTCGGCGCGGCCGTGCTGGCGTCCTCCGGGACCGGTGCCGCCATGTTCGACCTCGTGCACGAGCTGCTGGCGATCGCGGTCGAGGCGGATCCCGCCGAGATCCGGCCCTGGAGCCCGGGCGAGCCGGCGCCCGCGGCGTACCGTTCCGTGCTCGGCCCGTGGTGGGGCGAGGGTTTCCAGCAGATCTTCAGCTGGCATGACGGCACCCTGCAGGCGCGCGCCGCGGACGCCCCCGCCGGGTCGCCACCCGCGGTGTTCCGCCCATTGCCGGACAACCCGGATGTTCTGCGCACGATCTCCGGTCGGGAGGTCGGCGAACTGTTGCGGCTGACCCGGGACGAACAGGGCACCGTGGTGCGGATGCACTGGGCGACGTACCGGTTCACCCGCGGCCTGGAGACCTTCGACGGGCGTTCGCCCAGCGAGGGCTGAGCGCCCGGCCCGGCGGGGCGGCGACCCGCGAAGAATGGGATCGGCGACGGACGGGCCGAGCGGATACGATGGCACGACCACCGGAGGCGCCGTCGACCAGCGCCCTCGACCAGCGGTGGCGACGAGAACGAAAGCAGGTGGCGTAGGCCGTACGGCCGCCCCATATGACCGGCACCGAACACAGCAGCGCCGCCGCTCGGGTGCAGACCCGGATCGAGGTCTCCGACCCGAAGATCATGGTGAATCTGCTGGGCCCGAAGGACGAGATCCTCAAGCTGATCGAGCGGACGGTCGTCAGCGACGTCCACGTCCGCGGCAACGAGATCACCGTGACCGGCTCCCCGGCCGACAACGCCACTGCGGAGCGCCTCTTCTCCGAGCTCATCGAGCTGATCGAGAAGGGTGAAACGCTGACGGTCGACGCGGTGCGCCGGACCGCCGCGATGCTCGCGCAGAACATCTCCGAACGTCCCGCCGACGTCCTCACCCTCAACATCCTCTCGCGGCGCGGGCGCACCATCCGCCCCAAGACCTTCGGCCAGAAGCGGTACGTCGACGCCATCGACGCCAACACCATCGTCTTCGGCATCGGGCCTGCGGGCACCGGCAAGACGTACCTGGCGATGGCCAAGGCCGTGCAGTCGTTGCAGGCCAAGCAGGTCAACCGGATCATCCTGACCCGGCCCGCGGTCGAGGCGGGGGAGCGGCTGGGCTTCCTGCCCGGCACCCTCAACGAGAAGATCGACCCCTACCTGCGGCCGCTGTACGACGCGCTCCACGACATGCTGGAGCCCGACTCCATCCCGCGCCTCATGCAGGCGGGCACCATCGAGGTCGCCCCCCTGGCCTATATGCGGGGTAGGACTTTGAACGACGCGTTCATCATTCTGGACGAGGCGCAGAACACCACGCCCGAGCAGATGAAGATGTTCCTCACCCGGCTCGGCTTCAGCTCCAAGATCGTGGTGACCGGCGACGTCACCCAGGTCGACCTGCCCAACAGCACGGTCAGCGGCCTGCAGGTCGTCCGGGAGATCCTCGACGGCGTCGAAGACGTCCACTTCTCGGAGCTGGGCAGCAACGACGTCGTCCGGCACCGGCTGGTGTCCGAGATCGTCGACGCGTACGCGCGCTACGACGCCGAACAGAAGTCCACGCAATCCGTCCATGCCGTGCCCGGACGCGCCGCCAGCGGTGGCCGTTCCGGGCGGCGGCGCTGATCACGGGGGTAACCGCACCTGATGTCCATCGAGATCGCCAACGAGTCGGGAGTCGAGGTCGACACCGACGCGATCCTCGCGGTGGCCCGGCACGCGCTCGACGAGATGGGGGTCAACCCGCTCGCCGAGCTGTCGATCCTGCTCGTCGACATCGACTACATGGCGGAGCTGAACCACCGCTGGATGGGCAGCGAGGGCCCCACCGACGTGCTGGCCTTCCCGATGGACGAGGGCAGCGTCGACCACGGGCCCGGTGAAGCGGGCACGGGGGAGCCGGCGTTGCTCGGCGACATCGTGCTGGCCCCCGAGGTGGCCGCGAAACAGGCGGTCGCGGCGGGGCACACCGCGGCCGACGAGCTGCACCTGCTGACGGTCCACGGCGCGCTGCACCTGCTGGGTTACGACCACGCCGAGCCGGAGGAGGAGCGCGAGATGTTCGCGTTGCAGAACCGGCTCCTGCAGAGCTGGCACGCCGGGCGGCGGGCCGGCTGACGCCGTGGACACGCCGCTGTTCGCCGCGGACGCCACGGCCGGTCTGCCGGACGTGCAACTGCTCATCTCCGCGCTCGTACTGGTGCTGCTGGCCGGCCTGGCCTCGATGACCGACGCCGCGCTCACCACGGTCTCGCCGGCACGCGCCGCCGAGATGGCCCGTGAGGGTCAGCGCGGTGCCGCGGCGCTGGCCGCGGTCGCCAGCGACGTGGTGCGCCACGTCAACCTGCTGCTCCTGCTGCGGCTGCTCTGCGAGCTGACCGCGACGACGCTGGTCGCGCTGGTCGCCGTCGACACGTACGGGGCGGGGTGGCGGGCGGCGCTGGTCACGGCGGGCGCGATGACCGTGGTCAGCTTCGTGGTGGTCGGGGTGGCCCCGCGCACCATCGGGCGCCAGCACGCGTACGCGATCGGCCGGGCCGCCGGCCCGCTGGTCCGCGGCCTGGGCCGGGTGCTGAACCCGCTGGCCTCGCTGCTGATCCTGATCGGTAACGCGGTGACGCCGGGCAAGGGCTTCCCGGAGGGGCCGTTCGGCAGTCAGGTGGAGCTGCGGGAGCTGGTCGACCTGGCCGAGCAGCGCGGGGTGGTGGAGCACGGCGAACGCCAGATGATCCACTCGGTGTTCGCGCTCGGTGACACGATCGCCCGCGAGGTGATGGTGCCGCGTACGGAGATGGTGTGGATCGAGGCGCCGAAGACCCTGCAGCAGGCGCTGGTGCTGTTCCTGCGTTCCGGCTTCTCCCGGATCCCGGTGATCGGCGACAGCGTCGACGACGTGCTCGGCGTGCTGTATCTGAAGGACGTGGTGCGGCGCACCCAGAGCGGCGACCCGGCGGCCGGTGCCGAGCCGGTGGCCGAGGTGATGCGGGAAGCCACGTTCGTGCCCGAGTCCAAGCCGGTCGACGACCTGCTGTCGGAGATGCAGGCCGCCCGCACGCACCTGGTCATCGTGGTCGACGAGTACGGCGGGACGGCCGGGCTGGTCACGATCGAGGACATCCTGGAGGAGATCGTCGGTGAGATCACCGACGAGTACGACGTCGAGCGCCCGCCCGTGGATCACCTGGACGACGGCGCGGTGCGGGTCACCGCCCGGCTGCCGATCGAGGACCTGGGCGAGCTGTTCGGGGTCGAGCTGCCCGCCGACGAGGTCGAGACGGTCGGTGGCCTGCTCGCCCAGACGCTGGGCCGGGTCCCGATCCCGGGTGCCACCGTGGACGTGGGTGGGCTGCACCTGATCGCCGAGGGCACCACGGGGCGGCGCAACCGCATCGACTCGGTGCTCGTCCGCCGGGTGCCCGCGCCCGCCGGGCCCCCCGAATCCAGTCCGGAATCCGAGGAGAGACTGCACGCCGATGCCTGAGCCGACCATCGCCCCCGCCGCTGACGCGGAGCTGAGCGCCGAGGACGCCAAGCTCGTCACGCTCGCCCGCAGCGCCCGCGCCCGCATCGGGGCCGTCGAGGGCGCCGCCGTACGCGACCAGGACGGCCGGACGTACGCGGCGGCCAGCGTCGCGCTGCCCAGCCTGTCCGTCACGGCCCTGCAGCTCGCTGTCGCGTCCGCGGCCGCCGCTGGTGCCTCGAAGCTGGAGGCCGCCGCGGTGGTGACCGAGGCGTCGACCCTGGACGGCGCCGGGCATGCCGCCGTCCGAGACCTGGCCGTGGACGCCCCGATCCATGTGGCCTCGCCCGACGGCACGCTGCTGGGCACGGTCACCGAATGAGCGAGGCACCGCAGCCGTCCGGCGGCCGCAGATCCGGCGGCCGGCGCGCGGGCGGCCAGGCCGGAGCGCAGTCCGGGCAACGGCGTGGCGGAGCCGGCTCCCAGCCGACGGCCGGGCGGGGCGGATCCGGCGCGGAGCGCCGATCCCAGGGCGGGCGTGGCCGGGACACCGGGCGCGTTCGGGACTCCGGTGCTCCCGGCAGTCACCGGCACCGGGCGGCTGCGGCGCCCGCAGCGGCCGGCGACGACGCCTATCGGGCCGGATTCGCGTGCTTCGTGGGGCGGCCCAACGCGGGCAAGTCCACGCTGACCAACGCGATCATCGGGCAGAAGATCGCGATCACCTCGAACAAGCCGCAGACGACCCGGCACATCATCCGGGGCGTGCTGCACCGCCCGGACGGGCAGCTCGTCCTCGTGGACACTCCGGGCCTGCACCGCCCGCGTACGCTGCTCGGTCAGCGCCTCAACGACCTGGTCCGCGACACGTGGAGCGAGGTCGACGTCATCGGGGTGTGCTTTCCCGCGGACGAGCCGGTCGGTGCCGGGGACCGGTTCATCTCGGCGGAGATCGCGGAGCTGAAGGCCACCGTGATCGCCGTGGTCACGAAGGTGGATCTGGTCGACCCGGCGACGCTGGCCCAGCGCCTGATCGCCGTGAGCGAGCTGTACGACTTCGCGGAGATCGTGCCGGTCAGCGCGGTGTCCGGTCATCAGGTGGACACGCTGGTCGAGGTGCTGGTCCGGCACCTGCCGGAGTCACCGCAGCTCTACCCGGACGACGTGCTGACGGAGGAGCCGGAGCAGGTCCTCGTCGCCGAGATGGTGCGCGAGGCGGCGCTGGAGGGGGTGCGCGACGAGCTGCCCCACTCGATCGCCGTGCTGGTCCAGGAGATGCTCGTCGAGGGCAACCTCACCAAGGTGTACGCCGACGTGTACGTGGAACGCGACAGCCAGAAGTCCATCGTGATCGGCGCGCGGGGCGCCCGGCTCAAGGACGTGGGCACCCGGGCGAGGGCGCAGATCGAGGCGCTGCTCGGCACGAAGGTGTATCTGGACCTGCACGTGCGGGTGGCCAAGGAGTGGCAGCGCGACCCGAAGCAGCTGCGCAGGCTCGGCTTCTAGGTCCCGGAGCCGGCCTCGGCGTTCAGCATGGTGATGACGACACCGACGACGAAGACTGCGACGGGCGGGGGCAGACCCGGCAAGTCGGCGGTGACATCGGAGCGCCACATGCTGGTCCGCCGGACCGAACCCACCGGGCCGTGCTCGCCCAGCAGCTCCTGGTCGGAGCTCCACAGGGACTTTCGCTGGAACCGGTAGACCTGTCCGGCGGCCTCGACCGTCCAGTGCTTGCGACTCACTCCGTCCGCGACGGCGAGCGGAGTGCCGTCGGCGCTCGTCAGCGTGTACTGGGTGCCCCACAGGTTGCCGCGCATCTGATACCGCTGGCCGTCGAGGGTGAATCCGCCACTGTGCCAGGACCCGCCGTCCCAGACGGCAATCTCGCGGCCGTCGGCCTGCACGGCGTATCGCCTGCGCCACACGCTGGTTCGTCTCGCTGTGAGCACCCCGGCATGGTATTCGGCGCGGTGGGTTCTGGAGGCCGGATGGAGCGAAGATGGACGTAACCCTGAATGGAGTTTGAGGTTCGCGGGGGCCTACGTGGTCTGCACGGTGGCGTCGCCGCTGTTGACCCGGACGTCGATGACGTTCGCCGACTTCGGGTCGTCGGGGATCTCCACCCGGGCGTCGCCGGAGCGGTCCTTCACCCGTACGTGATAGGTGGCCGTCGGCACGCGCACCAGGACGTCGCCGCTGGTGGCCTCGGCGGTCACCGACGCGGGTACGGCCAGCTCGACGGTCACGTCGCCGCTGGTGGACTTGGCCTGAACGGGCCCACCGGCACGGTCGACCTGCACGTCGCCGGAGGTCGCGTGCAGCGTCGCCGCGCCCTTGCCGCCCTGGACCGTGACGTTGCCCGAGGTGGTGGTCGCGGTGAGGTCGGCAGTCGCGTCGTGGACCGCGATGTCGCCCGAGTTGAGCGTGACGTCCGTGGCGCCGACGCCGGTGAGGGTGACGTCGCCGGAGCGCATCTCGCCGCGGACCGCGACCCCGGCCGGTGCCTCCACGTCGTAGGACACCGTGCAGTCGTGGCCGCAGTTGGTGTCCAGGGTGAGCACTGTGCCGTCCAGGGTGTAGCCGCTGGCGGGATCGGTGCCGCTGCGTACGGTCCGGGTGATCCGTGTCTCGCCGATGGCGGAGGTGCGCACGGTGACGTCGCCGCTGGCGCCGGTCAGCCGGATCTCGGTGACCTTCACCTTCTCGACGTCGTGGTACGTGAGCTGTGCGCCGATCCCACCGCAGCCCGCCAGCGCGGCCGCCGCCGCGAAGACCATGGTGAATGCGCCCGCGCGCCGGATCAGGGTGGGATTCATGGTGCCGACGGTAGGACGCGGCGGGCGGCCGGGCCATCGGTTCTCCCACCCAGCCGACCCGGATTCGACCCTGAGATGTGGCTCGGGGTTTGTCGTACCCGCGGGGGCAGCGTCGTACCGGCGGGGCAGAATGGCCGGGTGCCCGCCGGATACCGCCGACAGCTCTACCGCGACGACGCGGTGGTGCTGCGCGTGCAGAAACTGGGGGAAAGCGACCGGATCATCACGTTGCTGACCCGCCGGCACGGACGGCTGCGCGCGGTGGCCCGCGGGGTGCGCCGCACGACGTCGCGGTTCGGTGCCCGGCTGGAGCCGTTCGGGCACGTGGATCTGCAGCTCGCGGGCTCGCCCGAGGGCGTGGGCAGCGCGCTGCACTCGGTGAGCCAGGTGGAGGCCGTGACGCTGTTCGGCAAGCGGTTCCTCGGCGACTACCCGCGCTACACGGCGGCCAGCGCGATCGCCGAGACCGCCGAACGCCTCACCCCGGTCGAGCGGGAGCCCGCGCTGCGGCTGTTCCAGCTCACCCTCGGTGCGTTCAAGGCGCTCGCGGTCGGTGAGCACGACGGCAGCCTGGTCCTCGACGCGTATCTGCTGCGCGGCATGTCGCTGGCGGGCTGGGCGCCCGCGCTGGCCGAGTGCGCGGTCTGCGGTACGCCGGGGCGGCACGGGGCGTTCTCCGTACCGGCCGGGGGTTCGGTCTGCCCGGACTGCCGGCCGCCCGGCTCGGCGCATCCCGCGCCGGCCACCCTGGGGCTCATGCTGGCCCTGACCACCGGCGACTGGGACGTCGCCGACGCCGCCGAGCCGCCCGTGCGCCGCGAGTGCAGCGGCCTCGTGGCGGCCCACCTGCAGTGGCACATGGAACGCGCGATGCGTTCCCTGCCGCTCGTCGACCGACGGGAGAGCATGTCGTGACGCGTCCGCCCACCCCACACCCCTCCGGCGCGACCCCGCCCGACCTGCCGCGCGACGCCCTGCCGAAGCACATCGCGATCGTGATGGACGGCAACGGCCGGTGGGCAAAGGAGCGCGGCCTGTCCCGTACCAAGGGCCACGAGCAGGGGGAGTATTCGCTGTTCGACACGATCGAGGGCGCGATCGAGCTGGGTATCCCGTACCTGTCGGCGTACGCGTTCTCGACGGAGAACTGGAAACGCTCGCCGGACGAGGTGCGCTTCCTCATGGGCTTCAACCGCGACGTCATCCGCCGCCGCCGCGACCAGCTGGTCGAGCTGGGGGTGCGGGTGGTCTGGTCCGGGCGGGCGGGCCGGCTGTGGAAGAGCGTCATCTCCGAGCTGCAGACCGCCGAGCAGATGTCGCGGCACAACACGACGCTGACGTTGCAGTTCTGCGTGAACTACGGCGGCCAGGCCGAGATCGCCGACGCCACCGCGGCCATCGCCCGCGACGTGGCCGCCGGGCGCCTGAAGCCCGACAAGATCAGCGAGAAGACCATCGCGAAGTACCTGTACCACCCCGAGGTCCCCGACGTGGACCTGTTCCTGCGCCCGTCGGGGGAGCAGCGGACGAGCAACTTCCTGCTCTGGCAGACCGCGTACGCGGAGCTGGTCTTCCTCGACACGCTCTGGCCGGATTTCGACCGCCGCCACCTCTGGTACGCCTGCCAGCTGTACGCGCAGCGCGACCGCCGCTTCGGCGGGGCCGTCCCCAACCCGGTCGCCCCGAGCTGACGTCCGCACGAGGTTCGCGTCAGAAACCCGGGCGACGCCGGCCCGGGGCACCGAGGTGCTGAGCGCTGACCGGCCGTTCCCGTTCCGCCTCGACGCGGCATCACTCCTGCATCGGTAGCGGCCAGAATTCCAGGTACATCACGTGCAGGCCGACCCGGCCCAGGGTCGGGTGGGCGAAGGCGCCGGGGACCGTACCGATGATCTGGAAGCCGTTGCGCAGGTACAGCTCGACGGCGGTGCGGTTCGTGTCGACCACGGCGTTGAACTGCATCCCGGCGTACCCCTCGCCTCTGGCCCATTCCACGGCGTACCCGAACAGAGCGGTCCCGACGCCCTCACCACGGGCATCCGCCGCCACCATGAAGCTCGCGGTCGAGACGTGCGCACCGGGGCCAGGGCGGTTCGCGCCCATCTTCGCCGTGCCGAGGATGCGGTCGCCCTCGGCCGCGACGACCGTCCGGCCCGGGGGCGCCTCTACCCACAGCGGGCGCGCCTGCGCCTCGGTCATCGCGGGGTCGTAGGTGAAGGTGTCACCGGCCTCGACGACCTCACGGATGATTCCCCAGACCTGCGGCCAGTCGGACTCGTCGAATTCGCGTACGTGCACCCACGCACGGTATCGGCGGCGTGACGGCCCGGCGACCCGGTTTCGCCCGGTGTCCCCGCTCGGTCGGTCACGAGCGGACCTGCAAACCTGGACGATCGGTCCTCGTGTACCGGGCCGGGCGCCCCATACGATCTCCGGGCCGTGCGGCTGTCGATCGTCGCCCGGACCACGGGAGGATCACGATGTTCCGTTCTGCCTGGCTGAGCCGCGTCGGTCTCTGCGCCGTCGCCACCCTGGGCGTCGGTGTGCTCGCCGCGCCGGCGCAGGCCGCTACGACCGGCGTGGCCTCCGTCGTCGAGTCGACGAAGGTGCAGTACAAGGCCGCCAAGGGCAAGCAGAACAAGGTCGTCGTGACCCGCTCCGGTCGCACGGTCACCATCGACGACACGGTCGCCATCCACCCCGGCAAGGGCTGCAAGGCGGTCACGGGAGACCGGACCAGGGTGCGTTGCACGCCCGCGAAGGCGCCGACCCGGGTGCGCGTCTATACGTACGACCGCAACGACTCGATCGTCAACGACACCGACCTGCCCATGACCGCGGACGGCGGCACGGGCAACGACAAGGTCACCGGCGGGCCGCGCGGCGACATCCTGCGTGGTGACCGCGGCAGGGACACCATCCGGGGTCTCGGCGGCAATGACAGGATCGACGGCAGTTACGACAACGACCACCTCTACGGCGGCGACGGCAACGACAGGTTCGAGGACGGATTCGGCAACGACGTCGTCCACGGGGGCAACGGCGACGACTCTTTCTTCGTCGACCCGGGGAACGACAAGTTCTACGGCGACGCGGGCAACGATGAGGTCCTGGCGTTCGAGCCGTACAAGGAGCAGATCTACGACGACGCCGACCTGTTCTCGGGTGGCGTGGGCGACGACGTGTTGATCTACGCGTACAGCCGCGATGTCACCATCGACGCTGACGGGGCCGTCGGCGACGACGGTGCCAAGGGTGAGCACGACTCCATCGCCGCCGACTTCGAGAGCCTGTACGGCGGGTCCGGCAACGACCACATCTACGGCACCGCCCGCGACGAACTGCTCGGCGGCGGCGAGGGCAACGATGTGATCGTCGGGTACGGGGGCAACGACATCCTGCTCGGCGACGTCGGTACCGACAAGCTGTACGGCGGCACCGGCAACGACTGGCTGGACGGCCATGACTTCAACACCGACGACGTCAAGGATCTGCTCGACGCCGGCCCCAACACCGACAACGGCGACACCTGCCGGCCCACTCCCAGCGACGTCGTCGTCGGTTGTGAGAGGGTCACCCGCTGACCGGTCCGTGGTGACGGCAGGAACCGCCGCCTCAGCGATGCTGGACGAAGGCCGGGGCGTACCCGAGCGGTTCCGCACCCCACCGGTCGGCCAGCGCGTCCCGCAGGCGTCCGGCCAGCTCCGCGAGTGCCGGAAACTCGGCGCTCGACCGCGCCAGGCCGAGCCGGTGCAGGATCATCGCGCGGCGGGTCGGCCCCGGCCTGGCCGACCCGGTCAGCGGTGGGTCGTCGCGCAGCGCTGCGGGCAGGAACCAGGACGCCGACACGAACGCCCATCCGACCGCGGCGGCGGCGACATCCGCCCGGAACAGCGGTGAATCGGCGTACGGCAGGGCCAGCGCGGCCCGATAGGCGTCGATCGCCCGCTCGCTGATCTCCTCGGGCAGCCGCCACGAGCACCAGCAGGACGGCCACGGCACGCTCAGGTACGCGATGTCCCACGCGAGGTGACGCCACTGCGCGCCCTCGAAGTCGATGAGGATCAAGGTGTCGTCCCGGAACACGTTGTTGTCCGGGCAGGCGTCCGCCGGGGTCAGCGCGGCCGGCCCGGCGGAACCCAGGCGGGTCGACAGCCCACGCAACTCCCGCAGTGCGGCCGCCGCCACGTCGATCCCGAGCTCCGTGCCGTGCTGGTCGATGGTCCGGGCCGCGGCGTCCAGGCCGGTGGAGACCGTCGACTCCTCGACCGTGCGGTCCCCGGCGTAGGCGGCCAGCGCGTTGCGGAAGGCCGGTCGGGAGCCGGTGGTGACGCGATGCAACGACGCCATCGAGCGGGCCCACGCGACCACGGCGTCGGCGGCTCTCGCCGGATCGTCCCCGAGCAGCGCATCCGCCACGCTCGGCCCGGATCCCACGTCCGACATCACCACCGTCGGCGGAGCGGCTCCCGCGGCGATCAGCCGTGGCGTCGGCGCATCCGGGGGCAGGACGGACAGCGCCGCGCACTCGCGTACCCATCCGTCGGGAGAGTTCGTGAACTCCTTGACGATCACCGTACGGGAGTCCGCCCGTACCCGATGCACAGACGATCGCGTACTGCCGCCGAGCTCGCCGAGAACCTCCACCCGCGCCGCGGGCAGCAGCGCCCGCAGCTCGTCCAGTCCCGCCGGCATCGCTGCACCCTACAAGGTCCGGGACCTGAGCCTCCGCGGGCAGATGTGAGACTCCCGACCCGGCCGCGTTTCCCGCGCACCCGTGGTCTGTTTCATAGCCCCTTCGGCACGGATCCCGGTGCGTGTTCGCCGATCTCGGTGGCAGAGACCACTCAACGATGAGGACCCCGCGATGAGAAGCATGAAGATCACTGTCGGTGTTCGGCTCGGCGGCGCTTTCGCCATCCTCGGCGTCTTCATCGCGGTGGCGCTCTTCGCCGGTCTGCGGGGGTCGCAGCAGCAGACCGCGGCGCAGGCCCGGATCGGTCGGCTCACGGCGGCCGCGGACCAGGTCCAGCGGGTCCGCCTGTTCGCCGCCGACGTGGCGACCCATGAGGCCATGCTTCTCGGCGGCGCCGGCGCGTACGGCAATGCTGCGGCGGTCGCCGACACCACCGCGGCGCCGGACCGCAAGGCGATCCTCGCCGCGGTCGACGCCGTACCCGCCGACGCGCTGACCCCCGCCGAGCAGACGTCCTGGAAGGACTCGAAGGCCGCCTGGATCGCGCTGTTCACCAGGATCGACGCGCTCACCGCGCAGCTGCGCTCGGACGAGTCGCCGACGGTGCGTACCACCGGCATGGACAGCATCACCAAGGGCCAGGTGAAGCAGGCGTCCGGCGACGTGGTGGCGAGTACCGACAAGGTCCTGGCGTCGGTCCAGGCCCGCGCCGCGGCGATGACCGCCGAGGCCGCCGCCGACCTGCGGACCAACCAGATGTTGCGGCTCGGGGTGACCCTGGGCGTCCTGGTGCTGGCGGTGGTCCTCGCGACCGCGGCGACCCGGTCCGTCACCCGGCCTCTCCGGAAGGTCACCACGGTGCTGCAGCAGGTCACCGACGGTGACCTGACCGTACGGGCCGAGCTGGCCCGCACCGACGAGCTCGGCCAGCTCAGCCGGGCGGTGGACCAGACCGTCGGCGCGTTGCGGCGGCTGGTACGGCAGGTGGCCGGTGGCGCCGAGGCGATGTCCACCGCATCGGTGCAGCTGTCCGCGACCGCGACCCAGATCTCCTCGAACGCGGAGGAGACCAGCGCCCAGGCCGGGCTGGTGTCCGACGGCGCGGGCCGGATCTCCGGCAACGTGCAGACGCTGGCGGTCAGCAGCGAGCAGATGGTGGCGTCGATCCGCGAGATCGCCGAGAACGCGAACCACGCCGTCGGCGTGGCGTCGGAGGCGGTGACGGTCGCCGAGGCGACCATGTCCACGGTCACCCGCCTCGGTGTCTCGTCGCAGGAGGTGGGCGAGGTCGTCAAGACCATCAACATGATCGCCGAGCAGACCAACCTGCTCGCGCTCAACGCGACGATCGAGGCCGCGCGCGCCGGTGAACTCGGCAAGGGCTTCGCGGTCGTCGCCGGTGAGGTCAAGGACCTGGCTCAGGAGACGGCCAAGGCCACCGAGGACATCTCCGCGCGGGTGCTGGCCATCCAGACCGACACCACGGACGCGGTCGCGGCGATCGAGCAGATCACCTCGATCATCAGCCGCGTCAACGACTACCAGACCGTCATCGCGACCGCGGTGGAGGAGCAGACAGCCACCACCGACGACATGACCCGCAACGTCACCGCCGCGGCCGACGGCAGCACCGCCATCGCCGACAACATCGCCGGGGTGGCCGCCGCCGCCACGTCGACCGCGGCCGGCGCCAGCCAGAGCGAACGCGCCGCGTCGGAGCTCGCCCGGATGAGCACGGAGCTGACGACCGCGATCAGCCTGTTCCGCGTCTGACGGCGTCAGCCGGCGATGACCGCGACCGCGGCGTCCACATCAGACAGATCATCCAGTACGGCGTGCGCCCCGGCCCGGGCCAGTTCCGCCGCGCTCGTGGCACCGGTGGCCACGCCCACGGCGACGGCGCCGCAGGCCAGCGCCGCCGCCACGTCGAACGTCGTGTCGCCGATGACGACCGGGTGCACCGGTCCGCCGTACTTCGCGTGGGTGCGTTCGAGGCAGCGCCGCACCAGCGGGGCGCGGGCGACGTCGTCGGCGCCGTACCCGCCGATGTCCATGTCGAACGCCCGGGCCAGGTCGAACGCGCCGACCTTCGCGGCGGCGACGGCGGGGATGTTGCCGGTGACCACGGTCTGCACGACGCCGGGACGCCCGGCCAGCGCCTGCAGCACGTCCCGTACGCCGGGCAGCAGGTGGCCCTGCTCGGCGATGAGGTGCCGGGCGGCGTGCACCTCATCGGCGTAGCGCGTGAAGAAGCCGTCCAGGTGCGGCTCGCAGTCGGCGATGCCGTGCGCCGCGAAGATCTCGGCGGAGATGTCGCGGTCGGTGCGTCCGGCGGTGACCGCCATGGCGCGCCACGCGACGCCGGTGACCGCCGTGAACGCGGTCGCGTACGCCTGGTGCGCGGCCTTGCCGCTGACCAGCAGCGTGCGGTCGATGTCCCACATGACCAGCCGGGTCACGGCTGCGCCAGCCGCCGTTCGATGTGCTCGACCTTCGCGTCCAGTGCGCCGGTGACGCCGGGGCGCACGTCGGCCTTGAGGGTGACGCTGACCCGGGGGGCGTGCGCGGCGACCGCGTCGACTGCCTGCTTGACGACGGCCATCACCTCGTCCCACTCGCCCTCGATCGTGGTGAACATGGCGTCGGTGCGGTTGGGCAGGCCGGAGGCGCGGACCACGCGGACGGCCTCGGCGACCAGGTCGCCCACGGCATCGCCCGCGCCGAGCGGGGTGACGGAGAACGCGACAAGCATGCCGCCATCATTGCAGCCCGTGAGCGACGAACCCTCAGCCGATGATCGGGCGGAACATCCCGGTCGCCACGCTGACCGCCAGGATGGCCCCGGCCAGCACGCCCGCGCCGGCCAGCAGCGCCGCGTCGGCGGCGCGGAAGACCTGCCGCCGCGCGTACGTGCGGGGCACGCCGGAGTCGAAGCCGCGCGCGTCCATCGCCACGGCCAGCCGGGTCCCGCGCCGGATCGCGCCCACCAGCAGCGCGAACGTCGTCGCGGCGAACAGCCGCAGCCGGGCGACCGGGTTGCGGCCCGCGTCGACGCCGCGCGCCCGCCGGGCCAGGGTGAGCATCTGCCATTCGGCGCCCAGCAGCGGCAGCAGCCGGAACGTGGCGAGCGCGCCGATCGCGAAGCGGGGCGGCGCCTTCGCGTTCTGCACCAGTGCGTCCGCGAGGTCCGTCGGGTCGGTGGTGGCGAACACGATGACCCCGGGCAGTGCCACCGCGAAGATGCGCAGCACCAGCGCGAGCGCGGTGCCCAGCACGCCCGTGGTGACCTGCCACCGCCCGACCGCGAACAGCGGCGTCCCGGCCCGCTCGGCGGCGAACAGCACCATCGTCACCAGCACCCCGCCGCCCGCGAGCGCCAGCGGCCAGGCCCGGCGGGCCAGCACCGGGTACCGCATCCCGAACAGCGGCACGGTCGCCAGCTCCACCAGGAGCGCCAGGGCCGGGGTCAGCGGGTCCAGGGTGAGGAACAACGGCAGGGAGAACAGCAGGGCGGCGCCGAGTTTGGCGACCGGGTTGCGGCGGGCCAGCGGCGCGGCCGGGTCGGCGATCGGGGCGAGGGTGAGGCTCACGCGGGGCCCCGGCGCGCGTTCGTGGATCGGCGGTCCCGGGCGGGAGCCGTGGAGGCGGAGTCACGAGGCGGCGGCGCCAGCGCGTGCACCCGGTCGGCGAGGGCGGCCACGAACGCGTCGTCGTGGGTGACCGCCACGATCCCGTGCCCGGCGTCGCGCAGCCGGGCGAGCAGCTCCACCAGCTCGATCCAGGTGCGCCGGTCCTGCCCGAACGTGGGCTCGTCCAGCACCAGCAGCCGCGGTGCGGTGGCCAGGGCGGTCGCCACGCTGAGGCGGCGCGCCTCACCGCCGGAGAGGGTGTGCGGGTTCGCCTCGGCCAGCCGGGTCAACCGCAGCCGGTCCAGCAGCTCGTCCACCGTGGCCGCCACCTCGGCGGCCGGGCGACCGAGGCGGCGCGGGCCCAGCGCCAGCTCGTCGCGGACCCGGGACGTCACGAACTGGTGCTCCGGCTGCTGGAACACCGACCCGATCCGCTGGGTCAGCGCGGCGGCCCGCCACCGGTGCGGGGGCCGCGGGTCGCCGAACGCCTCGACCGTCCCCGATCCCGGCGCCAGCAGCCCACCCAGCAGCAACGCGAGGGTGCTCTTCCCGGCGCCGTTCGGGCCGGTCACGGCGACGACCTCGCCGGCGCGGGCGGTCATGTCGACGGCGGCGAGGCGGCCGGGTACGGCGACCGCTCTCGCCCGTACCCATGGATCGCCCGGTGGGGCTACGGCCCGGCGCGGGGCGACCGGATGGCCCGGCACCCAGACCCCCTGCTCGGCGAGGCGGTCGCCGTGCGCGGCGAAGACCGCCGCGGGCGGCCCGTCGGCGCGGATCCCGCCGCCGGGCTCCAGCACGACCACGCGGTCGACGAGGGGCAGCGCTTCGGCCACCCGATGCTCGACCAGGATCATGGTGGTGTCCGGGTCCAGGGCGCGGGTGATCGCGTCGCGGACCCGGGCGGCGCCGGCGGGGTCCAGGTTGGCGGTCGGCTCGTCGAGCAGCAGCAGGCCGGGGCGCAGGGCCAGCACCCCGGCCAGCGCGAGCCGTTGCTGTTCGCCGCCGGACAGGGCCGCGGTGGGCCGGTCCCTCGGGTACGCGAAACCGACCCGCGCCAGCGCCGCGTCGACCCGTGGCCAGATGTCCTCGGCGGGGACGCCCCGGTTCTCCAGCCCGAACGCGACGTCGTCGCCGCTTCGGGCCATGACGAGCTGGGTCTGCGGGTCCTGGAAGACGATGCCGACGCGTTCGCGGGCCTTGCGCGGGTCCAGGCCGTCGATCTCGACCTCGCCCGCGGCCTGCCCGGAGTCCTCGGGCAGCAGCGCGGCCAGCGCCGCCAGCAGGGTGCTCTTGCCCGCCCCGGACGGGCCGAGCAGGAGCACCCGCTCGCCGTGTGCGATGCGCAGGTCGACGCCGCGTACGGCCGGGGCGCGGCGCCCGGCGTGGCGCCACCCGAACCCGCGCAGGACGACCTCCGCCATCGTTCAGACCAGGGCGCGGTCGCGGCCCGCGCCGAAGCGGTCCAGCACCCCGGTGGGGGCCAGCGCGCGCACCAGCAGCCAGCCGCCGAGCCCGGCGATCACGGTGCTGCTGACGATCGTCAGCAGCGCGTAGGGGATGCGGTAGTTCCACAGCTCGTACGCGACGTTCCAGTAGAAGAAGTCGAACAGCGCGGCACTGGCGCCGGTCAGCGCACCGGCCAGCAGCGCCGTGGGCAGCCGGTACGAGCGGTACCGCAGCGCCGCGAACGCCAGCTCCGCGCCGAGGCCCTGCAGGAACCCCTGCACGATGACGATGGCGCCCCACTGGTCGCCGAGCAGCGCCGAGATGATCGCGGCGAGGGTCTCGGTGAACAGCGACGCGCCGGGCTTGCGGATGATCAGGCCGCTGAGCACGGCGGGCATCAGCCACACGCCGTACAGCAGGGCCTGGGCCGGGGGAAAGAACGCGAAGGCGCCCGCGGTGGCGGCCCACAGCAGGTTCCACGCCCAGAAGACGACACCGAACGTGACGGCGATCACCGATGCGATCACGATGTCGACAGTCCGCCAGCCGCTGGTGGTTTTCATGGTGCCTCCCGGGGGTTCTATCGCGAACCGGCAGGAGGGCGCACGTCGGCGCGGCTGGAGAGACCGAACTCCCTGCGCTGGCATTACCCAGATCAGGTTCGAGGGTCTGCGGGCCGGGCGGCCCGCACTCTCAGCGCTGTGCGCTCCCCTGTCGGATTGCATGTGTTTCGATGACGCTAACACCAGGTCGCAGCGGGGGCCATCGAGGGAGGATCACGCATGGAGGTCGCAGCCCGCGGACTCAGCTTCGACGTGTACGCCGACGGCCCGCCGGACGGTGAGCCGGTGCTGCTGCTGCACGGCTTCCCGCAGGACCACCGCGAGTTCGATCTGATCACGCCGCGACTGCATGCGGCGGGTCTGCGTACGTATGCGGTGGATCAGCGCGGCTACAGCGCGGGTGCCCGCCCGGCCGGGGTGGACGCGTACCGGCTGCCCGAGGCGGCCGCGGACGCCGTGGCGGTGCTGGACGCGCTGGGCTGCGAGTCGGCGCACGTGGTGGGCCACGACTGGGGTGCCCAGGTGGGCTGGCTGCTGGCCGCCGGGCATCCGGAGCGGGTACGCACGTACACGTCGGTGTCGGTGCCGCATCCGCGGGCGCTGGCGATCGCGCTGAAGCGGGAGCTGCGGCAGCGGCTGCGGTTCGCGTACATGGGGGTGTTCCGGGCGGGGTTCGCGGAGCGGCTGATGCTGGCCCGCGACGGCGCGATGCTGCGTTCGATGCTCAAGCCGATCGGCGCCCGCGCGGCCGGGTACGCCGAGGCGATGCGCGAGCCGGGCCGGCTGACCGGCGCCCTGAACTGGTACCGGGCGCTGAGCCGGGGCCAGCTCGCCGGGGTCGGGAAGATCACCGTGCCGACCACGTACGTGTGGGGCGAGGCGGACCCGGTGCTGGGCCGGACGGCGGCGCTGGCCACCGGCGACTGGGTCGAGGCCGACTACCGGCTGGTCGCGTTGCGCCAGGTCGGCCACTGGGTGCCGGAGGAGGCGCCGGAGACGCTGGCCGAGGCGGTGCTGGCCAGGGTGGGCGTTTGATCGCCCACCGGCGCGGGGATGTCTGCGGTAGTTGAGCGTGGGAGGAGCCGATGGCGCCCCAGAAACGCGGGCTGCCGGGCGAGAGCGAGCGGCAGCGCTGGAACCGCAACTTCTCCGACCTGCTGCAGGAGCTGCGGGTGGCGCAGACCGGCGTGCAGATCCTGTTCGCGTTCCTGCTGACGCTGCCGTTCAGCAACGGCTTCCCGCACACGAACCAGTTCCAGCGGGTCGTGTACCTGGTGGCGTTGATCTCGGCGGCGTTCGCGGCCACCCTGCTCATCGCGCCGGTGGCGTTCCACCGGGCCCTGTTCCGTCAGGGCCGCAAACCCGAGCTGGTCCGGTACGCGCACCGCACCGCCTCCGGCGGCCTGGCGTGCATGCTCGTCTCGATGGTCAGCAGCGTGCTGCTGATCACCGACTACCTGCTGAACACCTGGGTCGCGGGGATCCTGACCGGGATCGTCGGCGCCTGGTTCCTCACCTTCTGGGTGGTCGTGCCGTACGTGCGGCACGGCTGGATCGACGACGACGACCTCGACGACGACCGGGCCTTCGTCGAGGACGACGAGGGCTGATCAGCGGCGGGCCGGACGCAACCCGAGGCTGCGCAGTTCCAGGGCGGCCAGCGCGTCCACGGCCTCGGCGTCACCGTCGCGCCAGGACTGGGCGATGTCGGGGCCCAGCCGCACCAGCCGGTCCAGCGGCTGACCGGCCAGCGCGCGCAACGCCAGCAGGTCGCGCCCGGCGGGCTGCTGGCGTACCCGGCTGGCCAGCCCGGCGCGGCGCATCCAGCGCAGCCGCAGCGGCAGCCAGCCGAGCAGCACGAGGGCCAGCGGCAACGCCACCACCGCGAACGCCAGCACGGTGGCCAGCGTGCCGACCAGCTCCTGCTGCTGGCGTCCCGCGTCGGCCAGCGTGCGGGCCGCGTCGGCGGCGCCGCTGAACGGCCGGGTGAGCTGGTCGCCGACCACGGGGACGCGGCCCACCTTGCCGCCCACGTCGGCGAGGTTGTCGGCGATGCTGATGCCCGCACCCTCCAGTTTGGCGCCGGGCACACCCAGCTTCTCGACGGTCGAGTGCACCCAGAACCCGGCGCGGATCCAGGCGTAGACCCACGCCGCGACGAGCAGGTCGGTGACGATCTGGCGGACGACAACTCCGGGCCGGTCGGCATACCACTTCACGCGCGACAGCGTCGCACGAATCCACGGGCCTAGGGCCGGGCGCACTCGGGGCAGGTACCGAAGATCTCGACCGTGTGCGAGACGTCGACGAAGCCGTGCTGGCCCGCGACCCGGTCCGCCCACGCCTCCACGGCCGGGCCCTCGACCTCCACCGCCCGGCCGCACGAGCGGCACACCAGGTGGTGATGGTGGCCCTGGCTGCACCGCCGGTACAGGTGCTCGCCGCCGGGCGGGCGCATCACGTCGATCTCACCGGCGTCGGCCAGCCCCTGCAACGTCCGGTACACGGTGGTGAGGCCGACCCGTTCGCCGCGGTCCTTCAGCATGGCGTGCAGGTCCTGGGCGCTGTGGAAGCCCTCCGCGGCGGCCAGCACCGCGCTGACGGCGCTGCGCTGGCGCGTGTTGCGCACCGCGGTCTGCTCGCCGGTCACGGCGCGCCTTCCTTCGCGTGGCTGACGGCGTCCGCGACGATGTGCGCCACGTGCTCGTCCACAAGCGAGTACGCGATCTCCCGCCCGCGCCGAGCGCCGCGCACCACCCCGGCCCCGCGCAACACCCGCAGGTGCTGCGAGACCAGCGGCTGCGGCGCGCCCAGCTTCTCCACCAGCTCGTGCACGCACCGCTCGCCCGCACCCAGCTCGGCCACGATGGCGACGCGGATCGGCGCGGAGAGCGCCCGCAGCAGCTCCCCGGCCGCCTCGTAGGCCTCGTAACCGGTCGTTGTCGTCACCGCAGCCACGCTACCGCTCATCCGTGCAATACCACGTCGGGTGGTTCGGCGACCCGCTCCGGGGTGGCCGGGGTGGCCCGGCGGCGCAGCGCCCGCCACGTCCCGGCGCCCACGGTCAGCGCGACGAACGCCGCGATCGCCAGGATCACGATGGTCGCGCCGGGCGCGGTGTCGATCGCGCCGGACAGCCACACCCCGCCGGCGGCCGCGCCCACGCCGATGACCATGGCCACGGTCATGGTGGTCCGGAACCCGCTGGTGATCTGCTGGGCGGCGGCCACCGGCACCACCATCAGCGCGCTGACCAGCAGCAGCCCCACGGTGCGCATGGCGATCGTGACGGTCACGGCGGTGGTCACCGCCATCAGCAGATTCAGCGTACGGACGGGCAGGCCGGACACCCGCGCGTACTCCTCGTCGGTGCAGACCGCGAACAGGGCGGGCCGCAACGCCAGCATCGCGACCAGGACGGCGGCGCCAAGACCCGCGATCACCGCGAGGTCCTGCGGCGACGTGGTGACCAGCGACCCGAACAGGTACTGCACGAGGTTGGCGCTGGTGCTGTCCGGCGACAGCCCGACCAGCATGACGCCGCCCGCGATGCCGCCGTAGAAGAGCAGGGCCAGGGCGAGATCGCCGGAGGTGCTCCCGCGCTGGCGGACCAGCTCGACGCCGACGGCCCCGGCCGCGGACACCACCACGGCGGTGATCACGGGGGACTGGTGCAACAGCAGCCCCACCCCGACGCCGGTCAGCGCGACGTGCCCGATCCCGTCGCCGATCAGCGACATCCGCCGCTGCACCAGGTAGACACCGAGCGCCGGGGCGACCAGCCCGATGACCAGCGCGGCCAGCAGCGCCCGCACCATGAAGTCGTAGGCGTACAGGTCCATCAGTTCGCCGCCATCCGGTCGGTGGGCGCCACGCAGATCCCGCCGCGCGGTTCCTCGGCGTGCGGGTGCACGTGGTCGTGGCCCGGGTCGGCGTGGTGGCCCGCGGGTTCGGGGACCGCGCCCTGGTGCGCGATCCGGCCCTCGTGCACCACGACGGCCGTGTCGATCAGCGGCTGCAGCGGCCCCAGCTCGTGCGCCACCAGCAGCACCGTGCCGCCGCCCCCGGCGAAGCGGCCCAGGGTCTGCGCGAACGCCTCCTGGCTGGCCGCGTCCACCCCGGCCGTGGCCTCGTCGAGCACGAGCAGGTCGGGCTGCCCCGTCAGGGCCCGGGCGATGAGGACGCGCTGCTGCTGGCCGCCCGACAGCGTGGCGACCGGGTCGTCCGCCCGGTCGGCCAGCTCCACGTCGGCCAGGGCGGCGCGGACGGCCTCGCGGTCGGCGGCGCGCGGCGGGCGCAGGATGCCCCGGCGGGCCAGCCGCCCCGAGGCGACCACCTCGCCCACGGTGGCCGGGACCCCGCCGGTGACGCCGACGCGCTGCGGCACGTACCCGATCCGGGCCCACTGGCGGAAGCGCTGCTGGGGCACGCCGAACAGGTCGATCTCCCCGCCGGCCAGCGGGACCAGGCGCAGCACCGTACGGATCAGGGTGGACTTGCCTGAGCCGTTGGCGCCGAGGATGGCGACCACGCTGCCGGGCGCCACGTCCAGCGTGACGTCGCGCAGCACGGTACGCCCGCCGTACGCGACAGCGGCGTGCCGCACCGACAGGACGGGGGCGCTCACGACGTGCACCCCAGGCCGGTACGCAGGGCGGTGAGGTTGCGGCGCATCACGGAAAAGTAGTCCTCTCCGGGCTCGGTCAGCCCCTCCAGCGGATCGAGGACGGCGGTCCGGGCGCCGACCTCGCGGGCGACGGTCTCGGCGACCTTCGGGCTGACCAGCGTCTCGAAGAAGATCGTGGTGGTGCCGGTGCGTTCGGCCTCGGCGGCCACGTCCGCCAGCCGTCGCGGCGACGGTTCACCCTCCGGGGTGACGCCGGTGATGCCGACCTGGGTCAGGCCGTACCGCTGGGCCAGGTAGCCGAAGGCGCTGTGGCCGGTGACGATCTCGCGCCGGGCGCAGGTGGCCAGGCCCGCCGCGTACTCGTGGTCGAGCGCGTCCAGGTCGCGGTGCACTGTCGCGGCCCGCGCGGTGTAGTCGGCCGCATGCGCCGGGTCGGCCTGCCCGAGCCGCGCGGCCAGCTGGTCGGCGATGGTGGCGAAGCGCTGCGGGTCGAGCCAGACGTGCGGGTCCATGCCCCCCGACAGCCGGGCGGAGTCCCCGCCGCCGGGCTCCGGGTCGGCTCCGGCCAGCGGCAGCAGCGGCACGGCCGTGGCCGCGTCGAAGGCCCGGCCCCGCGCCTCCAGCGCGACGGCCTGGTCGACGGCGGGCTGGAAACCCTTCAGGTACGCGACCAGGTCGGCGTCGGCGATCGTGGCGACCTGGCGCGGGTTCAGCTCGACGTCGTGCGGTTCGGCGCCCGGTTTGGTGAGGTTGCCGACCGCGGGCGCGTCGGCGATGCGCTGGGCGAGGAACTGCAGCGGGTAGAACGCGGTGACGACGCGCAGCGCTTCGTCCGCCGCGCCGCCCGCCCGGGCGGTGCAGCCGGTGGCCGCGCCGAGGGCGACGACGGCCACGGCGGCGAGCAGGAGCCGGAAACGCGTCACGTAGTCAACTGTGGGTGATAATGACAATGATTGTCAAAAACGCATGAGTGCACCCGTCACAGCGCCTTCGCCAGCGCCACGACCAGCAGCGCGGTCAGCAGCAACACCCGGATCACCCGGGTCGCGGGCGCCTGCACCGGCCAGGTGGTGAACGTCAGCCCCGCCGCCGCGGCGGCCAGCAGCACCAGCAGCGCGGCGCCCACGATCCCCGGCAGGAACAGCCCGGCCAGCAGCAGGACCAGGGCGACGATGAACGCCGTCGTCGGGTTGACAGCGGCGAGCCGGCGGAGCAGCTTCTCGGACGGTGCCACGGCAACCTCATCTGCAGTGCGTACGCTGACGGCCATGCTGGTGCTCAACCGGTTCCTGATCCCCCCGGACACGCAGGACGCCTTCGCCGAGCGGGCCCACGCCGCCCTGGAGGCGCTGGCCGCCCGCCCCGGATACCGCTCCGGCCGGCTGACCCGCGCCCTCGACGACCCCGCCCACTGGACGCTGGTCACCGAGTGGGAATCGGTCGGAGCCTACCGGCGCGCCCTGGGCGATTTCGACGTCAAAATGCGGTCGATCCCGTTGCTCAGCGAATCGATCGACGAACCGTCCGCGTTCGAGACGCTGGCCGACGCGGCCCCCGGTGAGCCGGTGCGGATCACGCCCAGCGACCGGGCCGCGCAGCCCTGGCGCTGAGCACTAGGCTGGGCGCATGACCACGGCGCCCGCGGCCTACCCGCCACCCCCGGCGGGCCCGCCTCCACCCATCGGCGTCGAGATTCCTGCCGCACCGCCGGAGCCGCCACCCGGTCCCGGGGTCTACCCGCCGTTCCCCGCGCCGCCCGTGGAGGGGCGCGGGCGCCGCATCGGCCTCGGTCTGGGCATCGGGGCGGCGGTGGTGGTGCTCGTCTGCGGCGGCGCCTTCGCGGCGGCCGTCGGGCTCGGCGCGGTGATGACCCGGGCGATCAACGAACAGGCCCACGTCGTCATCGGCAAATACTTCGACGCGGTCGAGCAGGGCAAATACGCTGATGCGTACGACATGCAATGCGACAGTGAGAAGCAGCGCCAGAGCAAGGCCGAATTCACCGCGGCGCAGAGCGAAACCGACAAGATCTCGTCGTACGACGTGGGTGACGTCGACCTGACCGCGGTGCAGCTCACCGTGCCGGTCGACGTGACCTACACCGACGGCAGCACCAACCGCCTCGAGGTCTACCTGGATCAGAGCCCCGACACGGGCGCTTTCCAGGTCTGCGGCGTCGAGGAGTAATCTCCTGACTCGTCCAATTCACTAGATCCCCGCCGACAATCCAGCCGGCGTAGGAGGAACATGCCCGCCGACCGTATAGACGCCGTCGTCAGCCTGGCCAAGCGCCGGGGCTTCGTTTTTCCCTCCAGCGAGATCTACGGAGGCACGCGCTCGGCGTGGGACTACGGTCCGCTCGGCGTGGAGCTCAAGGAGAACGTCCGCCGCCAGTGGTGGCGCACCATGGTCCAGCAGCGCGACGACATCGTCGGCCTGGACTCCGCCGTCATCCTGTCCCGTGACGTGTGGGCCGCCTCCGGCCACCTCGACGCGTTCGTCGATCCGCTGACCGAGTGCCAGTCCTGCCACAAGCGGTTCCGCGCGGACCACCTGGAGGAGGCGTACGAGGCCAAGCACGGCAAGGCGCCCGCCTCGCTGCAGGAGCTGAACTGCCCGAACTGCGGCAACAAGGGCACCTTCACCGAGCCGAAGATGTTCAACGGCCTGATGAAGACCTACCTGGGCCCGGTGGAGAGCGACGAGGGCCTGCACTACCTGCGCCCCGAGACCGCCCAGGGCATCTTCGTCAACTACAACAACGTGGCCACGGCCGCCCGTAAGAAGCCGCCGTTCGGCATCGCGCAGGTCGGCAAGAGCTTCCGCAACGAGATCACGCCGGGCAACTTCATCTTCCGTACGCGCGAGTTCGAGCAGATGGAGATGGAGTTCTTCGTCGAGCCCGGCTCCGACGAGACGTGGCACGAGTACTGGCTGCAGGAGCGCTGGAACTGGTACCGCGACCTCGGCCTGTCCGAGGGCAACATGCGGCTGTTCGAGCACCCGAAGGAGAAGCTCTCCCACTACTCGAAGCGCACCGTCGACATCGAGTACAAATTCATGTTCGGCGGCACCGAGTTCGCCGAGCTGGAGGGCATCGCCAACCGCACCGACTTCGACCTCTCCACCCACTCGAAGCACTCCGGCGTCGACCTGTCGTACTTCGACCAGGAGAAGGGCGAGCGCTGGGTGCCGTACGTGATCGAGCCCGCGGCGGGCCTGACCCGCGCGGTGCTGGCCTTCCTGCTGGAGGCGTACGACGAGGACGAGGCGCCCAACACCAAGGGTGGCGTCGACAAGCGTACGGTGATGCGCTTCGACGCCCGGCTGGCCCCGATCAAGGTGGCCGTGCTGCCGCTGTCGCGTAACCCGGAGTTGTCGCCGAAGGCCAAGGAGCTGGCCGCCACGCTGCGCAAGCGGTGGGTCGTGGAGTTCGACGACGCGCAGGCCATCGGCCGCCGCTACCGCCGCCAGGACGAGATCGGTACGCCGTTCTGCGTCACCGTCGACTTCGACACGCTCACGGACAACGCGGTGACCGTCCGGGACCGGGACACGATGCAGCAGGAGCGGGTGTCGCTCGACCAGATCGAGCGCTACCTGATCGACCGCCTCCCCGGCTGCTGAGCGCCGCCCCGCGTGGCCCGGATTCCGCCGGGCCACGCGGGATGGGCATCGTGATCATCGCCCTCGCGTCAGCGTCAGGGACCTGCTCAGGGCTCCATCGCGCGCCACAGGGCGTTCTTGCTCCGTTCCTTGCCGATGAGTTCCACCCTGCCGGCGCTGCGAAGCTTCCGGGGTCATCGACGCCGGTGACGGTGAATCCGGATCGTTCATCCACGCCGAGCAGGAGCAGCCCACCGCTTGAATTGGCGAACGCGCTCAGCGGACTCCCAGAGATCCTGTGGCAAACCCTTCTG
The DNA here is from genome assembly GCF_047159485.1 of Krasilnikovia sp. MM14-A1004. Taxonomy (GTDB): domain Bacteria; phylum Actinomycetota; class Actinomycetes; order Mycobacteriales; family Micromonosporaceae; genus Actinoplanes. The sequence continues at coordinate 5,319,619 of NZ_AP038773.1, read as the reverse complement.
CGCTCGTTTCGCCTCGATCGTGGCGGTGTCCGAGCCAACGCGCCGAAGGTCATCTAGCGGGTCGGCAAGTGCCTGAGCGCGTCCATCAGGCTCCCGTCAGTCTAATCGTCAGTTCGTCAGTTCGACTATTGGACTGATGCGGGGCGGGAAGTCAACTGATGAACTGATGGTGGCCTGACGACGGCTGCTCTGCTTGCTGCCGGTACTCCTACGCCGGCGGGCACCCGCTAGCCGAACGGTGGCCGGGTATCGATCTCCATCCAGCGTTCCGGGTGGGCGACCTTCACGAACCCCGCCTTCGCATACACGCCGTGCGCGTCGACCGTGGCAAGCACGACGCGCTTGATGCCGTGACGCCCGGCCCACTCGACGGTCCAGTTGGCCAGCATGGTGCCGAGGCCGCGGCCACGGTGCTCGCGGTCGACGTACACGTCACACAGCCAGGCGAACGTCGCCATGTCGGACACGATGCGGGCCACCGCGACCTGCTGTCCGTCACTGGCGTAGAGGCCGACGGGCACCGAGTTGGCGAATGAGCGCTCGACCACCTCGGCCGTGCGTCCCTTGGCCCAGTAGGCGTCGGTGCTGATCCACCGGACGACATGGTCCAGGTCGAGGTCGGACGGGTCTTCGCTCAGGCGGTAGTCGCTCACCCGTCCATTGTCGCGGCGGAAAGACGATCACGAAGTAGCCAGTCGCGCATCCGTGGCCGCCGGACAGGTCACCCGCACGCCCGTCACACGCCGGCTGGCTGGGTGGTGAGGGTGCCCGCATCCGCGTCGAGGACGGCCGGGACGCCGAGGGCGACGACGGCCTGTTCGTCGCCGTGGCCGATCGGCAGGCCCCCGAGCACCGGAACGCCGAGCGAGCCGAACTGCTCGGCGAGGACCTGCTGCACGGTCGGTGACCTCTCGTCGTCGTCCTCGCACTCGGTGAACTGGCCGAGCGCGACACCCGCCACGCCGTCGAGCCAGCCGGACCGCTTCAGCTGCACGATCGAGCGGTCGACGCGGTACGGCTCCTCGCTCACGTTCTCGATCAGCAGGATCGCACCGGTGAGGTCGAGCCGGTGGCGGGTGCCCACCGTGGTGGCCAGCATGGTCAGGTTGCCGCCGAGCAGGGTTCCTTCCGCACGGCCGGGGACGCGGACGCCGACGGTGTCCTCCTTCTCGTCGGCGGCCACGACGACGGGGTCCGTGGTCATCAGCGCCCGGCGGGCGCCGTCGTGCAGATTCGACAGCCGCGGTCCGTGCACTGTGGACAGCCCTGCCTCGCACCACAGGGCGACGTGCAGCGCGGTGATGTCGGAGAACCCCATGAAGAGCTTGGGATCGGCACGCACCGCGTCGACGTCGAGCCCGTCGACGATGCGCTGCGCGCCGTAGCCGCCGCGCAGGCAGATGACGGCGCGTACCTCCGGATCGCGGAAGGCGGCATTGAGGTCGGCCAGGCGTTCCTCGTCGGTGCCGGCCAGGTAGTAGTGGGTTTTCAGGGCGTTCTCGCCCAGCCGGGGCCGCAGTCCCCAGGCGGCCAGCGCCGACATCGCCGCGGCGGCGCGATCCGCGTGGACCCACCCGGAGGTGCCGACCAGCTGCACGACGTCCCCGGGCCGCAGCGCCGCGGGCCGCAGCAGCGGGTGGCCGATCCTGGACTTCCCGGCGGTGGACGCCGTCCCGCCGTCGGACTGGGTTGCCATCGCGCCAGGCTAATGGAGCGGCCCGCGCTGATGGAGCGGCTCACGTGTGGGGGATGTCTCCGGGCGGACGTGGTGACCGGCCGGTCGGGGAGAATGGCGGGGTGACTCTCGCTGTGACATCCCCGCTGGCCCTCGGGCGGCATGAGGTATGGCCGCCCGTGGTGCTCGCGCCGATGGCCGGCATCACCAATGTCGCCTTTCGCACCCTCTGTCGTGAACAGGGCGGTGGTGTCTACGTCTGCGAGATGATCACGACGCGGGCACTCGTCGAGCGCATCCCCAAGACGCTCAAGATGATCGCGTTCGCCCCGGACGAGGACTTCCGCAGCCTGCAGCTCTACGGCGTCGACCCCGACGTCACCGCGGCCGCCGTGCGGATGGTCGCCGAGGAGGGCCTCGCCGACCACATCGACCTCAACTTCGGCTGCCCCGTACCCAAGGTCACCCGGCGTGGTGGCGGCTCGGCGCTGCCGTGGCGGCGTCGGCTGTTCGGCCGCATCGTCCGGCAGGCCGTCGCGGCGGCCGCGCCCGCCGGCATCCCGGTCACGGTGAAGATGCGCAAGGGCATCGACGACGACCATCTGACGTACGTCGAGGCCGGACTGATCGCGCAGGAGGCGGGCGTCGCCGCGGTGGCCCTGCATGCGCGTACGGCCCAGCAGCGCTACTCCGGCAACGCCGACTGGGATGCCATCGCCACCCTCAAGCAGGCGCTCGACGTGCCCGTGCTCGGCAACGGCGACATCTGGGAGGCCGCCGACGCGATGCGCATGGTGGCGCACACCGGCGCGGACGGGGTGGTGGTGGGTCGCGGCTGCCTGGGCCGCCCGTGGCTGTTCGCGGACCTGTCCGCCGCGTTCGCGGGTACCCCCTCGCAGGCGCTGCCGACCCTCGGCGAGGTCGCAGCGATCATGGCCCGGCACGCCCGCCTGCTGGTGCAGGCACTGGAGGACGAGCGGCACGGCTGCGCCGACTTCCGCAAGCACGTCGCCTGGTACCTGAAGGGCTTCCCGGTCGGCGGGGACCTGCGCCGCAGCCTCGCCATGATCTCGTCGCTGGCCGAGCTGGAGGACCTGCTCGGCAAGCTGGACCCGGAGATCCCGTTCCCGCCGGAGTCGCTCGGCCAGCCGCGCGGCCGGATCAACGCCCCCGGCAAGGTGTCCCTGCCGTACGGCTGGCTGGACAGCCGCGACGACGACACCGTGCCCGACGGCGCCGAGATGGACGACTCCGGTGGCTGACGTTGCGTCGCAGGCCGGGAACCCTGCGTCGAACCTTTCGCATCGGTTGTCGTGAACGGATAGGGTTCGACGGCTGTGAACGACCGTCACCGCCGTACCGCGGCCGCCCTGATCCTGACCGTGGCGCTCGCCGGATGCCAGCCCGGCGCGGCGCCGCGGCCTGCCGTCGGCTCTCCGGCGCCGGTGTCGCCACAGGTCACGGCTTCTCCGTCGGCCGCCGCCGCACCCGCGCCGATCGGCCTCGCCGACCCGAACGCCGGTCGTGCTGCCGGAGCCGAGCTGGGTGAGGCGAGCCCGGTGCCCGGCGCGAGCATCGCCGCGCTGCCCCCGCCGGCCGGCCGGGGCGCGGTACCGCGGGGCACCCTGGCGCCCGTCGTCTTCCACGGGCCCCGCAACCGCAAACGCATCGCGCTCACCTTCGACTCGAACATGACCGACGCGATGCTGCGCCGGCTCGCCGCCCGCAAGGTCAAGTCGTACGCGAACACCGCCGTCGTCGACGAGCTGCAGCGGACCCGTACGCCCGCGACGTTCTTCCTGGCCGGCAAGTGGATCGAGGCGTACCCGGAGCTGACCCGGCGGATCGCCGCCGACCCGCGTTTCGAGCTGGCCAGCCACTCCTGGGCGCACGAGGGGTTCCGGCCCGGCTGCTACGACCTCGGCACCCTCGACCGCGCCGCCATGGCGGCCGACGTCGAACGGTCGTTCCAGGTGATCGGCCGGTTCACCGACCACCCCAGCCGGTACTTCCGGTTCCCGGGCGGTTGCTACGACAAGGCGGCGTTGGCCGCGATCGCCCCGGTGGGCTGCACCGTGGTCGAGTACGACGACGTGTCCGGCGACGCGTTCGGCGCGGATCCGAAGCGCATCGCGGCGGACACGGTGGCGCAGGCCCGGCCCGGCTCCATCGTCGTCCTGCACATCACCGAGGCCAACGCCCCGGAGACCGCCGTCGCGCTGCCCTCGGTCATCAAGCAGCTGCGCGATCGCGGATTCGAACTCGTCACCCTCGGCGAACTACTGGCGTGAACCGTCCATCGGGGACGGCTCTCCCACCCGGTGGACCGGCAGCCACCGGGCGGCCATGAGACCGGTGGCCAGCAACGGCACCGCGCAGCACGCGACCAGCACGGGCACCGGCACGATCGCGGCGCCCGCGCCCACCCCGGCGTAGAGCAGGACCGCGCACACCTCGGCCGCGAACCCGCTCACCGACAGCACCGTCGCCCGGGTCCGGCTGCCGATCACCTCCTGCAGCCGCGTCTCGGTGACCACGATGGCGAACTGCAGCGCCCCGAACGCCACCGCGATCGGCACCATGCCCGCCAGCTGCCGGCTGAGCGCACCGGCCGCCAGCAGCGCGGCGGCCCCGGTCAGCACCGCCGCCAGACGGCGCGGTCCGATCGCCGCCCACCGGCCGGCCAGCGCGCTGCCCGCCGCCATGCCCAGCGCGGGCAGCGCGAACAGCAACGGCACCAGAGCGGTCGGTGCGCCGGCGGTACGGGACAACAGCGGCAGGTACTCGTCGAGCGCGGTGAACCCCGGCACCAGCGCCGCGAGGGCCACGGTCCGGGCGACGAAACGGCTGCCCCGTACCTCCCGCAGGCCCGTGGCGAGCGTGGCGGCGTACCCGCGCACGCCGCCGAACTCGTCGGACGACTCCCGGCGCGGCATCTCCGGCAACCCGAGCGCGAGCCACCCACCCACCACGGGCACTGCGACGCTGAGCGCACCGACCAGCGGGTAGCCGCCGAGCGCGTACGCGGGGGAGGCCAGGGTGGTGGCCGCGAGCATGGCCAGGATCCCGACCGTGCCCGCGCGACCCGTCACCCGGGCGTACGCGTCGTCGGCGCCGACCGCGGCCAGCTCGTCGTAGACCAGCGCCTCCAGGGTGCCGGACTGCATCGCCCCGCCGACGCCCCACAACACGAAACCCAGGGCGAAGCCGGGGTACGCGGGCCACAGCGTCCAGGTGGCGTACCCCGCGGCGATCAGGAAGGAGCCCAGCGCGTAGAGGCGGCGGCGCGACCAGGCGTCGGCCCATGCACCGGACGGGACCTCGCAGACGAACGACACGACCGACCAGATCACGAACAACGACGAGATCTGGGCCGTGGACAGCCCGGCGTCGGCGAACAGCAGCGCGTACAGCGGGTAGAGGAGGATGCCCTCCTCGCATCCGCGGACCGCGTACAGGCGCCGGGTCAGGGACTGGGCGGCGCGGCCGCCCTCAGGTCAATTCGGGTGTCGCGTGGCGTCGGCCATGCCGCGACCATCGCACCGCCCGGGCCGTACCGTCAACCGGCATTTCCCCGGTCAGTGCGCTCGCCGTCATCGCCCGCCCCGGGCCGGTCGGCTCACACGTCGAGCTCGGCCTCGATGCGCCGGAGCTGGTGGCGGGCCAGCGCCAGGTTGGAGCGGTCGCGGCGCAGGGCCACGTACAGGAAGAGGCCCTTGCCGCCGCGGCCGGTCAGCGGCCTGATCATGTGGTACTGCGTGTCCAGCGTGATGAGGATGTCCTCGATCGTCTCGGAGAGGTTGAGCATCTCCATCGCACGCAGCTTCGCGCGTACCACGTCCGTGTTGCCCGCGGCGGCGACCGTCAGGTCGAGGTCCTTGCCGCCGCCGAGGGTCCCCAGGGCCATGCCGCTGGTGTGGTCCACCAGGGCGACGCCGATGGTGCCGTCGATGTCCATGATCTCTTTGAGGGCGGTGTCCATGTCAGCCACGGTGTTGCCTCCGTCGGGGAAGGGGTGCGGTCGCGCCGGTCCTTGGTGCCGGCGGCGCCGGGTGGTGCGGTGCTGTGTCATCGGGCTCCGTCACCGCAGCGCCCTCAGCGCGCTGCGGATGCGCTTCAGCAGGAGCTCGTCGGCGCCGGTCGGCTCCGCCGTCGCGCCGCCGCCCAGCTCCGCGGGTAGCCGGGCGCCCGGTTCCCGCCGGGCCAGGTCCGGCGGCGGCACCCGTGAGCCGTCCTGCGGCGCGTGGATCCCGCGGACGACGGCGGCCGGGATCCGTGCGGTCGGGTGCTCGTCCGGCACGGCGGTGATCGGCCGGTCGGCGGGCACCGCGGCGCTTCCGCGGTCGGCGGCGACGATCGGCCGGGTGACGTCCACGGCGGCACCCCGGACCGGGGGCAGCCGGACGAACTCCGGGCGCCCCGCCGGGCGTTCCGGCGGCACCGGCACCTCCAGCAGCCCGAGCGCGCCGAGCCGGCGCAGTTCCTGGACCGTCGCGTAGCCCGCCCGGCCGAGCAGCTGAGCCAGGTCGGCCGGGGTGCGCTGGCCGTCCGCGTGCACGATCAGCTCCCACTGCGGCGCGGTCAGCCAGACCCGTTCGACGCCGAGCCGGGTCGCCAGGGTCACCGGCGCCGAGTCGATCTGCGGGTACGGGAAGATCTCATCGAGCAGCCGCTGCCGCCGCTGGGACTCGTGCTCCATCGCGCCCGCGTCGATCCACACCACCGCGCCCAGCCAGTGCACCTGCCCGGCCACGAACTCGACCCCACTCGCCACCGGGCCCAGCGCGAAGTACGCCGCGTCGTACGTCGCGCCGTGCACGCACAGCTCCAGCTCCCCCCGGGTGAGATGGCCCTGGTCGAGCAGCAGCTGTCCGACCCGCGCCGCCGCGGTCCCGAGGTCGAGCGCGCTCTGCCAGGTGCGCGCCGCGAGGCGACCCGAGGCGGTCAGCAGCTCACCCACGCCGGGCGCGGCGGGTGACTCCGCGTACGTGACGACCCCGTCGGTGAGGTAGAGCGTGCCGCCCGGACGGCCCGTGACGACCAGCGCGCCGGTCCACCGCTCGGCGGCGGCCGTCCGCAGCAGCCGTCCGGGCGCCGCGGTCTCGGCCATCGGGGTCTCTCCTGTCCGTTCTGTCATCGGGACCGGGCTCAGGTGACGACCAGGTCGTGGGCGAGCCGCTGCATCAGGCGCCGCGCCACCGCGAGGTTGCCGTGCACGCGGTCCAGCCACACGTACAGCACCAGCCGGCTGTCGAAGTCGGTTTGCACGGGGCGCAGCAGGTGGTATCCCACGGCGGTGGTGATAATCAGGTCTTCCAGCAGGTCATTCGGTACGGCGGACACGAACAGCGACCGGCTGTTGGCCGCCTGCAGCACCTCGGCCGTGCCCGCCGCCGTGGCGTGGTGATCGGAGTTGGGTGCCGCGCCGGTGGTGGCGACCGGAAACCCCGTGGTGTAGTCGACGATGCCGGCGCCGATCGCGCCCGGAATCGCCATGGCCTCCCGCAGACAGTTGTCGACGCCGGGCACATCTCTCCTCAGCCCAAGCTCCCGCCGTTCCCCCTGCTCCGGCCGCCGGCGGGAGGTCCGGGCGTGGATGGCGCCCTCGGCCGTGCTCCTGCGCGGGCCATCCTCTTGCCACCCGCCGGACGCCAGTCGCACCCGCTGTGCGTCACCGGCCGTGACCGCCACGGCGGGCGCTGCCGGGCCGTGGCGCGTAGCATGATCTCCACCTTCGAGACGGGAGGAGCCGCATGGCCAGCCACTGGGAACAGGTCGTCGTGGACTCGGAGGATCCCGCACGCCTGGCGCGCTGGTGGGCGGAGGCGCTCGGCTACCAGATCGTCCACGAGGAACCGGACGAGGTGGAGATCCGCCGTACCCCGGATGCCCTGCCCGGGCTGCTGTTCCTCACCGTGCCGGACGGGAAGACGACAAAGAACCGGATCCATCTCGACCTGCGCCCCGACGACCAGGAGGCCGAGGTCGAGCGGCTCGTCGACATGGGCGCCCGGCCGGTCGACATCGGCCAGGGTGAGCAGACCTGGGTCGTGCTGGCCGACCCGGAGGGCAACGAGTTCTGCGTGCTGCGTGCCCGGACGCCCTAGTCTCGACGACGTGACCGCGGACGCCGACCGCTGGGTTCCCGAGCCCGCGAAGGACAGCGGGTACGGGCGTACCCCGTTCGAGCGCGACCGTGCCCGCGTGCTGCACTCGGCCGCGTTCCGGCGGCTGGCCACGAAGACGCAGGTGCACACCGCCGGGTCCGACGACTTCCTGCGTACGCGGCTGACGCACTCGCTGGAGGTCGCGCAGATCTCCCGCGAGATGGGCGCCCGGCTGGGCTGCGACCCGGACGTCGTCGACGTCGCGGGGCTCGCCCACGATCTCGGGCACCCGCCGTTCGGTCACAACGGCGAGCAGGCCCTCGACGCGGTCGCCCAGCCGTGCGGCGGTTTCGAGGGCAACGCACAGACCCTGCGGGTGCTCTCCCGCCTGGAGGCCAAGGTCGCCGGTGCGGGCCTCAACCTCACCCGCGCCTCGCTGGACGCCTCCTGCAAGTACCCGTGGCCCCGCAGGCCCGGCACCCGCAAGTTCGGCGTGTACGCCGACGACGCCGAGGTCTTCGCGTGGATCCGCGCGGGCGCCCCGCCCGGCGAACGCCGTTGCCTGGAGGCGCAGGTCATGGACTGGGCGGACGACGTCGCGTACTCCGTGCACGACGTCGAGGACGGCATCCACGGCGGGTACGTGGCGCTGCGCCCGCTGCTCGACGACCCGGACGAGCGCGCCGCCCTGTGCGCGGACGCCGCCGCCGCGTACGCCGACGAGCCGGCCGACGCGCTGGCGGGCGTCCTCGATCAGCTGCTGGCCGACGAGGTGGTCCGCGCGGTCGCCGACTACGACGGCGGGTTCACCGCGCAGATCGCGCTCAAGCGGATGACCAGCGTGCTCACGGGCCGGTTCGTGGCCTCCGCGATCGGCGCCACCACCAGCCGGTACGGCACCGATCCGGTACGCCGCTACGCCGCCGACCTGATCGTCCCCCGTACGGTGCGTCACCAGTGCGCGCTGCTCAAGGGCGTGGCTCTGCGCTACGTGATGCGCGCCCGCGCCGCCGAGCAGTGGTACGAGCGGCAGCGGCAGATCCTGACCGAGCTGGTCGAGGTGCTGACCCGGCGCGCGCCGGAGCACCTGGATCCGGTGTTCGCCCCGCTGTGGAAGGCCGCCACGGACGACGCCGCGCGCCTGCGAGTGGTGATCGATCAGGTCGCGTCACTGACCGATCACGGCGCGGTGGCGTGGCACCGCACCCTCGTGGCGGACGCCGGCTAGCTCAGGGCAGGATGTACCGGTGGCCAGGGTCAGGGATGAGGACATCGCGCTGGTCCGCGACCGTACCTCGATCGCCGAGGTGATCAACGAGACGGTGACGCTGCGCTCGGCGGGCGGCGGCAACCTCAAGGGCCTGTGCCCGTTCCACGACGAGAAGACCCCGTCCTTCACCGTGTCGCCTGCCCGAAATGTCTACTTCTGCCACGGCTGTGGGGCGGGCGGCGACGCGATCAAGTTCCTCATGGACGCCGAGCACCTGACGTTCATCGAGTCGGTCGAGCGCCTCGCCGGCAAGGCGGGCATCCAGCTGCGCTACGAGGAGACCGGCCGTACCCAGAATGGCCCGCGCCCGGCCGCGGGCCAGAAGCAGCGCCTGGTCGCGGCGCACGCCGCGGCGGCCGACTTCTACCGTGAGCAGCTCGGCACCCCGGCCGCGCGGGTGGCCCGCGAATTCCTCGCCCAGCGCGGCTTCGGCCGCGAGGCGGCGCAGAGCTACGGCTGCGGCTTCGCCCCCGAGGGCTGGGACAACCTGACGAAGCACCTGCGCCAGCAGGGCTTCACGGCCGACGAGCTGACCAGCGCGGGGCTGGCGAAACCGGCCCGCTCCGGCTCGCTGATCGACCGCTTCCGGCGCCGCCTGATCTGGCCCATCCGCGACCTGACCGGCGACGTGATCGGCTTCGGTGCCCGCAAGCTGTTCGAGGATGACGACGGCCCGAAATACCTGAACACCCCCGAGACGCCGCTGTACAAGAAGTCCCATGTGCTCTACGGCATCGACCACGCGAAGCGGGAGATCGCCCGGCAGGGCCGCGCCGTGATCGTCGAGGGCTACACAGACGTGATGGCCTGCCACGAGGCGGGCGTGCCGACCGCGGTGGCGACCTGCGGTACCGCGTTCGGCGCGGACCACATCGGGGTGCTGCGGCGCCTGCTGATGGACAGCGACAGCTTCGCCGGGGAGATCATCTTCACGTTCGACGGGGATGCGGCCGGGCAGAAGGCGGCGCTGCGGGCGTTCGAGGAGGATCAGCGCTTCGTCGGTCGTACCTTCATCGCGGTGAGCCCGGACAACATGGACCCGTGCGAGCTGCGCCTGGCCAAGGGCGACCTGGCCGTTCGCGACCTGGTCGCGCGCCGCGAGCCGCTGGTGGACTTCGCGCTGCGCCAGGTGCTGTCCCGCTTCGACCTCGACACCGTCGAGGGCCGGGTCGAGGCGATGCGCAGGGCCGCGCCGCTGGTCGCGAAGATCAAAGACCGGGAGAAGCGCCCCGAGTACGCGCGAAAGCTCGCCGGCGATCTCGGCATGGACATCGAGCCGGTGCAACGGGCCGTGGCCGCCGCGGCCGGTGGCGAGTCGCCCGCCCCCTCGCCGCGGGTCCCCGCGCAGCCCACCGACAGCCCGCAGCGGCTGGTGGAACGCGAGGCGCTGAAGCTGGCTCTGCAGGTCCCCGTGCTGGCCGGGCCGATGTTCGACGCGCTGGGCCCGGAGACCTACGGCCATCCGGTGCTGCAGGCCGTGCGCATCGCCATCGCCGAGGCGGGCGGCACGGCCGCGGCCACCGGCGGCGCGGTCTGGATCGAGGCGGTCCGGGACGCATGCGCGGACCTGGGCGGCAAGGCGCTGGTCGGCGAGCTGGCGGTGGAACCGCTGCGCCTGGACGGCGACCCCGACCCCCGGTACGTGCAGGTGACGCTGGCCCGGCTGCAGGTGGGCGCGGTGACCACCCGGATCCGGGATCTGAAGTCCAAGGTGCAGCGGGTCAACCCGGTGGCACACAAGGACGAGTACCTGGCCCTGGCCGGGGAACTCTTCTCGCTGGAACAACACGCGCGCGCGCTGCGCGAACAGGCGGCAGGTGGACTGTGAAGCTGCTACGACGACGCCCGAAGCTGCCCGCGGCACTCCGGCCCGCCCTGCACCCCGAGGAGCGGGTGCTGGCGTGGGCGTACGTGGGCGAGCCCGGCGGCCCGGTCGCGGTCGCGACGAACCAGGGACTGTGGCTGCCCGACCGGCCCCGGCTCGGCTGGCACGAGATCCACAAGGCGGCGTGGTCCGGGCGGGAGCTGCGGATCACCCCGGCCGAGGTGGCCGAGCAGCGAGACGGCTACACCGTGCTGGAGGACGGGCCGGTCGTGACGTGCCTGCTACTGGAGCCGGGGGAGCTGCCCGATCAGGTACGCGCCCGGGTGACCCGCTCGGTGGCGTACACCTCGCACCACGCGCTCGCGCCCGGCGGGGTGCGGGTGGTGGGCCGGCGGGTGAGCGGCGTCGACGGCCTGAGCTGGTCCGTACGCTACGACTCCGGCACCCCCGTGGACGCCGAACCGGTGATCCAGCTGACCGACGAACTGGTCGGCGTCGCGCAGGAGGCGACCGCCCCGCCACCGTGAACGCCGCGCACGATGTCAGACCCCCTCACTAGGGTCGGCCGGGTGAGCGACCAACCCCTCATCCACGCGCGTGGCCTGGTCAAACGGTTCGGCGACTTCACCGCGGTCGACGGCATCGACGTCGACGTGCTGCCCGGCGAGTCGTTCGGCTTCCTCGGGCCCAACGGCGCCGGCAAGAGCTCCACCATGCGGATGATCGGCTGCGTGTCCCCGCCGACCGACGGCGTCCTGCGCATCCTCGTCCGGGACCCGCGCCGCGAGGGCCCCGCGATCCGGGCGCGCCTCGGCGTGTGCCCGCAACTGGACAATCTCGACCCGGAGCTGACCGTCCGGGAGAATCTGACGACCTACGCCCGGTTCTTCGGCATCCCGCGCACGGTGGCCCGCGCCCGCGCCGCGGAGTTGCTCGACTTCGTGCAGCTCGGCGAGCGGGCGACCAGCAGGGTGGAGCCGCTGTCCGGCGGTATGAAGCGTCGCCTCACGATCGCCCGCGCCCTGGTCAACGAGCCCGAGCTGATCCTGCTCGACGAGCCCACCACGGGCCTGGATCCACAGGCCCGGCACCTGGTGTGGGAGCGGCTGTTCCGGCTCAAGCAGCGCGGCGTCACCCTGGTGCTGACCACGCACTACATGGACGAGGCCGAGCAGCTGTGCGACCGCCTCGTGGTGATGGACGGCGGCCGGATCGTCGCCGAGGGCTCGCCCCGGGCGCTGATCGAGCGGCACGCGACCCGCGAGGTGGTGGAGCTGCGGTTCCACGTGGAGTCCCGGGAGGTCTCCGCGGACAAGCTGGACGGTGTGGGGGAGCGGGTCGAGGTGCTGCCCGACCGGGTCCTGCTGTATGTGGCGGACGGCGACGAGGCGGTGGCCGAGGTGCACCGGCGCGGGCTCGCCCCGGCCAGCGTGCTGGTGCGCCGCAGCAGCCTGGAGGACGTCTTCCTGCACCTGACCGGCCGGACGCTGGTGGACTGAGATGACCGCGACCCTCTCGGTGCTGGAGTACCACCTGACCAGCTACCGGCGCATCTGGCGCTCCAGCGTGCTGTCGTCGTTCGTGCTGCCGCTGATGACCATGCTCGGCTTCGGGGTGGGCGTCGGCGCGTACGTCACCGGCGGCGTCGACGGGGTGCCGTATCTGGACTGGATGGTGCCCGGGCTGATCGCCTCGACCGCCGCGCAGGTGGCGATCGGTGACTCGGCGTGGCCGGTGTTCGGCAACTTCGAATGGACGAGGGCCTACTTCGGTCAGGCCGCCGCCCCGCCGCGGGTCGCCGACATACTCGCCGGGCACCTGGCGTTCGTCGTATTCCGCGCGGTCACCGCCGCGGCCGCCTTCCTGCTGATCGCCACGGCGTTCGGCACGATGCACTCGTGGTGGGCCCCGGCCACCGTGCTGGTGGGCGCGCTGGTCGGGCTCGCGGTGGCCACACCGACCTTCGCGTACGCGTCCGCCGTGCGCAGCGACAGCTACCTGGCGATCCTGTTCCGGCTCGGGGTGCTGCCGATGTCGCTGTTCTCCGGGGTGTTCTTCCCTGTCGCCTCGCTGCCGGAGGTGCTGCGCTGGGTGGCGTACGCGCTGCCGCTGTGGCATGCCGTGGATCTGAGCCGGGCCGCCACTCTGGGGGTCGCTCCCGCGTGGCCGGTGACCGGGCATGTGGCGTACCTGGCGGTGTGGGCGGGCGCCGGGTGGTGGCTGGCATACCGGCGGTTCCACCGCCGGCTCGTGGTGTGAGGGGACGTGATGGTGACTCTGGTGCTGCCGCGGCTGGTGTCCTTCGAGGGTGCCGGGCGCCGCTCGGCGTCGGTGGTGGAGCGCAACGTCGCCGCGCTGCGCACCGCGTACTGGGTGGTGCTGCTCTCCGGTTTTCTGGAGCCGGTGCTGTACCTGTTCTCGATCGGCGTCGGCGTGGGCGCCCTGGTCGGTGACCTGACGCTGCCGGACGGCCGGGTGGTCGGGTATGCGGCGTTCGTGGCCCCGGCGATGCTGGCGTCGTCGGCGATGAGCGGGGCGCTGGCCGAGACCACCTTCAACTTCTTCGGAAAGATGAAGTACATGCGGCTGTACGACGGGATGCTGGCCACCCCCGTCCGGCCGATCGAGGTGGCCTCCGGCGAGCTGGCCTGGGCCATGATCCGCGGCAACATGTACGCCGCGGCCTTCCTCGTGGTCATGGTGGCGATGGGCCTGACCACCGTCGGGCTGGCGCTGATCGCGTTCGCGGCGGCCGTGCTGGTGGGCTTCGCGTTCGGCGCGGGCGGGATGGCCCTGTCCACGTTTCTGCGCAGCTGGCAGGACTTCGACCTGATGGTGGCGGTGCAGTTCGCACTGTTCCTGTTCTCCGGGACGTTCGTGCCCGCTCAGGCGTACCCCGCGCTGCTGCGCTGGATCGTGGAGCTGACCCCGCTGTACCGCTCTGTGCATCTGATCCGGGGGATCACCACCGGGGTGTTCACGCCGAGCCAGCTCGCCGACGTGGCGTACCTGCTGGTGCTGCTGGCGGTGGGACTGGTGGTCGCGGGCCGGCGGATGGAGCGCCTGCTGTGCAAGTGAGCGCGACCCGCCCACCCGTTGGTGGTAGTCGCGATGATCGGCGGCGGGATTAGACCAGACTGGTGGCGGGAATCAGGTGGGCAGGTCGTACGCCGGCACGCGGCACCGGTTCGTGCGGGCGGCGGCCGGGCAGACGCAGACGCGCACGGGTCCGGAGGGAAGCCCCGCCATGAAGCTCTTTCGCAGGTCCGACGAGAGCACCGATGAGGTGCGGGCCGCCATGGCCGCGGCGCGCGACACCAACCGCAACGTGACGGGATTCGACCGCCCGGACGCGGCCACCGACGCCCGGGACCGCTCCGATTCCCCGGGCCGTGCCGGGGCGGCCGCGGGCTCCCGGCAGTCGCCTCCCGGGCCCGACGAGGGCCCGCACGGGCCGCTGGACCTGCCACGCGGCGGCAAGCGAGCCGCCCTCAAGCGGACCTTCCAGCAGTTCTCGCAGGACAACATCTCCGACTGGGCGGCCGCGCTGACGTACTACGGCGTGTTGTCGATCTTCCCGGCGGCCCTGGTGCTGGTGTCGATCGCGGGCATGCTCAGCTCGAACGGGCAGCAGACCGTCCAGGACACGGTCCACCAGATCGCGCCCAACGATCAATTGCAGAGCCTCGTCGACACGGTGCTGGGGCAGGTGAAGGATCCGGGCACGGCAGGGCTGGCCGCGATCATCGGTCTGGTGGTCGCGTTCTGGTCGGCGTCCGGCTACATCGCCGCGTTCATGCGCGCCTCGAACGCCATCTACGACGTGCCCGAGGGCCGCCCGATCTGGATGACGCTGCCGATCCGGGTCGGCGTCACCGCCGTCATCGGCATCATGCTCATGCTCTCCGCCGTCATCGTGGTCTTCACCGGCCAGCTCGCCCACGTCGTCGGCGACAAGATCGGCCTCGGCGGCGCCGCCGTCACCACCTGGAACATCGTCAAGTGGCCGGTGCTGGTGATCCTGGTCAGCCTGATGTTCGCGATCCTGTACTGGGCCTCGCCGAACGCGAAGACGGGCGGCTTCCGGTGGGTCAGCCCCGGTGGCATCTTCGCCGTCGTGCTGTGGGTCGTCGCCTCGGCGGCCTTCGCGATCTACCTGGCGAACTTCGCCAACTACAACAAGACGTACGGCACCCTGGGCGGCGTCATCGCCTTCCTGGTGTGGCTGTGGATCTCGAACATCGCGATCCTGCTCGGCGCCGAGCTGGACGCCGAACTGGAACGCGGCCGCGCCATCGCGGCGGGCCATTCGCCCGACGACGAGCCGTTCCTGCAGCTGCGCGATGACCGCAAGCTGAAGAAGGGCAGCGAGAAGGGCCTCAGCACGCGCAGCACCGCGGACGCGGGTACGCGGTAGCGCGCCCGCGCCGGGTGTCTCGTCCCCCGGTGGAGTGATCGTGTCCGAACGTGCATTTGATGCACGGCGGTCGTCGCTCTCCGTGGTGTGCCGACTTGTCCCCACGGCTTTCCGGAGCAGGTCACCGCGGGCAAGCTGATAGACAGGCGACGATGTACGGTCCTCGCCGGGGTCGCGTTCTCGCCGGTCGCGGCGCCGCTCCTCGCACCTGCCGGTGATCCGGCGAGCCGCCCACCCGCGTATCCCGGGACGAGCAACCCACGGATGGAGGCGTCATGGCAACGCTGTGGTCCGCCACGCACGCGTCGGAAGTCCACGATCGACCAGTCCATACTGGAGTCCCGAGCACGAGCCGATGCACGTGCATCTGCATCGGCGAGGCCCTGGTCCCGGGAGGACACTGATGCGGTTGCGCCACCGTTCGGGCCGGATCGTGCACCTCGCCTGCGACCTCGACCTTCCGCCCGCCCGCGACCTCGCCACCCTCATCGCCCAGCTCGACACGTACGCGAACGCCGTGCGTGCCCGGCTGGAGGTCGACACCCTCGGGCTCGGGCTCTGGCTGCCGCCGTCCCTCGCCGCCCTGCTCGCCGGCAACGGCCGCGCCCGCATCCGCCTCCGCGCCGAGCTCGACGCGCGCGGCCTCGAGGTGGTCACCCTGAACGGCGTACAGTACGACGACGAACTGATTACGCGCAGTAGTCAACCCGACTGGAGCGATCCCGCCCGGCTGGAGTACACCCTCGACCTCGCCCGCATCCTCGTCGACCTGCTGCCGGACGACACCGTCCGCGGCGCCGTCAGCACCCTCGGCCTGGGCCGCAGCGACACCTGGGACGCCGAGCGCGAACGATCCTGCGCTCGCATCCTCGGCCGGCTCTCCAGCGGACTCGCCGAGATCGCCTGGCAGACCGGCCGCGCCGTCCGGGTGGGCTTCCAGCCCGCTCCCGGCCACGTCCTGGGCAACGCCGAACAGACCGCGACCGCCCTCGCGCGCACCGACAAGGACCGGCTCGGCATCTGCCTCGACCTCGCCGACCTCGCCTGCAGCTGGCAGGACCCGGCCGACGCGCTCACCCGGCTCGCCGACGCCGGGCTGTCGATCGTCCAGGCACGCATCGCCGCCGCCCTCGAGGCCGCCGACCCCGACAAGGCCGCCGACGCGCTGCAGGTCCGCCTCGACGATGATCGTCAGTACCCGGTCACCAACCCCGACGGCGCCCACTTCGACGACCTGCCCCGGGCCTTCGCGGCCGCCGCACCCGGACCCTGGCGGATCCGATGTCCCGCGCCCCTGCGCACCGCCGCCCGGTCCAGCCTGACCGCCACCACGGAGGTGTGGCGCACCGCGGTGCGCCACCTGATGGCCGGGGACACCCCCGGCACCGAGTTCATCGACGTGGCCACCGGCGCCTGGCACCCGATCCGATCGGCGGCGGACGCCGGTCAACCGCGGGGCTGGTCGGCCGATCCGGTCGCGCAGGCCGACGCCATCGCGGCGGAGTATTCGTACGCCCACGCGGAACTCACCGGCCGCGGCCTGTCACCACCCACCACGGCCCGCGCCGCCTGACCCACCACCCTTTCCCCGCGCAACCCGGGCCGTCCCGCCCCGCACAGAGATCGGGGCCGCCCGGTCCGGACGGCCCCGATCACACACGGCGGTGTCAGTACGTCTTACCGGCGCTGTTCGATCCGGACAGCGAATCGCTGGACGCCGTGACCTTCGCGGAGCGCGCGTTCGAGCCTCCCGAGGCCGAGCTCTCCGCCGAGTGCATCATCTCGCCCAGCTTCGACGAATTGAGCTTGTCCTTGCCCTCGGCGTACAACTTGTTCGCCTGAGCCTGGGCAACGCCGGCGGCCTCCTGCACGCTCGGGTGCTCCCACAGCTTCTTGGCGCTGGCCCGGATCTCCTCGTACTTCTCCCGGCCGGCGCGGCTGCCCAGGACGAAGCCCGCCGCGAGACCGCTGATGAACATGAGCTTTCCGCGCATGGCGGCTCCTTCCACTCGGTGACGCGCGTGCGTCTGCGGTGGTACGTACCCATCCTGCCGGTCCGTCACACCCGCATCCCGTGTTTTACCCATCCGGCGCGTCCCACACCCGCCCCGCACAACGTCCGCCGCGTCCTGTACTGTGTATCCGTCGCCACGACAGCCGGGTAACCGGTGTCGGCCGCGATCCCCTGTAGCTCAATTGGCAGAGCAGCCGGCTGTTAACCGGCAGGTTATTGGTTCGAGTCCAATCGGGGGAGCTTCTTTCACCACCCGCCCACCGGGCGGGTTTTTGTTTGCCCTGCCCCCGGAGGCACGCGACGTTAGGCTGGGTTCCGCGTCGAATGTCCCGTTGGTGAGGTGCCCGGTGTCCCAACCCATACAGGTGGACGTTGCCATCATCGGCGGCGGCCTTGCCGGGCTGGCCGCTGCCCGCCGGCTCGACCGCGCCGGCGTCGACTGGCTGCTCGTCGAAGCAGCCGACCGGCTCGGCGGCCGGGTCGCCACCGACGTCGTGGACGGCTGGCGGCTCGACCGGGGATTTCAGGTGCTCAATACCGCGTACCCCCGGCTCCCCGCCCTGGTCGACCTCGGCGCCCTCGACCTGCGCTACTTCACACCCGGCGTGCTCGTGCGCCGCGGCGGCACCCTGCACCGCCTGGAGAACCCGCTGCGCGACCCGCTCGCCGCCCCGCAGACCCTCGGCTCCGGCATCGGCAGCCTCGCCGACCGGCTCAAATTCGGCGCGCTGGCGACCCGGTGCGCCACCATCGACCCACGCAAGCTGCTCGACGCGCCCGAGACCACCACCGAAGAGGCGCTGCGCCGCGCCGGACTCTCCTACCGGATCATCGAAGAGGTGCTCCGCCCATTCCTGTCCGGCGTGCTGGCCGACCGTGCGCTGGACACCTCCAGCCACGTCTTCGCCATGGTGCTGCGCTCGTTCGCCCGCGGACGGCTCGGGGTGCCCGCCGCCGGGATGGCCGCCCTGCCCGCGGCGGTCGCCGGGCCGCTGCCGTACCCGCAGCTGCTCATCGGCGCCCGTACCCTGTCGGTCAGCCCCGGCCTGGTGGTCACCGACGGCGGCGAGATCCACGCCCGCACGATCATCGTCGCCACCGACCCGGCCACCGCGGCCAGCCTGCTGCCCGCACTGCCGCGACCGCGGATGCACGGCCTGACCACCTACTATTTCGGTACGGCTGAGCCGCCCATCGGCGAACCCACCCTCCTGATCGACGGCGACCGGAGGGAGATCATCGCGAACACGGTCGTCGTGAGCAACGCCGCCCCCGAGTACGCCCCACCCGGCCGCAGCCTGATCGCCGCCAGCGTCGTCGGGGTGTCGGCACCGTCCGGAGCGTCCGAGGCCGTCGTACGCACCGAACTCGCCCGCATCTACGGCGTACCCACCGACGACTGGGATCTGATCAGCATCGCCTCGGTGCCCGAGGCGCTGCCGGCCGCCCCGGTGCCCCAAGGGCGCCTGCGTAAGCCCGTCGACCTGGGCGACGGACTGTTCGTCGCGGGCGACCATCGCGACAGCCCGTCCATCCAGGGTGCACTGGCCGGCGGCTGGCGTACGGCCGGGGCTGTGCTGGCGATGTTGGGAGCCGCTCCGGCGGCGGTGTGAACTGCGGTTTCGGGGGCGGAGGCGCCCGGACGCGTTCATGGGAGGAGCGTGGCTCGGTGGCTCGGAGTCGGACACGCGGGATAGGATCGCCGCCGGTATGGGGGCGGTAGCTCAGTGGGTTAGAGCAGGGGACTCATAATCCCTCGGTCGCGGGTTCGAGTCCCGCCCGCCCCACCAGCGTGCCTGGTCAGCGGCCTTATCTCCTCGGTGAGGTGGCGTCGAGGGAGCCCCGTACAGCAGCAAGGTACAGCAGGGGCCTCGGCTCAAGCTCTCCCCGAGGCGCTTGAGGGCGTCGCGTGTCTGCTGATCAGTGACCTGGCTGTAGATCTCCATCGTGATCTTGAAGTTGGCGTGCCGGAGATCTGCATGGCTACCCGGGGTGCACGTCCAGGTCGGCCAGCAGAGATCCGCAGGTACGCCGCGCGTCGTGCACCATGATCCGGCGGGCGTGGTGGACGAAGCGGTCTTGGATGTGTCCCGCGTACTCTCACGCCGATGTGAGGGCCGCGTTGACCCATTGACAGAAATCAAGCTGGAGAGTGTCGGATCTGCCGGATGCCGTTCGTAGCGTATGCAGAGACGGACATCAGGTCCGGAAGATCAGAAGGAGCGGACATGCCTGAGTACCTTATCTACTTCAATCAGCAGTGGGTGGGGGACCACACCGAGGAGTGGTTCCGCGGGCGCGGTCCGCTCGCCAGGGCGGTCGTTGACGAGATCAAGGCCGCCGGGGCATTCGTCTTCGCTGGGGGCCTGGAGGAAGAGGACGGCCCGGTCTTCAGCGCAGACGCCACAAGCGGTGCGATCGTCTTCACCGACGGGCCCTATGTCGAGACCAAAGAGTTCCTGGGTGGCCTGACCATCGTGAACGTGCCGGATGAGGCCACCGCCCGGATGTGGGCCGGCAAAATCGCGGAGGCATGCGGCTGGCCACAGGAGGTTCGCCGGTTCAAGCCGCAGCGCGTCTTGCAGGGATGAGATCGTCACTCGTCGACTGAGCGTGGCCGGCGCCGGGGTAACGTCGCTGCTGCGATACCGCTCAGCATTCGACCCAGGCGCGGCTCCGGGGCGGCCAGAAATGTGCCGCCCCGGAGCCGGCCGACGAAGCGCTTCGCCGTACTCGTCTGGCAGCCGCAAATGAGAGCGAACCTGTCGATCACCTCGACCTGGCCTGGCCGGGGCTGCGGTCCTATGTCAATGAAACAAGTAGCCGCGGATGGTGCGTGCCGCTGGCAGTCTTCGTCGCGCGGCATGCACGCGGCATGCACGCCGGTATGCAACGCGGCATGTACGCGGCGTCGGCCGGTCCCGGCGGCCGATCCGGGCCCGGCGCCGTCACCGAAACGCCGTATCGTCGCCCTCCGCGGCCTCCCACACCGCTCGGGCTGGGCGCTAACCGAGCAGCGTCACCAGCGCGGCCCTGGACCTCGAGCATCGCCGCCGTGTACTGCATCGCGTACGGATCGCCAAGGTCGATAGCTCGGCTGAAGGCGCGCAGCGCCGTTGGGCCGTCGCCATGGTCACGGAATGCGACACCCACTGCCGTGATGGGGAAGATCGCATCCTGATCCAGGACCGGGTCCAGCCAGCGAAGCGCGCCCTGGTGATCGCCGCGCTCCAACGCGAGCCGTACACCAGGCCCACCATGGCGTCCGGGTCGCCGCGGTCTGCGGCCTCCTGCCACACGACCTCGGAGCGTTGGTATCAGCCTGCCCCGCGTAGAGGCTGCCCTGATCAAGGCGAAGGGAGGGCGGCAGTACTCCTGCTTTGATTGGGCCGATCTCTCCACCCTCGGTGTCCAAGTTGGCAGGCTCGGAGTAGTCGGATCGCCCACACACTGTGGAGGGACCGTCCCGGCGCCCGCGCGTAGTCGATTACCAGTCGATGCGGGCCCGCAGCGTTCAGGTCGGCGAGCAGCATGCGGTGGAGCCGGTCGAACACCCCAGCGTCGGTCCACCGTTTGAGCCGTCGCCAGCAGGTCATCACGGAGCCGCACGCGAGTTCCTGCGGCAGGTCTTCCCACCCGATGCCGGTGTAGAGCACAAACAAAATGCCCTACAGGTACTGACGGTCCGGGACCGGCCGTGGCCCGGGTGCTCTGTCCGGCCAGGGCGGCCACTTGGGCCCGATCCGGTCCCACAGATCGTCGTCGATGATCCACGGCTGACCCACGCCCCTCGAATGAGATGGATCTCAACACGGTGGCGCTGATCAATATCGGTTCAGTTGTAGATCATGTTAGGGGCCCTAAATACGTGTCGAGGATCTGCAAATTGCACAATGACAGCGGTGAGGATAACCATGTGACAAGTTTCCGCTTGTGAGAGACCTCTACCCGCAGTATTTTGAAACTAAATACATGTAAAGAAAGTGCAAATTGCACATTGACGGTAGTGAGGATAACCACGTGTTCGCCTTGGATATGGAGCAGTCCGCCGGCCTCATGCGTCGCGCGCACGAGGCGTACGCCGTCGCTGTCCGTCATCGCCAACCGGCGGCCACTCCGAGCACGGTCCCGCAACGAGCCGACAGGCCACCCGAGCGCCGCATCGATCACCAGCTGCTGCGAGCACTGCGTGCTGTCGCAACGCGACAGGCCGGGCGCGAGGTCTGCCAGGAGATCCAGCAGAAGCAGCCATGACGGCGTGGCTCCTGCTCAGCGCGGCGATCGTGTCCGAGGTGATCGCCACAGCGACGCTCACCGCCTCCAACGGGCTGAGCAGCCGAATCCTGACCCTCGTTACGGCTGCCCTCTACATCGTCAGCTACGTCTGCTTCGCCCGCGCCCTCAAGGCCGGCATCGAGGTCGGCGTCGCCTACGCCATCTGGTCGGGAGTCGGTACGGCAGCGCTGGCCATCATCGGCGCAGCGCTGTTCGGCGAGGCGATGAACGCCCGCAAGATCGCCGCGATCGTCCTCATCATCGGCGGTGTCACGCTGCTGCACCTCACCGGCCGGCCGGAGGCACCGGCCCGAGCGGCCAGCAGTCACGGCAGTGAGTCTTCGCTGACCACCGCGTCCGAGATCGACAGAAGGGCATCACCGTGACCACGGCCCAGCATCAACCCAGCCCCCCGGCCTTCCAGACCAGAGCTGCTCAGGTGCGTGGCACGACTGGGTTTCTTCTGGCTGCGCTGCGCAGGCCCCGCGAGATCGGCGCCATCGCCCCGACCGGCCGGGCCCTGGCGGCACAGGCCGCCGGCCTGATCGACACCGCCCGCATGCCACGCACCGTCGTCGAACTCGGCCCCGGCAGCGGCACCATCACCCGCGCCATACAGGCCTGGTTGCCTCCCGACAGCACGTTCTGCACGGTCGAACGCAACACCGCGATGGCGGCCTACCTGACCCGGGCGTGGCCCGCGCTGAACGTCATCCACGGTGACGCCGCCGACCTGCCCCGCTTGCTCCACGACGTCGGCATCGGACCCGTCGACCTGATCATCAGCGCTCTGCCCTGGTCACTGATACCGCCGCCAGCCCAGGAGCAGATCCTCAGTGGGGTCGCCCATGTCCTGCACCCGCACGGCACCTTCGCCACGATCATCACCGTCCCGGTCCGGCCGCTGCCGGCCACAAGGCAGTTCCGCAGGCGTCTTACCGCGACGTTCGGCGACGTGACGCGCAGCCCGATCGTCTGGCGCAATGTGCCACCCGCACATCTCTGGATCTGCCGCGTGCCACTCAGCTCCGACCCGGCCGACGCCGAGGCGCCAAGGCCAGCAGCAGAACCGGCACCGTGAGGGAATCCAGGCGAGCAGGCACCCTGTGGTTCGCCTTCCACCCAGCGCAGGCGCAGACCGAATTGCTCGCCGCAGCCGGCTTCGAGGTCTACGAGAGGCGTCACACAGGCATCGGCCGGGGCTGGTTTTCGCTGCACTGGGGTCTGTAAAACGAACGGTGTAACTCCTGATCAAGGGAGTAGCACCTGATGACTGACCCAGCGAGCACCGTGGATACTGCGGCGGTGTCGAAGAAGAACAAGCCGGTCGACGACGGTGTGGACGCTGAACTGGTCGGCCGGCTGGTCGAGCAGGCCCGCGCAGCGGGCCTGCAGCTGACCGGCGAAGGCGGTCTGCTGCAGCAGCTGACCAAACGCGTGGTCGAGGCCGCCCTGGACGGCGAGATCACCGACCATCTCGGCTATGACAAGGGCGACCCGGCCGGCAAGAACGGCGGCAACTCGCGCAACGGCAACCGGTCCAAGACCGTGCTGACCGAGGTCGGCCCGGTCGACATCAGCGTGCCGCGTGACCGTGAGGGCAGCTTCGAGCCGCAGATCGTCAAGAAACGCCAGCGCCGGCTGACCGGGGTTGAGGACATGGTGATCTCCCTGTCCGCGAAAGGGCTGACGACCGGCGAGATCCAAGCTCACCTGGCCGAGGTTTACGGGGCCGAGGTGTCACGGCAGACCATCTCCACGATTACCGACCGGGTCCTGGACGCGATGGCCGAGTGGCAGAACCGGCCCCTCGACCCGGTCTATCCGGTGATCTTCCTGGACGCCGTGCACGTGAAGATCCGCGATGGCAAGGTCGCCAACCGGCCCATTTACGTCGCTCTGGCCGTCACCGTCGAGGGCACCCGCGACATCCTCGGGCTTTGGGCCGGCGACGGCGGCGAGGGCGCCAAGTACTGGCTGCAGGTCCTCACCGAACTGAAGAACCGGGGCGTTGCCGACGCCTGCATGGTGGTCTGCGACGGGCTCAAAGGTCTGCCCGACGCGATCGGGCAGACCTGGCCCCTCGCGGTGGTGCAGACCTGCGTGATCCACCTGCTGCGCAACTCGTTCCGGTACGCCGGCCGCCAGCACTACGACGCCATCGCCAAAGCGTTGCGGCCGGTCTACACCGCCGCCACTGAAGCCGCCGCGAAGGCCCGGTTCGGCGAGTTTGCCGAAGCCTGGGGCGAGCGCTACCCGGCGATCGTGCGGCTCTGGGAGAACGCCTGGGCGGAGTTCGTGCCGTTCCTGGCCTTCGACGTCGAGATCCGCAAAATTGTGTGTTCGACGAACGCGATCGAGAGCGTGAACGCCCGCATCCGCCGGGCAGTGCGAGCCCGGGGGCACTTCCCGAACGAGCAAGCGGCGCTGAAATGTGTCTACCTGGCCATCATGAGCCTCGACCCGACCGGCGTCGGACGACGCCGGTGGGCGATGCGCTGGAAACCCGCCCTGAACGCCTTCGAGATGACCTTCGAAGGCCGCCTCAACCCGACCACCAACTAACCGCTGTTACACCGTTCGTTTGACAGGCCCCTGCACTGCCGCCGCGACCGGAGGTCAGATCGGGTTGGGGGCTCTAACGGGCCAGGTCGCGAATGAGTGCTCGGTGCGCTGTTCGTACGGCGACCGGGGGCTGGCGTCCAGACGCTCTGGGGCTACGAGTTGATGAGCTTCACGCCGTCGTGCAGCCGAACCGCGACGTCGTGGGAACCGAGGGCGTCCAGGGCGCGAACTGCGAATGTCTCGCCCATCCGGAGTGCCACTGTGCTGGGTGTCCACCAGTCAGAGCGGCGCGTTCCTCCGTGGTTAGCTGCCGTCCGCCCAGGACAGTGGCTCGGAACACCAGCCGTGGGCTGCGGAGGTCCAGTTTCGACACGATCGGGCAGGGTCCTACAGACCTATCGCCATGCGGGGTGGGGTGGCAGGGTGAACGATGTCCGCCCCGGGTCGATATGGAGCGCCGTGTCGAGGTGGCGTGGCACAGCCTTGGGGGTGGTGATGCCGGAGCAGGACCCCATCGCCTTCCGGCGTGCCAGTGGTGGGGGCGCGGCCAGCGCAGGGCCGCCGTCGCACATCAGCATGGTTCGTACCCGTGACCCTGACGAGCACTATGCGTGGGCCTGCGCCGTCTATGCCGACCATCGGCGCTGGGTACGGCCCCGGGCCCACGGGTTCGAGTTCCATACCGAGGCCGCTGCTCTCGGCGTGCTGACGTCCGGTTATACCCGCTACACGGCGGTGACCGCGTATGCGGAGTGGCCGCCCACCTCCTACGTGATGGGCGCGCAGGTGGCTGCCGGTCGGCACCTGATGCGCTGGCACGGTGAGGAGGTGCGGGTGGGCAAGCGCGGCCTGTGGCTGTTCCCACCCGACGGCGTCACGATAGTCAGTGACTGTTGCCAGTACACCGGTGTGCGCGTGAGGTGGGAGGTGCTGCTGCGGGTGGCCGAGGAGCAGACCGGGCTGGACGGTACGCGGGTCCAGTTCACCGGGCTGCAGCCGATCTCGGCGGCGGCGCAGCGGCAATGGTCGACCACACTGACGTTCGCGCGGCGCGGCATCTACCGCGGTGACCTGGAGCCGCCGCTGCTGCTTGCCGCCGCTGAACAGGCGGTCGCGGCAAGTCTGCTGGCCACGTTCCCGAACACGACCATGATCACCGAGCAGCGCCGGCCTCGCGACCCGGCCACCCCGGCCGTGGCACGCCGGGCGACGGCGTTCATCGACGCCCACCCCGAACAACCGATCACCCTGACCGACATCGCGGCGGCAGCCCGGGTGGTGCCCCGTACCCTGCATCAGGCGTTTCGCCGCCACCTGGATACCACCCCCGCGGCCTACCTGCGCCGCGTGCGGTTGGCCCGAGCCCACGAGGAGCTGATCGCCGCCGATCTGGGCGACGGGGTCACCGTCACGGACGTCGCCGCCCGCTGGGGGTTCGCCGGCCAGCACCGCTTCGCCGCCGACTATCGGCAGACGTTCGGTCAGACTCCGACCCGGACCCTCCGGTCATGAAGAAGCCCCGCATGTCCGGTCACGTGCCCGCCACGGTGGTCGTCCGAGAGCCGACCCGGCACCGGGTCGAGTTCGCCACCACCGACCCGGACCGCGCCCGGACCTATCTCACCGCCGCGTACGACGCGATGCTGACCATCCAGCGCGACCCCGCCACCTACCTTCTCCGCCACGTGCGGCTTGACCCCGGACCGTTTCATCTCGACACCATGGAACACCAGGCGACGACCGAACTCCGTGGTCGCCACTTCATGCCGATCAGCGTGGTACGGGTCCATCGCGGGGTACGCACCGACCTTGCCCATGACGATCGGTTCGGCCCCGGCGACCTCTTCCTGCAAGCCGACACGGACAGACCATGCCACCTGCGGCAGGAATCGTTCCTGGGCTCGCTGGTCGGCCTCGCGCCGCAGGCGATCGCCGAGGCCGCCCGCAACCGCCCCGAGGATCCCCTGCCCCCGCTGTGCTTCACCGCCCGGCGCCCCGCCCACCCCGCGGATGCCGGCCGCTGGCTGCACGTCGTCGATTACGTCAGCGACAGCCTGAACAACAGCCCCGAGTTCATCACCCATCCCCTGATGATCGGGCCGCTGACCCGGCTGCTGGCGGCGGCCGTGCTGACCACGTTTCCCAACACCTGCACCCCCGAGCCGTGCTACCAGGATCGCACCGACGCCACCCCGGCCGCCCTGACCCGCGCGACCGCGTTCATCGACGCAAACGCCGACCTCGACATCAGCCTCATCGACATCGCCCGGGCCGCCCACGTCAGCGTCCACGCCGTCCGGCGCGCCTTCCGCCGCCACCTGGACACCACCCCCATGGCATTCCTACGCAGAGTCCGGCTCGACCGCGCCCACCAGCAACTCCGCGACCTCATGCCCGGCGACCGCGCCACCCTCGCCGACATCGCCGCACATTGGGGCTACCCCGACATAAGCCGGTTCACAGCCGACTACCACCGCGCCTACGGCCGACCGCCCGGCCGGACACCGGATCGCTAGCCGGAACGCGAATGCGCCGCCGCAAGATTGACCCGAGCCGCGCCGATGCGCACGTCGCGCACCGCCCGCAGCGGGCCCTGTCAAGAGGTCGGGCCCGCTGCGTTCGCGTCCAGGATTCAGTGATCTCGGCGAGGACTGCTCACTTGAGATCAGCCCTGGTAGCGGGCGAGGTAGACGTCATTGCGGAGGTTCGTGTCGTCGGCGGTCAGCGCTCCGTCGGTGGTGAACACCACGACGCTCCCGTCCGCCGCGATCGCTGGGTAGTAGGAGGCCCGAGTGTTCGGCGCCTCGCCCTTGCTGACCAGGGTGGTGGTGCCGCCTACCGTGTCCCGGACGAAAATGTCGCGCACGCCGTTGGTGTCGCCGGGAACGAGGTTCGTCGCCTCGCTGTCGAACGCGACGTACCGCCCATCGGCCGACATCGGCGCGCCGGTCACGGTGAGGCCGCTGGCCCTGTCGCCCTGAACGCCGTCGACTCCCACGCTGACCCGGGTCACCGAGCCGGTCGCCAGCTCGATGCGGTACGCGTCAGCGGCGTGGTTCGTGTCCTCGGGCACCATGGCCGTGTCGGTGAAAAGGCTCGCGTACCGGCCGTCCGAGGACACCAGCACGGGGGTTCCCACCTTCGGAATCGCGTAACCGAGGCTCGAGAGCGATGTCGCATTGACCCGAACGGTGGTGTCGGACTGCATGTCGCGCACGTACGCGTTCATGGGGATGAACCGCGGTGAGGGCACGATCTGCCGATCCGAGGAGATGAAGCCGACGTACCGGCCGTCGGCGGAGATGCTCGGAAGGCGGCTCTCCTCGGAACCGGACGTACCGTCGGGCCGGACACTGACCTCGGTGGTCCTGCCGGTCTCCCGATCGTGCAGGAGCACCTTGGACTTCGAGCCGACCGCACCCGGGGCAAGATTGGTCGCGGTCGTACTGTAGGTAACCCACCGCCCGTCGGCGGACACCTGCGGGTTCTGGCTCGAACCGTTCGCCTCGGTGCCATCGGTCGCCACGCTCACCCGGCTCGTGGTGCCGGTCTGCCGGTCGTGAACGAAGACGTCGGAGGCCTTGTTGGTGTCGCCCGGCACCAGATTCGTGGCGGCCGAGTAGAAGGCGACAAACCTTCCATCGTACGAGAGCGCGGCTCCGTAGCTGGCGGCGTTGGCCGGGGTGCCGTCGGTCGCGACACTGACCCGTGTGCTGACTCCGGTACTCAGATCCCGGACAAAGGTGTCGTACACATTGTTGAAGTCCTGCCGGACGATGTTGTTGGCATTGGACCCGAATGCGACCACCCGGCCGTCGCCGGAGACGACCGGGAAGTGACTGGAGTCGCTGGCGGGCCCGCCGTCATAGGCGACGCTGACCCGGGACGCGCCCGTGGGCCCGTCGGCCCAAGCGGCCGGCGTGGCGACCACTGCCGTGGTCCCCACAGCCACTGCGATAGCAGCTGACAATGCGATGCGACGCATCGTGTTCCTCCCCCGTACCATCGATGAACGCAACCCGACCGGGCGGGAGCGGCGTCGAGAGTATCAATATCGATGTACGTCCATGCTCCTGGAGGAGCCCTCCGATCACAGGTCCCTGGACCAGGATGTCGGCTCCCAAACCGTCCCGTGCGATGCGGCCGCGGGGCACCAACGGCCGACCTCAGGCGTGTCCGTGGGAATGACGGCAGCGTGACCAGTCGGGCCTTGTTCGCCTGCGTTCGAGCAGCCAGGATGACCCGTTCCCGACGAGGAGATTGCCCCATGCCCGAGCTGCCCCGCCTGCACCCAGCATCACGCGCCGTTCTGCCGGTGCTCATGGTGGTCGCGTTCGTCGCAGGTGTCATCACCTTGAACGCCGACGGTATCGACCACGACAACCGAAGGGTCTGGGGCCTGTTTTGGTTCGGTTGGTTCCTGGCGGCATTCATGCTCCAGGGGGCTGCCTGGCTGATGCGGGAACATGAGTTGTGGCGCAGGGAACTGCGCGAGCGGTCGGACGCTAGCCGTTGCGAGAATTGCGTCAGCCCGGAAGAAAATGGATAACGGTGCGGCCCGGACGGTTCACCAGCGCGCGGTACGGCGGCTTGCATGATGTCGTCGGATTCATCGGGGTATTCGGCTTGCTGTTCTTGTTGGTCGGATATGTGATCTTCGATTCGAGCTATCTCATGTCCAACGCCTGCTTCGGCACCGGCGGGCAGATGGTCTGCCCGATGCGCGGGCCGGACTGGGCCCGCCCCCTGCCCGGCGCGGCGGCTCTATTGGGCCTGACTGCTGGTCTCGTTGGCATCCTCGCTGGCCGTCCGGTGCGGAGCCCGGCCCTGATTGCCGGCTTCCTGCTGGCCGCCGTTGGCCTGGTGGGCGGCTGGTTGCTGTCGCCAACGTAGTGGCTTTCCGGGCGGCTGGCTGAATTCGCCGTCAGTCCGTCGATGCAGGCTGAGATCTTGGGTTGCCAAGATCGTGTTGGTGCAGAGCTGGCACAACAGGGCGTCGAAGGGCATGACAGTCGATGTCTCGTAGTGCCAGTACGGATGCAGCTCGGGCTGACGATCTGCCCGACATC
Organism: Krasilnikovia sp. MM14-A1004; assembly: GCF_047159485.1. Classification (GTDB taxonomy): domain Bacteria; phylum Actinomycetota; class Actinomycetes; order Mycobacteriales; family Micromonosporaceae; genus Actinoplanes. The sequence goes on along the minus strand of NZ_AP038773.1, from coordinate 5,290,402 downwards.
GCTGGAATCTCGACCGCAGATGGGCGCCTGTGGTCAGGACGTCGAGAGGACATCGACGACGAATCGCAGCGCGCCGGCCGGTTGTCCACCGCCCGGATTCTCCCCATAGGCCATGTCCGCCGGGATGTCGAGTTGGACCCGGCTGCCCACCTTGACCCCGATCAGCCCCTGGTCCCAGCCCTCGATGACGCGGCCGGCTCCGATCGGGAAGCTGAACGCCTCCGAGCGGCTCCAGGAGGAGTCGAACTCCTTGCCGTCGGCGTAGGTGGCGCCGACATAGTTCACGGTGACCGTCTGACCGGAGCTGACCGCAGCGCCCGTGCCCTGGATGAGGGGCGTCGTCGTGAGTTTGGTGAGGTCGCCCGTGCCCGCGGTAACGGTCGGCTTGGTGCTCAGGGCCGGGTCGGCACCCGGGGGCAGCGGCGGAAACGCCGTGCTCGACGGGGTCGTGGTGGAACTGTCGACCGCGCTCGCGGTGACCGAGTTCGGGGGCGACGAGTGTTTGATCCACACGACCAGCCCGACGACCAGGGCCAGCACGAACAGCGCGGCGCCGACGCCGGCCAACGCCTGGCGGCGCTTCTGCATCGCCTGAGCACGCGCCTTGGCGGCTTTGGCCTCGGCACGCTTGTCGGCCTTCGTCCTCAACGGCTGCCCGCCGGCGTCTTTGCGCGGCGTCCCAGCGGCGGCTCGTTTGGCAGCCGCGCTGTCGCGGCTCGTGTCGGGATCGGGCATTTTCTGACAATACGACACCCGACCGGGCGTGTCTGACACCCGGCGCCGGGACGCAGGACGGCGTTCCTCAGTGACGGAGGGGCGGACTTGCGTCGGGAGTCAGTTCGCCGGCCCTTCCTCGGTTCTCGCCAACGCGCCGCGTACTGTGTAAACCGGTTTGCCCTGTAATGCCCGGATAGGATCCGGCATCGTGACGGAGACACCCGCTCTTGATCGGGCCGAGACCGGCGCAGCGGTCTCGGCGCCCCGGGCCGCCCGCGGCCGCCGAACGCGAGGTTCGTCGGCGTGGCCCGCTGTGGTGCTGGTGGTGGTCGTGAACCTGGCTATTCGCGGCGCATGGGTAACCTTCGTCCATCCCACGCCTGTTTCCGACTTCAGTTTCTATTTCGAGTCCGCGCGAACGCTGGCCGAAGGCGGCGGCTACCAGATGCACGGTCATCCGACTGCGTATTGGCCCCCTGGCTGGCCGTTGGTGCTGTCGGTGCTGTTCAGGACGTTCGGCCCGCAACTGTGGGTCGGTCTCGCCGCCCAGGTCCTGTTGACGACCGGTGTGGCGGTGCTGGTCTTCTCACTGACGAAGCGGATCACCGGATCCGTCAGAGTGGGTTTCGTGGCCGCATTGGCCTGGTCGTTGTTGCCGGAGTCGTGGGCATGGACAGCGGTGCTGGGTACTGAGCCGCTGTTCACACTGCTGGTGATGGCGATGCTCTGCGCCGCCGTCCGGCTGCCCGGTTGGTGGCGGGTGTGTGTCGTCGGTGCACTGCTCGGTACCGCCTGCTTGGTGCGTCCGACCGTTCTGCTGTTTCCCGTCGTACTCTGCATGATCGGCATCGCCTACCGGCGGCGGCTGGTGCTGCCTGTCGTCCGGACTGCGGTGATGGCCGTCGTCATGTTGGCGGTGATCGCACCGTGGACCGTCCGCAATTTCGTGATGCTCGGGTCGCCGACACTGGTCTCGAACAATGGCGGGATCAACCTGTGGCAGGGGGTGCACACCGATAACGGCTATTGGTGGTCGCGTGACCCCGTCGCCAATCCGATCGCCTCGGTAAAAGACGAGGTCGAACGTAACGACGCTGCCAAGCGGGCGTTTGTCGGTTACCTTCAGGATCATCCGATGAGTGTTGTCGAGCACGCGCCGAAGAAGATTCTCGGGCTGTACGCGAAGTCTGAGAACGCTTGGATCTACGTGGCCCGTGGGACCGATTGGTCTCAATCGGATCTGCGCCGCCTCATGCGTGTGTCAACGTTGGTCTACTGGGGGTTCATGTTCCTCGCGCTGACCGGGTTCATGAAGGCGTGGAGAAGGTGGCGCTGGCCCACGGTGCTACTTGGAGGGTTTCTGGTCTACTACACCGGGGTTTTCGCGTTCTTCCCGGCATGGGATCGGTTCCGTTACCCGATGATGCCGATCTTTGCTGTTGCGGTTGGAGTCGCGTTGTGCCGGACGGAGGGGACCAGCTTGCCGATTCCTCGAACTTGAAGGGTGTCGCATCCGACCGGCGCTGATGCTCGGGCGACCGTCACGCCGTCGAAGGACTCCGGCGCCCAGGTCTGAGATCCCCGCATCGGCCGGGCTCCGATGGTGGCGCCGTCCACCTCTTTCGCCCGCCTGCGGCCCGGCCCCAGCCGTCCAAACGCCGGGCGGGCGACATCCTCATCCGCCAGATGCACCTCGTCAGCGACGCGGTTGTCGGCGGAGCCTGCGCCGAGCGTGCCCAACGAGATCACCGAAGGCGCCGGCAGCGAATACATAGCCCGCGAATCGCAGCCAGTGGCTGTGGTCGGCCGCGAAGCTGAGACCGATGACGACGTACGCGCAATCTGCCCACCATGCGAACAACCCTCGCTGCGCCGGCGCACCCGTCATCTGGCGGAACGGATCCCGGCCGATCGTGTTCCGAAACGCTGTTCCCAGCCGGACTCGACTGAACTCGCCGCGCTGAACAGTCTCGGCGACTTCCGGCAACAGGGTCCGTACGCTCGCGAATTCCGCGTCAGAGAGGACGGCCACCAGCGGCCGCGAGGCGGCGCGCAACGTCAGCTCGACCCTTCCGGCTGCGCCGTTTGGGGAGATGGTCCATACATCGTCCATTTGTCCGTCTCGCTGCACTGGGAGTGGCCGTGACCATGGAGGGTCGCAGCAGCCACGGATCTTGCCAAGATCGCCGGGCATGTCAAGAGCATTGGGGCCGCTCCGGTCGTATCCGAATCTGCCGCCAACAGCGCGCTGCGCTCGGCGGCGACGGTGGCCAATTCCTCCGCACGGAAAGATGGTTCCGAGACGATGGCCGATTGCCGGCGGAACGGCTGGCAGGATGTCCGGTGTGACGTACCAGGTGCGGCCTCTCGGGCCCGGGGATCAGCGGCTCGCGTGGGACCTCGGCAGCCTCGCGTTCGGGTACCACGAGCAGCCCATGCCGGACGGCTGGGCGTCCGATTCCCCGGGCCGGCGCACGCTCGGTGTCTTCGAGCCGGGCGGGCGGATGGTCGCCAAGGCGGTGGACCGCGAGCAGGGCCAATGGTTCGGCGGCCGGGTGGTGCCGACCAGTGGTGTCGCCGGCGTGGCGACAGCGGCCGAACTGCGTGGACGCGGCCTGGGACGGCTCGTGCTGACCGAGCTTCTGCACAGCGCCAGGGAACGGGGCGCGGTGATCAGCACGCTGTTCGACACCACCCCGGCGCCGTACCGGGCACTGGGCTGGGAGGAGGTCGGCGCGCTGACCTACTACACGGTGCCGACCCGGGTGCTGGCCGAGATCCGCCCCGATGCCGGCACCACCTTGCGACCGGCAACGGAGGCGGACCTCCCCGCGGTCGGCGAAATCTACCGCGAGGTGGCGCGGGCGGGCACCGGCATGATGGAGCGTTCCGGGCCGACGTTCGGGGCGACCCCGGCGCAGCTGCTGGCCGATTACCACGGGTTCACCGTCGCCGTGGACGGCAACGGCACCCTTGTCGGGTACGCCAGGTGGGACCGAGGCCCTGGTTATGACGCGGGCGGCAAGCTCACTGTGGACGATCTGGTCGGACTGACGCCAGAGGCGACGCGTACGTTGCTGGCGATGCTCGGCGGTTGGGCCAGCGTGGCGCCGACCGTCCTGGTCCGGCTGGGCACGTCCGACCCGGTCTGGTCGCTGCTGGCACGGGGTGACGCCAAGCCCGGGTCCACGCAGCCGTGGATGCTGCGTGTCGTCGATGCACCCGCCGCGGTCGCCGCCCGCGGCTGGCCGCGGTGCCTGACCGGCGAGGTCGACCTGGAGCTGACCGACGATGTCTGTCCGTGGCACCAGGGCCGCCACCGTCTGGTGCTCTCCGGCGGGAACGGCCGGCTGGAGCCGGGCGGCGCGGGGACCGTCCGGCTGACACCGCGCGGTCTGGCCTCCTGGTACGCGGGCGCGGCGACGCCGCAGCAACTGCGCCGCAGTGGTTTCCTCGCGGGCGGGGACGCCGACACCGACGAGCTGCTGCGCACTGCGACCGCCGGCCCGGCGCCGACGCTGCACGACTACTTCTGAGCGCTCGTTTCACGGTGACTTCGAAACCACCCCGATCCCGTCGCCATGACTGCCATCTCCGATGGGTATTGGGAAGATTGTTCGCGGTGGAAATAGCGACACCCTCGTCGGAGGTTCCCGTTCAAGGACACTCGGACCACGACGAGGAAAGCAGCGAACATGAGCGACGAGACCGCCACGGCGCTGGCGCAGGATCGGGTCATCGACATCACCACCATCGGGCGCAAGTCTGGCGAACCGCGCCGGATCGAGATCTGGTTCCACCGGCTGAACGGCCGGTACTACATCACCGGCACCCCCGGCCGGCCGCGCGACTGGTACGCCAACCTGGTCGCGCAGCCGGGATTCACGTTCCACCTCAAAGAGTCCGCGACCGCCGATCTGCCGGCGACCGCCCGCCCCATCACTGACCCGGCCGAGCGAGAGGTGGTCCTCGCCGGGCTACTCGCCCCACTCGGCGACTTCACGAGCAGGCCGGGCCAGGAGCACGAGGTCTGGGTGGCAAATAGCCCGCTCGTCGAGGTCACCTTCCCCTGAGGACCATTTCAGCAGCTCGGCACCGTCCCCGGTCAGGCCCTGATCAATCTCGTCCGAGGTCGCCGGTCGCTTCCAGTAGCGGCCGGCGACCTCGGCGTAGTAGTCACGACGGAGACGGTAGGCGTCGGGTGAGCCGACGGGTTCGGCCGTGAAGATCCAAGACCTCATGCCGCCTTCTACCGAGCCGGCGCTGCTCCGGCTACGGAGTTTCGGCACGCTCATCTGCCACTTCGGGCGGGCCGAGCAGCGGCCCGTCGCCGGACCGCTGCGCCCCGTCAGGCATCGTCGGCCAGAACCGCGTCGAAGGTGCGGCGCCCGATGCCCGCCATCAACGGGTTGTCGGCGGAGTGGCAGAGGAAGGCCACAGACAGCACCAGAGCCCAGCCACGTGCACGGATCCGCAGGCCGTCATCGGCCGGATGCTGGGCGGCCGCAGCGTAGGCGTCCCAGAATGTGCGGTGGTCCTCGGTCGGCAGGAGCATCCAGGCGGCGGCGAGGTCGGTGGCCGGATCGCCGGCGGTGATGTCGCCGAAGTCGATGACGGCGCTGACCCGACCGCCGTCGACCAGGATGTTCGCGGGATGCAGGTCGCCGTGCAGCCAGACGGGACTCCGGTCCCAGGTGGGTGCTTCGGCCGCGGTCCGGAACATGCGGGTCACCGCCCGGCCGTCGACCGCGGCGCCCAGCCGGTCCAGGTTGTCGGCGAGCCGTCCGGCCCGGTCGGCCAGGGGAATGCCACGTACGGGGTTGCGCGGCGCCTGCGCCGGTGCGGGCACGTGCAGCGCCGCCAGGAACGCAGCCAGGGTTACGGCCGCCCGGCCGTGGTCGGTCGGCGGGGTACGCCATGCGATGTCCCCGGGCAGGTGCGGCACCACGCTCCACGGCCACGGGTAGCCGGGGCCGGGCCGGCCGAGGCGGACCGGTGCCGGGATCGGCAGGGGGAGCCGCGACGTCAGGCCGGGTAGCCAGCGCTGCTCGTGCCGCACCAGGTCGACGGCGACCACCCGCCGGGGTAGTCGCGCGATGAGGTCGTCTCCGATCCTCACCATGACGTTGTCCCACCCGTGCGCCAGCATCCGGAGGCGACGGCCGGCCAGATCCGGCATCTGTTCGGCGACGAGCCGACGTACCAGTGCCGGGCTGACGTCCACCTCGGCGGGCGGCATCGGTCTGGCGTTCATCGGCGGCGCGGTCCTCGACTGTGCTCCGGGTTACGGCTCGGCGCCATCAATTGTGCAGCTCGCACGCCGACCGGGTGGCTCGTTCGCGTCCGCATCCGGCAGCTCGGCCGCCGAGGCAGGCGATGGTCACTGCGAGGTTCCACCATGCCCGTGTACGAATCCTGTCGTAGCCCGTGGCTATCCTCAGCGCACCATCCCATCGAGGGATCTCGTTGTACGGGGAGAGCAGATGAAGTCCTGGCGCCTCCGCACGCTTGTCACCACCGTGGCAGCCGCCGCGGTTGCCCTGACGATCACGACTCCGGCCGTGGCGGCGCCCGCCGCCGGTCCGGTTCTCGAAATCACGTCGATCGCGTTCGACCGCACGCGGGTCGACGTCACGCAGGATCCCACCGTCGTCAATCTCACGTGGACGATCACCGACCGCGCCGCCAAGGCCCAGCGGATCAACGGCGCGATCGAGCTGCGCCAGTTCGCCGGCGACGAGCAGGTCGGCCAGCCTCGCACGGTCAGTTACGACCTGGACTGGGGCCGCTCGCAGGTCGGGGGGTCCGGGACGGCGCAGGAGTCCACGTACGTGTACGAGTTCGCCGTGCCGCGCTACTCGTCGGCGGCCGACACCGTCTGGCGCGTCACGAAGGTGACCATCGCCGACGATGTCGCGCACGCCCGCACCGTGCGCGACCCGGGTCCGGCCGCGCTCGCCGTGACCCAGCTCGTCGACACCGAAGGGCCGGTCGCCCAGCAGCTCTACTTCGACTTCGACCAGCCGCGTGGCTTCTACGACGACGGTTCGGGCGTGACGCTGCGCTACCGGGCGCAGATCGTCGACGAGTCCGCCTTCCGGCGGGGCAAGCTCACGCTCGCCGGGCCGGAGGGCAAGCGGCTGAGCTCCACGTTCCAGCTCACCCAGAGTGGTTCGCAGTGGTCCTGCAACGGCGAGACGGCCTACGACCCGACCTGGGTGACCTGTCCTGTCGCGATCGTCGTGCCGCCCGGCTCGCCGTCCGGCACGTGGCAGGTGGCCCGGCTCGACCTGACCGACAGCTGGGGCAACACCCGCACCGACACCTCGCCGGAGGGGCCGGCGCCGATCCAGGTGAGCCGCAACGACGTCGTCAACGCGTCGAACTTCGCCCTGACCGAGCCGCAGGTCAACAACTGGCGCAAGCCGGCGTCGACGGCGCTCACGTTCACGCCGCACGGCGCGGTTGGCGGCCTGGCCTCCGTCGACGTCGACCTGTCCCAGTGTTCGCAGCCGTCGCACACTCCGGTGCTGAGTGAGGACGGCACCGTCTCGGTGGAGATCGTCATGCCGTCGGGCTGGGCGAGCTCGTGCAAGATCGACGGGGTCAAGCTGACCGACGGCGCGGGCAACGTCGCGTTCTACGGCACGGCGTACGGTGCCCCCGATCTCGGCCTCACCATCACCCGGGTGCCGGACGAGAAGGCGCCGGTCGTGCTCTCGGCGAAGCTGCCCAAGGCGACGTGGACGCAGCAGGAGACCGAGGACGCGTGGGGCCTCGGCTTCGACGTCACGGTCGAGGTCGACGAGTTCGCCCCGATCTCGGGGTTCAGCGCGACGATCTACGACAGCACGGGAGCTTCGCAGGGCGGAATGTACGGCGGTGAGCACGATGACGGCACCGGCATCTTCCACCTCGCCGTCTCGACCGGCCGACTGGCGCCGGGGCAGTACACGATCGGGTTCTCACTGACCGACGAAGCCGGGAACACGAGCATGTGGGGCTACCCGAACAACGCCGGCAAGCCGATTCCTTCCGGTCCGCTGGTCCTTACCGTGGTCGCTGCCTGAGATTGGCGCTGGGGGCATGCCGGGAGATCGGCAAGCGACCGGGACCGCAGAGTTCGAGGACGACCGCGACCGGGCCGGATCGCGTGGCCGGGCCGGATCGCGTGGCCGGACAGGGTGGGCTCAGGGCGCTTCGCGGTCGCGGTAGGCGCGGGGGCGGGGCTCGGGCGGCGTTCCGGCCACGACCCGGTTGCGGCCCGCGTTCTTCGCCGCGTAGAGGTTGCGGTCCGCGGTGGCCAGCGCCGCGGACTGGCTCCGCGGAGAGGTCTCGCTGACCCCGGCGACGCCGATGCTGACCGTGACGGGCAGGCCGTTCGTTATCCCGTGCCAGTCGAACTCGCTGATCGCGCGCCGGATCCCGTCCAGCTGCCGGGTCGCCAGGATGACCGGGGCAGCGGGCAGCACCAGCAGGAACTCCTCCCCGCCGAGCCGGGCGACGAACCCCTCCGGGGCCACGGCCGCCAGTTCGGTCTCCAGCACCTTGGCGACCTGCACGAGCACCTGGTCCCCGGTGTCGTGGGAGAGCCGATCGTTGATCTGCTTGAAGTGGTCGATGTCCGCGATCGCCACGGTCAGGTCGGGATTCGCGGCGATCAGCGCGGAGAGTTCCTCGTCGACGAAACGGCGGTTCCGCAGGCCGGTCAGCGGGTCGCGGCGTGCCTGCTCCCGGAACCGGCCGGCCTCCTCACGTGCCTCGGCGGTCTCGAACAGCGTCTGCCGGGTCAGCGCCTTCGCCTGCTCCTGCCGCGCACGCAGGCCCTCCTTGGTGGCCACGAAAACCTTCTGCGCGGCGAACGCCTCGGCGAACTGGCCGCGGGCGGCGTGGAGCTCGGCCTGCTCCTGGTGCACCCGGAGCATGAGCCCTTGCAGCTCACGTTCGACGCACAGGTCGCGAGCGGCGTCGAGGCTCGCCTGGGCCCGGTCCATGGCGCCGGATCCGCGTTGGGCACGGGCGAGGTTCAGCAGGTACTCGGCCAGATCATCGGCGTTGTCGCTCTCCCCGGCGTCACGCCGCGCGATGCACACCAGCATGGTCTGCTCGGCCTGGGCGTACTCGCCGTTCTCGATCTGGATCGCGCCGATCGTGTCCAGCTGCGCGGGCTCCAGGTCGAAGCCGTGCTCCGCCGCGTGTTCGCGCATCCGGCCGGCGACCTCCCGGGCCCGCGGGAAGTCGCCGTTCTCGTACTCGGAAACGGCCCAGTTGTTCAGCACCATGGTCAGCTGCTCCCACTGGTGCAGCTCCCGGGCCATGGTCTCGGCCTGGCGGAAACGCGGACGCGCCGCCTCCATGTCACCGAGATCAGCCAGCGCATCGGCCAGCAGCCAGCGGTGCCAGACCTGCATGTACGGGGTGGCGGTCTCGTCGAGCAGCTCGACCGCGCTCAGCGCGTGCTCCAGGCGCTTGGCGGTGTCACCCGTCAGCCGGTTGACGCACGCCCACGCCACATGGGTACGAGCCTGCAGCCGCCGGTCGCCGTGCGCGAGAGCCCACTCGTGGATCTCGTGGACCTCGCGGGTGGCCGCCGCGACGTCGCCGGTCCGCCTGAGCATGTTGGCGTGGAGCAGGCGTGTCCGGACGATGAGATCCTCGTCGCCGAGGGCTGCGGCGCGTCGCTGGAACTCCACGGCGGCGGCGTAACCGGCATCGGCTTTCACGGTGACCTGTTCCTCGAGCGCCTGCACCGCAGCCGACAGCTCACGCGCCATCAACGCGGCCGACTGTTCGTCAGTAGCAGCGCCGTCCATCAAGTCACCCCCAGCCGTTTACCCGCCTCATCGGCCCTGACCGGCCTCGGCTAAAGCATTCGGGGTGCGCCGGCACCTTCCGGGCCACCCCGGGAGCTGCGCTCTCCGCCGCGGTCCCCGGCCCGACGGGTGACGCCGGCAGAACTCGCCGGGGGCGAGCGGTGCGGGCGGCATTCGCCGGGGACGAGCGACGACCGCGGGATTCATCGTGGAGAACGCCTCGCTGTTCAAAGCATCACAAAAGGGCACTCATGCCTAAACGCGACTTTTGGCATGTTTGTGCTCCATCGAGCGGTTCAGTCCTTCCCGTTGGCTGGAGGCTGGCGAGAACTGCCTGACGGCCCCGGCTCACATCGTTGGCGACGGCGGCGAACAGCACGAGCGTCACCGCGAGCCCGGTTTCGACGGACACGACGAAGGTCAGATCCGCGCCGCGTCGGTGCCGTCGAGCGCGACGCGGGTCCGTGACGCCGCCAGCGCGATCATCAGGCGCCTGTGACATCGCCCAGCACGGCGACCGTCCACAGACGCCACGGCGTTCACGCCCTTGACGACAGCGACGCGTCGGGGCGCCGGACACCGGCGGGAGGACGTCGGGGACGTTTGTCGCTGCGCCGGGACAACCGGTGGGAGTGTCCCCGCGTCCTACCTTGGCCATCGAACGGACGGTGGGACCTGAGGAGGATGCGTGGACAAGGGCCTCGAGGAGGCGTTCCAGGGCTTCGTCACGGCCCGCTCCGGAGCCCTGTTGCGTACGGCGTACCTGCTGGTCGGCGACCGGCACTGGGCCGAGGATCTGGTGCAGACGGCGCTGGTCAAGACGTTCGTCAAGTTCGCCGGCATCCGTGATCCCGGCGCCCTGGAGGGCTACGTACGGCGGACCATGGCGACCACGGCGACGTCGTGGTGGCGGGGCCGGCCGTATCGGGAAAGGCCGGTGGACCGGTTTCCCGACCGCGCCAAGGACGGGCCGGGCACCGGCCCGGACGCCGCTGTCGAACAGGATGCGATGTGGACGCACCTGCGATCGTTGCCGGCCAAACAGCGGGCGGTACTGGTGCTGCGCTACTACGAGGGCCTGGCGGAGGCCGAGATCGCCGAGGTGCTCGGCATCTCCCGCGGCACGGTGAAGAGTCACGCCTCCCGCGGTCTCGCCACGCTGCGCCGGCGACTGGGTGAGGAGCGCGACTTGGCCGAGGCGGTGACGTCATGAGCGACGAGGGGCGACCGGTGCGGGATGAGACGACGGATGCGTTCGCGGAACGGCTGGTCGCGACGCTGGAGAGCCGGGCCGGGACCGTCGACGACGGACCCCGATTCGGGGCGGCCGACGTGGTGCGGGCCGGAAACCAGCGGATCCGCCGGCGGAGGCGGGCCCTGGCGGCCGGCGCGGCCGCCGCGGTGGTCGCGGCCGTCCTGACCGGATCGCTGGTCACCCGTCCCACGGCCCTACCGCCGAGCCGCCCAGCGTCGAACCAGCCAGCGCCGAACCAGCCGGCGCCGAACCAGCCCGCGCCGAACCAGCCAGAGCCGAACCGGCCCGCGCCGTTGGAATCCGCGGCTGGTGCCCGGCTGGATCTGCTGGCGGGGAACACCGTGTACCGCGCGGACGGCACCACGGTCGCGCTCGGTCTGGGCGGCGGGCGGGCCGCGAAGGAGGCCGTCCGCGTCCACTGGGGGTGGATCGTGACGGCGGAACCGGCACCCGACGCGATCAGGGAGGTGTGGTTCGTCCCGGATCACGGTACGGCCCGCTCGGTGGGCAAGGTGTTCGGCGGTCTGGCGGTCTCGCCGGACAACCGCGTCCTCGTCGTCGCGCACGACAGCACCCGCGTCGCGGCGTACGAGCTGCCGTCGTTGCGCGAGATCGGGCGGCGGACCTTCGAGGAAGGGATGGGACCCGTCGTGCTCGGGGCCACCGACGACGTGGCCCTGCTCGAAGGGGGCGCCGGGGACGGCACACCTACGCGGGGCGCGGTGTGGGGTTTCCACACCGGCGCATTCACCATCACACCGTCGGATTTCCCGGCCTGGGGTATGTCGGACGACGGCCGGGTGTTGCGCAAGGCCGGTGACTGCGTGGACGTCGTTCCGGTCACGGTCACCCTGCCGCAGGGCCATGCGGGCTGGTGCGGTGCGCAGGGGGCGGCAGCGGTCCAGGGCGGGGACGTCTCGCCGGACGGCGGCTGGGTGTCGCTCGACGTCGGGTCGGCGGACGCGGGGACCGGTTCGACGACGGTGCTGGTCCGTACCTCCGATCTGAGCGCCGGGCGGTGGCGGCCGATACCGACCGGGGGGCCCGCCGGCGCCGAGCTGTCCTGGCTGACCGGCGACGCGTTCGTGCTGGAGACGCCGGAGGGCGGTCGCTGGTGGTGCCGGGCGGCTGATCGGTGCCGCCCGGTGGCCGAACCGCCCGGACTCACCGCCCCGGTGACGGTCATGTTCCGCGGCCTCGGGTGACACCACCGGCAATCGCCCTCCCGGACGGATGCGTTCGGGCTACGCAGATGGGCGTCGGCATGGCAGCGTGGACAGTCGCCGCCGAGATCCTCGCGGCGGCGACGCCCCGCCGGCCCGACCCCGGCGGTGGGGGAGGGGAGGGCGATGAGCGACCCGGACGCCTGGCTCGCCCCCGCGAGCCCCCATGTCGTGCAGATCCGGTCGGCCGGCGGCCAGTTCCGGGGCACGGGCTTCTTCGTCGCGGCGCGGATCGTGGTCACCTGCGCGCACGTCGTCGAGCACGACGACCGGGTCGTCATCGGCTGGGCAGGACCCGACCTCACCGGTCGCGTCCTGATGCGCGACCCGCCCGGCCGGGACGGCAGCCGGTACTACCCGCCGCCGGACATCGCCTTCGTCGGCGTGGAGACGCTCGACAACCCGGCCGCCTACCTTGAGCCCAGCCCCCTCGGCCGGGACGTGGAGACACTGTTCGTCGAGGGGTTCAGCGCCCTCAACCCGACGGGCGAGGTGGCCCTGGAACGCCGCCTGGTGCCGCTGCTCGGCGAGTCGGAGCGGTACCAGCTGCTCAGCGACGCGCACATCGTGCCCGGCATGAGCGGCTCACCGGTCGTGGAGTACGAGGGCTCGGAGAGCGTCCGCGGCATGCTCAAGTCCGGCCGGCTCGCGCAGGGCAGCAGCGCGTACATGATTCCCGCGTGGGAGATCAAGCGGGCGTTCCGGCTGAACCGGGCGGTGCTGCGCTCGCACATGCGTGACCTGCCGCCGTTGATCCGGCCGCGCCCCGGCACGTCGCTGCACACGCTGCTGATGGCGCAGCGCGAGGTGGCCAAACGGTACCCGTACCGGGTGGCCACGCTGACCCGGCGGGAGCCGCCGCCGCTGTCCAGCGTCTACGTCGAGCAGCGCACGCGGGCCACCACCAGCCGCCGCGCCGGGAGACCCGTGGTGATCAGCCCGGTCGAGCTGTTGCGCCGGCACCGTAACGCGCTGCTGGTCGGCGGCCCGGGCGGCGGCAAGAGCACACTGATCCAGCAGCTGGTGGCGATGTCCGCGGACTGGTGGCTGGGCGAGCCGGACGGCGCGGCGGTGCCGCCGCTCGGCCGCGTCGTGGCGGTCCGCGCGGCGGCGCAGGATCTGCTGTCCGGCGGCGCCTGGTACGAGTCGCTGGCCCGCGCCGTCAACAACGACCTGGGCGGGCGGCTGGACGTCCCGTTGGCGGCCGAGCATTTCGAACGCCCGCCGACCCCGGGCGCCGACTGGCTGATCCTGGTCGACGGCCTGGACGAGGTCCTCGACCGCGCGGCGCGGCGCGAGCTGGTCGACGTGCTCGGCTTCCGGGTCGGCCGGTACGGCTCCATGAACCGGTTCGTGGTGGTCAGCCGCCCGCTGGACGACCGGGAGTTCGCCCGGCTGCGCGCCAGCCTCTCCGGCAGCGACCGCACCAAGCGGCTGGGCGAATACGACCTGCGCCCGTTCGACTGGGCGATGGTCAGGACGTTCGCGGGCAACTGGTTCCGACCGCCCGGTGGCGAGCAGTCGCCGGTGGACCCCGCCGATTTCCTCGACGCGATCACCTCGGCGGGCCTGGCGCCGCTGGTCGAGGTGCCGCTGCTGGCCACGATCGCGGCGATCGTGTTCGAGGAGAAACCCACGCTGCCGCTGCCGCTGGACCGGGCCGGCCTCTACGAGACCTTCGTCCGGGTGCTGCTCACCCTGCGGGTGCAGCGTCTCGGCGTACGGGCGGCGTTGCGCGAGCAGCTGGCGCCGCTGGGCCGGCAGGCGGAGGCGTTCGGTGAACGGATCCTCGACGACCGCCTGGCGTGCCTGAGTTTCCTCGCCGTGCAGCAGCTGCGGCACGGCCGGAAACTGCGCGACGCCCTGCCGTTGTGGATCGCCCGGCAGTACCGGCGTACGCCGCTCGGAGTGACCGCCGAACACATGCGTGACCTGCTGGTCGACACCGGACTGGTCGCCGTCTACGGCGACGACCTGGTGTTCATCCACCAGAGCTTCGCGGAGTACCTGGCGTCGCTGGTGCTCGTCGACGAGTTCGACCCGGAGGCCTGGCTGGAGCGGGTGCGCCGGACCGGACCGGACAGCCTCGGCCTGTTCACCCTCGCCGCGTGGGGCGACGCGGGGCACGACACCGGCCCTGTCGTGCAGGCCCTGATGACGCCGGGCGAGAAGGGCGAGTACCCGCACCTGCGGCAGATGGCCGCGATGATCCAGGACGGCGGCGTACTCGTGTCGGGCGACGCCGCGGGGATCATCGAGCTGGCCGAGACGGCCGTACGGGAGGTCCGCGACGCCCCCGAGCGCCGCGTCCTCGACAAGCCCCGGCGCGGACCGACAGAGGAACGTCTCACCCCGGCGGTCGGCGAGGCGCTGCGGGCGATCCTGCAGCGCACCCGGGACACCGCACGGGTGGTCCGGCTGATCGTCGACGAGCGGTTGTCGGTCCGCAAGCGCGCCGAGGCCGCGCGGGTGCTGGTCACCAGCGAGATCGCCGCCGACCACGAGACCGGGCTGGCCGAGCTGATCCGCCTCGCCTACGAGACGGAACTGTCCGACGAGGACCGGTTGTGGGCGTTGTTCGTCATCGTCGATTCGGCGCCGCGCTACGAGCGGCGGCACGCCCTGCAGCGGCTCGTCCAGTACGCCGAGACGGCGCCCGACCTCGGCGTACGGATGCGGGCGCTGGACCTGCTCGCCCGCGCGGGCGAGGCGGCGGCCGGGGGCAGTGCGCTACTGCGCCGGGCCCTCGACATGCGCCGCCCGGCCGACCAGCGCGAGGAGGCCGCCCTGCTGCTCGTGTTCTATCTCGACGACCGCCCACGCGACCCGGCGCGGGCCGGCCGGCTCGATGCGGGCGACGACTTCGAGGCGCGCGCGTGGCGGGCTCCGGCCATGGCGGAGGAGTCGGCCGAGTACCAGCGGCTGGTGTCGTTGGGCATGCGCCAGCTCACCGACTATGGCGTCGAGGCGGCGAGAGCGGCGACCGAGCGGTTCGCCCGGACCCGGCCGATCCCGTGGACCTACCGGGCACAGTGGATCGCGATGCTGGGGGAGCCCACCGCACGGCTCGGCGGTCCGGGCCTGGTCCCCTCGGCGTACGAGCCGGTCGCCTGGCATGCGGCGACGATCCTGGCGGGCGATCCGCAGGAGCCGAGCGCGCGGCGGCTGCGGCTGCTGCTGGACTACGAACGCCGGGTCCCGGACCGGCACCGTGACGTGTATGCGCTGATCTCCGCCTGGGTGCACGACGGGCACCAGCCGTTCCGGTTGCGCCGGGCGGCGCTGGGCGCGCTGCTCGACTACGTCGACCCGGTCGAGGCGTTGGCGCTGGCCGGTGACGCGAGCCTGCCGGTGGCGCTGCGGTCGGAGGCGGCGCTCACCTACGGCCTGCTGGGGCGCGAGCGGGAGGCGGCTCGCGCGCTGCTGGCCACCCTGGCCCGTACGCGGGGCGCGACGCTGCGGGAACGGGCGGGCTGCCTGCTGCGGTGGGCGCTGCTGCCGGTGCTGCTCCGGGTGGAGAAGGACGACTAACCGCCCTGCGGCACGGTTCATGCTCGGCCTGATCGAGGTCATGGTCGACGGCGCGGCGGACCGACGGCCGGGCACGTACTTCCCCAAACGCAACCCGGAACCTCGAACAGTGCCCGCCACGTCACCGCCGCGGCGGCGTGGGCGGGGCGGGCCGGTGCAGAATCGACCGGGCCGGCCCGCGGCACCGGGCCGATCCATCCACACCGGGGAAGCGACCGCGATGACACTGGAGGCGCTGTGAACGTTCAGCTGACGGGCCTGTCCGACACCGTCGAGCTGCGCGGGGGAGTCCACATCCCGCGGCTGGGGCTCGGAGTCTTCCGGGCGGCGGCCGGTGGCGAGACGCGAGCGGCCGTCACGGCCGCGTTGGCGGCCGGGTACCGGCACATCGACACGGCTCGGGTCTATGGCAACGAGGCGGACGTGGGCGCCGGGTTGCGCGCCAGCGGTCTGGATCGCGAGCAGGTCTTCGTCACCACCAAGCTGTGGAACGAGGACCACGGCTACCGGCGGACCCTGGACGCATTCGAGGCGAGTCGCCGGCGGCTCGGCCTCGACTACGTCGACCTGTACCTGGTGCACTGGCCGGTGCCGGGACTGCGCCTCGACACGTGGCGGGCCATGGAGCACCTGCTGGAGTCCGGCCGGGTCCGCGCCATCGGGGTGAGCAACTACATGACCCGCCACCTCGACGAGCTGCTGGCCAACACCGAGCAGCCGCCGGCGGTCAACCAGATCGAGCTGTCGCCGTACAACTACCGCTCGCGCCGCGACGTGGTCGACCTGTGCCGGTCGGCGGGCATCGCCGTGGAGGCTTATAGCCCGTTGACCAAGGGAAGCAAGCTCACCGATCCGCCGCTGGTCCACGTCGCCGGCAGCCACGGTGTCTCCACCGCACAGGTCCTGATCCGGTGGGGGCTGCAGAAGGGACTCGTCGAGCTGCCCAAGTCCACCCGGCCACCGCGGATCGCCGCCAACGCCGACGTCTACGGCTTCGACCTCACCGCCGAGGAGATGGCCACCCTGGACAACCTCGACGAGGGGCTCGTGACCGGCTGGGACCCCACGCACGCGCCGTGAGGCTCCGTGGTGGCACCGCCGTCAACCCAGGACGGACTGCCAGCTGTCCCAGAGGTCGTCCCACCACTGCGTGATCGGGCCGGTGCACCCGGCCGCGGGATTGCGGCCGCAGTACCCGGCGCTCCACAGGATCGTGACCACGAGGGAGAACAGCAGCAGGACGCCGGGGCTGAACCGGCTCAGCCACCGCGCGGCCTGCCCGACGCGGGCGCGCGTCACCCCACGCACCCCCCGGCTGCCGCCGACCGCCCAGTCCCCGATCGCGTAGTGCAGGCCGGTCAGCGGCAGCCGGCACAGCCGGAACAGCCGGGCGAGCAGGAAGTCCACGACCAGCGCCGCCGCGGCGAGCGCGCCGGCGGCCAGCGCGGTGACCGGTACGAGGACGTAGCGCCCCAGCCAGGGCAGCACCCGGCGGACGACCACGCGGGGCACCACGAACACCACCGCCACCACGAGCGGCACCACCAGCAACGTCAGCGCCCGGGCGGGCAGCCGGTCCAGGGTGCCGGGCAGCCACGCGTACAGGCGGTCGAGCAGGTTCAGCGCGTCACCGATCATCGTGGGTCTGTTCGCCCGTGCCCGGCAGGATGTCTCCCATCCGGGTGACCAGCTCGTGGAACCGCACCAGCGCCCGTCCCGCCGGACCGTCGGTACCGTGCGCGGCCAGCCCGTCGCGGGCCAGGCCGCGCAGCTCCTGCAACAGCTGCCCGGGATCGGCGCCGCCCGGATCGGCGGGGTCGGGCTCCTCGTCGTCGGCCACCAGGAGCCGGGCCATCCGGTCCCGGAGGCGGGCGAGGGTCGCGTCGACCCGCAGGTCGGCCAGGCGCACGCCGCCGGGCACGCGGACGCCGTCGGCCCATGCGGCCCGGAGCCTGCCGCGTACCACGGCGGCGGAGTCCACGGCGGTGGTGTCCACGGTGGACGCGGCGGCGGCGATCCGGCGGCGCAGCTCGGCCGTGCAGGCGTACTCGAGATCGCTGACGCGGTGGGCGACCACCGCGACCGGATCGGTGACCCGCCACCGGCCGCCGACCTCGACGAACACCGCCTCCTCGACCTCGAAGACCGCGGTGAACGCGTGCGGCGAGACGTCGATCCGGTATCCCGTGCGGGGGCCGAGGAACACCATCTCCCCGGCGGTGTAGCCGCCCGGGGGCGCGTGCAGGCGCCCGCTGCGGCCACGGAACACCATCGCCGTGCCCGGCGCGGGTACCCGGCAACCGGCCAGTGGGAACCGGCGCAACTCCTCGATGTAGAGGATCGGGTTGTGGAAGCCGTCGGTGTCCGTCGTTCGGACGAGCGGGGAATCCGGCGAGGGCTCGGACAAGTAAGCTCCTCGATGGCGGCGACGCTGGAAGCCGGGCGCAGTCATCGTAACCAGTCGTTCGCGGAAGGTGACCATGCAAGTTCCCGACGTCGGCCGTCTGTTGTCGACTGAAGTCCGTTCCGCCGACGGTCGGGTGCTCGGCCGCGTCGGCGCGGTGTACGTCGCCGACGGTGCGGTGCAACCTCTGCTGGTGGCGTTCCCGGCCGACCGCGAGACCCCGTACGTCGCTCCGCTGTTCGGCGCCGAGCTGCGGCCGGACGCGCTGATGCTGGGTTATCCCGCCGCCCTGGTGAGCGCCGGGCCGACGATCGACGCCGGGGTGGCGTTGTCCGTGGGCGAGATCGAAGCGGTGCTGGCGTACTACGGCACCCGGGTGGCCAGCGACCGTCCGCTGACCGAGCGCGCACTGGGTACCGGCGATGTCGGCTCTGTGTTTCCCGACGTCCACACGGTCCCGCCGCTGGCGGCCGTCGGCGACGACGACCTGCCGCCGATCGTGGTGACCCGGCCCGGCATGTCCGGGCCGCGGGAGTGACAGCGCCGGAGCCACCGCAGTCCCCGCTGGCCGCGGCGAACCAGCGGATCCGGGACACCGCGAAGTGGCTCATCGCCAGCTCGGCCGCGGTGGGTGCCGCGCTGATCGCGGGCAGCCAGGTGTCCGCCATCGGCCGGCTCGCCGCCGGGTCGCCGCGGTTCTGGGCGGCCGGGGCCGGTGTGCTGCTCGGGCTGGGCGCGGTGATCTTCGCGATCTGGTCGGCGGTGCGGGTGCTGCTACCGGTCCAGGTGCTGATCTCGGACCTGGCCGAGAACTGGGCACGCCCGGCGCCCGAGTTCCGCGCGGTGGTGGCGTTCTTCCGGCGACGGCCGAAGTTCCTGCAGGGCGCCGCGAGCCCGGACGATCTGATCGGGCGCCGGGCGGACCTGGTGGCCAAGCTCGGCGAACCCGACCCGGACCCGCGCGTGCGCGAGGGCATCGCGGCACTGGACCGGCGTATCGAGGCGGTCGAGGACGTGGCCAACCACGAGGCGCTCAAGGCCTCGTTCGCGCGGTGCCTGCGGCAGCTGCTGGTCGCGGCCGTCCTGGCGGCGGCCGGCATTGTCACGTACGCGTGGGCCGCCAACCCGCCGCCCGCGACCGTCACCGCCGACCTGCGCAACGCCCGCCTGGCCGGTGCGTTCCTGCGCGACGCCGACCTGCGCGGCGCGAAACTCGACGGCGCCGATCTGACCGGCGCGGACCTGACCGGCGCCGACCTGACCGGGGCGTCGATCGTGCAGGTCGTCTGGGCGCACACTACCTGTCCCGACGCCACGGTCAGCGACGCGAACGGCGGCACCTGCCAGGGACACCTGCACGGCCGCTGACGGCGGCCGCGATCCGGCTCAGCGGTCGGCCCGCACCCGTTCGGCGTGTTTCTGCTGGTACATCCGGCGGTCGACCAGACTCATGGCGGCGCTCAGGTCGCTGGTCTCCTGCGGCAGCACGACCAGCCCGTGCGACGCCGTGACGGGCACGCGGTCGTGGTCCTCGCGCAGCGCCTCGCTCACGAGGGCGATCAGCGCGTCGGGGCCGTCGATGTCCGAGGCGCGGGCGACCACGCAGAACTCGTCCCCGCCGATCCGGTAGGCGCCGCCGCGCCCCTGTACCGCCTCCGCCAGCCGCTGCCCGAGGCGGGTCAGCAGCGTGTCACCGACGGGGTGGCCGAGGGTGTCGTTGTAGGCCTTGAAGCCGTTGAGGTCGCTGAGCGTGAGATACAGCGGGTCGTCCACGCTGCACTTGGGCAGCAGGAGGGCGAGGTCGGCTTCGAGGCGGCGCCGGTTGCGCAGGCCGGTGAGCGGGTCGGTGTTGGCGGCGCGGACCAGCGCGGACTGGCTCTTCCGGAGCATGATCACCGCGTACACGATGATCAGGGCGGCGGTGAGCACGACGACGGCGTTCAGCACGCCGACCCCGGTGAACGGGCCGGGCGGGGCGGGGGCGACGGTGACCACGTACCAGTGGTTGTCGTTGCCGACCTCCGAGGGCACCCGTTGGTAGGCGGCCTGGCGTCCACCGATCTTCACCAGGCCGGCCTCCTGCCACTGGCCAACCAGCGGGGTGAACCGGCGGTTCGCCGGGTCGCCCAGGGGCTGGCCGCTCTGCTGCGGGCGGGCGCTGTCGATCACGACCGCGCCGGTGTTCGCGTCCACGATCAGCAGGTGCCCGTACCCGCCGTCGAGTTCGCGGCGGAAACCCTCGACGGTGATCTCGAAGTGCACCATCGCGTGCTTGATGTGGTCGGGCATCAGCACCTGCGTGCCACTGGAGATCACCCAGTCGCCGATGGCGGGCGAACGGTACGGCCGGGACTGCCGCACGACGCCGGGGGAGACGCCGAAGACCGGCTGGAAGTACGGCGCGGTGCGGCTGTTCTGCCGCAGCTTGTCCCGGGCGACCGGCTCGCCGTGGACGACGGCGGCGTTGGTGACGCCGGAGACGTCGACGAAGGCGGCGACCCCGATCCGGTCGGCGTACATCCGGCCGAGGTGGGCCAGGTCCTGGTTCACGCGTTCGACGGTCTGGTCGGTCGGTTTGGCCTTCAGCGGCAGCTGGCCCCGGTCGCCGTAGGCGTCCCCGCCGTAGTAGTCGACGAACGAGTAGTTGCGGCCGCCCAGCTCGACGATCGTGCCGGCGCGTTCGAAGAACTCGCTCATCTTGTGCGAGCCGACGGCGGAACGCTGGGCGAGTTCGGACTGCTCGGTCTTGAGCGCGTTGGCCCGGCCCGAGGCGGCGCTGCCGAGCGCGGCGATCAGGAAGATGAGGGCAGCCGTCAGCATCACGACGGTGGAACGTCTGACTGCACCCACTGACAAAACCTCTTCGCGCGGTTTCGAAGTCTGCTGACTTCTGAACCTCATATCGGTCGTACGTTTTCCGATATGAGGGCATCCGAGATCGTTCGGAAATCGTCAGCGAAAGGATGCGCAGCGGTGCCCCGCACATTGGCAAAAAGATCGGTCCTTTTCGCGGCGTCTGCGCTGGTGACCTTGGCGGCTGCGGCGGGATGCGGGCAGGCGAGCGCCGGTCAGTCGACCCAGACCGCGCACAAGGCGGTCACCGTCGGCCTCGCCTACGACATCGGCGGGCGCGGGGACAAGTCGTTCAACGACGCGGCGGCCGCGGGCCTGGAACGGGCGAAAACCGGCCTCGATGTCCAGATCAAAGAGCTCGAGGCGCTGCAGGATGAGAACGACGAGGCCCGGTACGAACGGTTGAAGCTGCTCTGTGGCGCCGGCTACCAGGCCGTCGTCGCCGTCGGTTTCGTCTACGCCGGTGAGGACCCGACCAAGGGCCCGCTGGCGCGCGCCGCGCGGGACTGCCCGAACACGAAGTTCGCCGCCGTCGACGTGGACACGGTCCACGCCCCGAACCTCACCAACCTGGTCTTCGCCGACGACCAGGGGTCCTTCCTCATGGGTGCGGTGGCCGCGCTCAAGAGCAGGACCGGCCGCGTGGGGTTCGTGGGGGGCTGCGACCTGCCGCTCATCAAGCGGTTCGAGGTCGGGTACGAGGCCGGGGTGAAGGCCGTACGCGCCGACACCGCGGTGGACGTGAAGTACCTGTCGACGCCGGCCCGGGCCTGCTCCGGCTTCATCAACCCGAAGGCCGGCCAGGCCGCCGCGGCGCGGATGTACGCGGGCGGCGCCGATGTCGTCTACCACGCTGCCGGGGGCTCCGGCCTCGGTGTCTTCCGGGCCGCGAAGGCCAGCGGCAAGTGGGCCCTGGGTGTGGACTCGGACCAGTATCAGCTGGTCCCCCCGGAGCTGCGGGACGTCATCCTCACCTCCATGATCAAGCGGGTGGACACGGCGGTGTTCGAGTTCATCAAGTCGGTCAGCGAGGGCAAGTTCACCGCCGGTACGGTGACGTTCGGTCTGCAGACCAAGGGCGTCGAGTACGCCACCTCGGGTGGCAAGGTCGACGACATCAAGTCCCAGCTCGACGGCCTGAAGCAGCAGCTGACCGAGGGCAAGATCGTGATTCCGGGCGGGGCTGCCGGCTGATCACCGGTCCACCCGCGACAAACGCCGGGATCCACTGTGGGCGGCGCGGAAACGCGCTACGGACATAGGAAAGCCGGACATAGGAAAGCCGGACATAGGAAAGGCCGGGCATCCACGGGGGAAGATGTCCGGCCGTTCCGCTGTCTATGAAACCACGAACCCGGGTCGCCGTGCTACCCCGCTCACACCCGGCATTGCCAACTGCGTGCGTTGGAGTAGTTGACGAACCGGTCGATGGCGGCCGTCTGCGCCGTCGTCCACTGGCAGACCGCCCGTACGTAGACGTTGTAGTAGGTCGGTCCGGCGCGGCTGTAGGAGACGCACCGCCAGTCGTAGACGCTCGCACCGAGCAGCACCGCGGCGCTGTGCCCGGTGGCTGTGCAGTAGTGCTCGAAGTCGGGCGTGGTGACGGTGGGCGTGACGCGGAAGCAGGTGACCGAGGCGGGGTCGCGGAAGTCGCCGATGCGGTCGACGGCGTCGCCCGTCGAGTACGTCCAGCGGCAGGCGGCGTCGAAGGTCAGGTCGCCGCGCCGGCCGTCGTTGGCGACGCAGTGCCAGTCGTAGGCGGTGGGGCCGGTCAGGGCGGCGTCGGCCCAGCCGATCGCGCGGCAGTAGGCGCCGAGGTCCAGCCCGCCGAGCTGCGCGGGGGACGGGGTCGACGCGCTGGCCGAGGCGACCGGGATCAGGCCGCCGAGCAGGCCGATGAGCAGGGCGATCACGACCTTGGTGATCGAACGCATGGTTCTCCAGGGAGGGGTGCGGGAGGTCTGGCCGGCCGCGAGGGTTCGTCCGGCATGGCCAAACTATCCTGTTTGGACTATTGGCAGGGACAGCCTAGGGCGTTCACGGTCGACTGCAAGACCTTGCAATGAGAACGTAACTTCCTTCACCGCTCGGAAGAAATTGCACGCGCAGGTGGCCCGATGAACGAGTGGAGATCATCGGCTGGGCATCTGCTTCGACCCGGTTTGTAACGAACGCCCGGAGGGTACGCTTACCGGCGTGGCGCAGCCGGGTCGGAAGCCTCCCTCGGTCGACGCCTCGACGACTCCCGCGGTGCGGGGCGAGGCGTTGGCCGGTCTGAGAATGCAACCCGGCGGACCCGTGCAGAGCACCGCCAACCGGCTGGCCGCGCTCGTCGCACGCGCGGCCACCGCACCCACCGCGATGATCCACGTGGCCGAGGGCCGCTCGATCCGGCTGATCGGCGGCTGGGAGGTGCCCGCGGGGTACCCCCGGAAGGAGCCGATTCCCGCCGCGCACACCTTGTTCGGCCTGGTGATCCAGTACGGCTTTCCCCTGGTGATCGAGGACGTGCGCACCGACGCCCGGGTGCCCGCCGAGGCCCCGGTGCACGCCATGGGGATCCGCTCCTACGCCGGGTTCCCGGTCCGCGACCCGGACGGCGAGATCGTCGGCGTGTGCGCCGTGATGGACACGCGCACCCGGCACTGGCTGGCCGGGGAACTCGCCGCGGTCGACGAGGCCGCCCAGGCCGGCACCGCCCTGGTCGGGCAGCGGTACGCGCGCCAGGAGGTCGAGTCCCAGCGCGGCTACCTGGACACCCTGCTCAACAGCCTGGACACCGGCGTACTGGCCTGCGACGCCGACGGGCGCCTGGTGATGGTGAACCGGTCGCTGCGCATCCGGCTCGGGATCACGGCGGACGACCAGCCCCCCGAGCAGTGGCTGCCCGCGCTGCCGGTGACCCACCCGGACGGGCGGGCGTTCACCGCCGACGAGGTGCCCGTGCTGCGGGCCCTGAGCGGCCGGCACGTCCACGCGGTCGAGCACGTCGTCAACACGCCGGAGGGCGGGCAGCGGCTCTACTCGGTCAACGCCCACCCGATCACCCACGCCGACGGCCGGCGGCTCGGCGCGGTGTCCGTCTTCCACGACGTCACCATCCGGCGCCGCGCGGAGCGGTTCCGCGGATGTGAACTCGCGGTCACCCTCGCGTTGAACGAGGCGCAGACCGTCGAGGAGGCCGCGCCGCGGGTGCTGGAGGCGGTCGCCGGGACGCTCGGCTGGCCGTACGCGGAACTGTGGCTGGTCGAACCCACCTCCGGCGGTGAGGTGCTGCGCCACATCGACCGCTACCGCGCGCCGGGGCTGGCCGGCGAGATCAACCCACCGGCGCGCCTGACGCCCGGCCAGGGCCTGGCCGGTACGGCCTGGCAGCGCGCCGAACCGGTCTGGCAGACCGACGTCAGCGTCCCCGGCGGCCCGGTCTTCGTCGAGGCCGCCGACCAGCTCGGGCTGCGCACCGCGCTCGCGTTGCCGATCTCCTCCGGCGGCCGGACCCTGGCCGTGATGACGTTGTTCGCCGACCGGATCGAGGACCCGCAGGACGCCCTGGTCGACATGCTGTCCGGGGTCGCGGCGCACATCGGCCAGTTCATCGAGCGCCGCCGCGCCGAGGAACTCCAACACGCCCTGACCGCCAGCAAGGACGAGTACCTGCATCTGGTCGGCCACGAACTGCGTACCCCGCTGACGGTCATCGCCGCGTACATCGAGTTGCTCGAGGAGGCCGACCCGGCGACCACCCTGGCCGACGCCGCGCCGATGACGGCCGCGATCCGACGCGGCAGCGACCGGTTGCGCCGCCTCGTCGAGGCCCTGCTGGACCTGTCCGCGCTGGACTCCGGCCAGGCCGAGATCCGGCGCGCCCCGACCGACCTCGCGGACGTGGTCGCCGCCGCGGTCGACCGGGCCCGACCGGCGGCCGACGCCGCACACGAGACCATCGACACCTGCCTGCCCGCCGACCTGATGATCACCGGCGACCGCGAGCGGCTCGGGCAGATGGTGACCGAACTGCTGACCAACGCGATCACCTTCACCGCCGCGGGCGGCCGGGTCGAGGTACGCCTCACCCGTGGCGAGGACTGGGCCGACCTGACCGTCGCCGACACCGGCACCGGCATCCCCGAGGACGAACGCCCGCACGTCTTCCAGCGCTTCTACCGCGGCCAGATCACCACGGAACGCGCCATCGCCGGTGCGGGCCTGGGCCTGCCCGTGGCCCAGCTCATCGCGCAGCGCCACCACGGTGAGATCACGCTGCTCCCGTCCGACGCGGGCACCACCATGTGTGTCCGCCTGCCCCTCGACCCCGTGGCGACGACACAGCCGCCACCGGCCCAGGTCGGCCCGCCGGCCGCCGAACGCGCTCAGATCCTCGATGCACCGGCCGACTTCGAGTGATGAGTAGTGGGTTCGCACCATGGGTGGAAGGGTCTGGGACGAACGGGTGACAGTCGTGCGGCATCAGAGTCAGGCCGGCGCGGTCGGTGACCACGTGCGGCCGAGCGCGGCCGAGGGGCCGCCCGGTGCGGCGCCCGTGGCAGAGCGCGGAGCCTTCCAGGCCAGCCCTCTCGCCATGGCGATCATCGACGAGGACGCCCACTTCATCCAGGTCAACCGGGCCTTCAGTCAACTCCTCGGACGGGACCGGGCGGACCTGCTCGGCATCGGGTGCTGGGCACTGACCCACCCCGACGATCTCGGCGTACGGCAGGACGCGCACGCGGCCGTGGCCGACGACCCCACCGCCTCGATCAGCTACGAGCTGCGGCTCATGCGCCCGGACGGCGCGGACGTGCCCTGCAAGATCACGCTGGTCCCGATCGAGGGGTCGCCGGAGCGGCGACTCGTCCAGGTCGAGGATCTCACCGGTCGTTACCAGGCCGCGGCCCGCGCCAACCGGCAGAGCGAGATCCTGCTGGCCACGATCAACGTGCAGCGCGCCGTCACCGCCGCCGCCCACGACCGGGCGCAGGTGCTCGAGGTCGTCGCCACGCAGGCGGTGCAGGCGTTCACGGACGCCGACGGCGCGGTGGTCGAGCTGGTTGACCGCGACCACCTCGACTACGTGGCGGCCGCCGGGACACTGATCGTGCACCTGGGCCTGCGGCTGCCGATCGAAGGCTCGTTGTCCGGGGTGGCCATGTCGCAGCGCTCCACGGTGCTGTGCCGCGACAGCGAGACCGACCCGCGGGTCAACCGCCAGGCCTGCCGCGAGGTGGGCCTGCGCTCGATGTGCGTCGCGCCGCTGTTCAGCGGCGACCGGCCGATCGGCGTACTGAAAATCTCCAGCGCCGAGGTGGACGCCTTCGATGAGGGCGACGTCTACCAGCTGGAGCTGCTGGCCGGCAGCCTCAGCGCCGCGCTGCGCCACGCGGACGACTACGCCCGCAACGCCACCCTGCTCAGCGAGCGCACCGTCGCCCTGAAGGCGCTGGAGGCCAGCGAGCGGCGGTTCCGGGTGGCCTTCGACAACTCGCCGCTGGGCATGGTGCTGACCAGCCTGCAGCCCGACAACCTGGGCGTCTTCCTGCAGGCCAATCCCGCCATGGCCGCGATCACCGGGTATTCCGTCGAGCAGCTCACCGGGATGAGCGTGTCCCAGCTGCAGCACCCCGACGATCTCGCGGTCACCATGCCCGTGCTGGCGCGTCTGGCCGCCGGGGAGGCCGAGACGGCGACCCTGGAGGCCCGCTACCGCCACGCTGACGGCCACGACCTGTGGGTGCGCATCCGCACCGCCGTGGCCCACGACGAACGGATCCGGCCGCGCTACCTGGTGAGCCAGATCGAGGACGTCACCGCCGCCCGCGCCGCCCAGGCTCAGCTGCGCCGGCAGGCCCGCCTGCTGGAGCTGATCCCGGCCGCCGTCATCGTCCGAGACCTGGACGGCACCATCCGGTGGTGGAACGCCGGCGCCGAGGCCACGTACGGCTGGCCGGCCTCCGCCGCCACCGGCAAGGTCACCCATCGGCTGCTGGCCACCGCGTTCCCCGGCGGCAGCAGCGTGGCCGAACAGACAGACACCCTGAGCCACGACCGGATGTGGGACGGCGAACTCGAACACCTGTCCGCGGACGGCCGGAGGATCACGGTCCTCAGCCGTCAGGTCGTGCAGGACGCCGTCGACGGCGTCAGCACCGTGCTGGAGATCAACACCGACATCACCGCGGTCCGCGACGCGCAGCGCGCCCTGCACCAGAGCGAGCAGCGGTTCCGCGCCCAGTTCACCCACTCCGCGGTCGGGCAGATCGTCCGCGGCCTCGACGGCATCCTGCTGGACGTCAACCCCGCCTTCGCCGCCATGCTCGGCCGCACCACCGGCGAGCTGATCGGCACCCCCACCGACCGGCTGCTGCACCCCGACACCGCGGCCGACATGCGCCACCAGATCGCGGACCTGTTCAGCGGCGACCACGACGCCTACAGCCACGAGGGCCGGGTCCGCCACGCCGACGGTGGCTGGGTCGACGTCGAGGCCACCGTGTCCCTGGTCCGCGACACCGACGGGCGCCCGCTGCACCTGATCGGGGTGTTCGCCGACATCTCGGCCCGCAAGGCCGCGGAACGCGCCCGCGACGCCGCCGCCGCCGAACTCGCCAGCCGCAACACCGAACTCGAATCGGCCAACCAGCTGAAACTCGACCTCATCGGCATGCTCGGCCACGAGATCGGTACGCCGTTGACCTCGATCCTCGGGTACGCCGAGGTCGCCACCGACGGCTGGAACAACCTGCCCGACGACCGGAAACACCGGCTCGTCGAGAGCATCCACCGCAACGGGCGGCGGCTGGACACGATCGTCAAGGAGGTGCTCGCCCTGGTCACCGTCGAGGCCGGGCGTCTCACCGCCCACCCCCGGCGGGTCGACGTGTGCGAGCACGTGCAGGCGGCGATCCTGCCCGTACCCGGTGCCCGGCATCCGGACATCGACTGCCCGGCCGGGCTCGCCGCGATGGTCCAGCCCGGCCACCTCGACCAGATTCTGGCGAATCTGCTGTCCAACGCCGACAAGTACGGCGGTGGCGCCACCCGGATCACCGCCCGGCGCCTCGACGACCACGTCGAGATCCGGGTCGAGGACCGCGGCCCCGGCGTCCCGGAGCGGTTCCGGCCGAACCTGTTCGAACGCTTCTCCCGCGCCGACACCACGGCGGGCAGCGTCAAGGGCACCGGCCTGGGCCTCTATATCGTGCGCGAACTCGCCAGGGCCAACCGCGGCGACATCGAGTACGAGCCCGGCACCGAGTCCGGCTCGGTCTTCACCGTCCGGCTACCCGCCGGGGCCTGAGCGCCGCCGGGGTCTGAGCGCCGCCGGATCTGAGCGCCGCCGGGATCTGAGCGCCGCCGGGATCTGAGCGCCGCCGGGGTCTGAGCGCCGCTGGGGCGCGCTCAGGCCGTCCAGCGGACCGCGGCCGCGCCCGCGAAGTCACCGGCGTGCGCGAAACCGCCGAGCACCACCAGGTCGCCGTCGCGTACCCGGCCCTGCCGGACCGCCCGGTCCAGCGTGACGGGGACGGCCGCACCGAACAGGTTCCCGCACTCGTCGAAGGTGTCGGGATGCCGCTGCTCGGGCAGCCCCAGCGCCTCGTGCCAGTTCCGCAGGAACATCCGGTTGGGCTGGTTGGTCACCAGGACGTCGACGTCGGCCGGTGCCGTGCCGAGCCCGGCGCACAGCTCCCGCACCACGTCCGGGACCAGGCGGTTGCCCCGCTCCAGCACCCGGGTCACGCCGTCGGCCGTGAACCCGACGCGGATCTCGGCGGCGCCGGGCTGCCAGTACTTGCGGCCGTCGTCGAGGTGGTGGCGCATCTGCCCGGCGTACTCGCCGATGTGCTTGGTGGTCACGTCCAGCACCGGGCGTGCCGCGGACGTGGTCACATAACCCACGCCGCAGCCGTCGCCCGGGATCGCGGCCTGCGCCAGCCGCCGTACGCCGGGCTGGGTGAACCACTGCCCGGCCAGGTTCTGGGCGTTGCAGATCAGGGCGCGGCGGGCGGTCGTGGTGGTGAGGATCTGGCGGGCCAGCTTCAGCATGTACACGAAGGACGCGCAGCCCGCGTTGGCGACGTCGATCAGCCACTCCGGCCGTAGGCCCAGCCGGTGCGCCACCTCCGTGCCCGCGCCCACGAACGGCACGTCCGGCAGCTGGCTGTGCACCAGCAGCACGTCGACGGCGCGGATCTCGGGGGCGCCGTGGCGCTCGATCAGCGGCTGCACCGCCCGTTCGATCATGT
Source organism: Krasilnikovia sp. MM14-A1004 (assembly GCF_047159485.1). GTDB lineage: Bacteria > Actinomycetota > Actinomycetes > Mycobacteriales > Micromonosporaceae > Actinoplanes. The sequence continues at coordinate 5,261,366 of NZ_AP038773.1, read as the reverse complement.
CCACGTTGGACTCGTCGGCGCCCGCGTGGTGGCGCCACCGGGGCACCCGGAACATCGCGCTGTCCCGCAGCTTGTCCTCCGCGTCGGGATGCTCTGTGTAGAACTCGGCGGGCACCGGCGCGCCGGGCAGGTAGCCGGCGACGTCGGCGAGGCTGACGGTCACCGCGCCACCACCGCGGCCGGTGGGACCGTGACCGGTGACCCGGCGCGGTGCCGGTGCTCCAGGATCGCCTTGAGGTTGGACATCTCCACGGTGTGACCCGCGTAGAACAGGTCCCAGAAGGTGCCGACCCACGGCCGGTCCGGCGCGGGCGCCAGCTCGGGGTGCGGGTTGTCGTCGTAGTACGGGTGCCGGCAGTTCGTCCAGGTGATCACCGAGCCCGGCCGGTCCAGGACCAGCTCGGCCGGCACCACCCGCATCAGGTAGATCATCCACAGCTTGTCGCCCTGATCCCACGCGCAGTGGTAGTCGACGGTCATGGCCTGCTCGTGCGCCACCACCCGGCAGAAGATGCGGGTGTCCGGCGCCAGCCGGTCGTCACCCACCCACAGGCCGGGCGTCCCGCTCGGGGCGAAACCCCGCAGACTGTACGTCCACTCCTCCAGGTGATGCCCCTGCCGCAGGTACGCGAAGACCTGCTCGGGCGGGCAGTCGACGTACTGCTCGATGGTGCAGTACCGGCCGTACACCTGCTCGTGCGGATAGTCGGGCCGGGTCAGCGCCGCGCACCGGGCGATCACCTCGTCGCGGCTCGTGTTCTCCACCCGGATCAGGTCCGGGATGTCAGCCAGCGTGGACTCGTTCGTACTCATCGGTGTTCTCCTCGGCGTCGGCCGGATGCTGGCCGTCAGCGGTCAGGAAGGGTTGGAACGGGGGAACCTCGTGCGGATCCACGTCCAGGGCCACGAACGCGGGTCCGCGCTCGGGATCGTTGTTCGCCCGCAGCGCGGCGCGCAGCGCCGCCGGGTCGCCGGGCCGGGCCACCGGCAGGCTGGGGAACGCGGCGGCCACCCCGGCGCCGATGTCGGTCGGCCGGAACAGGTTGAAGCTGTACGTGTCGCCGTAGAACAGGCGCTCCCGCGTCACGCACATCCCGTGGGCGTTGTTGTTGAAGATCACGAAGGTGACGGGTGCGCCGTACTCGATCGCGGTGTGCACCTCCATGCCGTGCATGAAGAACGCCCCGTCGCCGGCCAGCACGTACGTCCGCTGACCGGTGGCCAGCGCTGCGCCGATGCCCGCGCCGAACGCGTACCCCATGCCACCCATGCCGACCGCGACCACGAAGCGGCCCCGGCGTGGCGCCGGGAGCAGGTGGATCGCCGCCGCGCCCGCGTTGCCCGCGTCCACGAAGACGTGCCCGTGCTCCGGCAGCGCCGCGGCCACCGCCGTCACCGCCCCGACCGTCGACAGGGGCCCGGCGTCCCGGGCCGTGATCGGCAGCGGGACGGGACCGTCGTGCGGCGGGCACGCTCGGCTGCCCGCCGGCAGTCGGTTGATGACGTCGCGCAGCACCGTACGGGGGTCGCCGCGCAGCGCGAGCCCCGACACGTACGGCGGCTCCGGGTCGACGCACACCACGAGCGCGCAGCCCAGCGCCGCGTCGAGCCCGCCGCGCGCCATCACCGGCCAGCGCGTGCCGACCAGCAGGCACACCTCCGCCTCGCGCAGGCAGTCCGCGACGTTGCGGTGCCCCATGACCCCGGCCACCCCGGCGAACCGGGCGTCGGAGTTGTCGAACACGTCCTTGGCGTCCGGGGTGACCGCGACCCAGGCGCCGAGCCGCCCGGCCAGCTCGGCCAGTTCGGCGCGGGCGTGCGCGGCGGCCACCCCCTCACCGGCGATCACCAGGATCCGCCGGGCGCCGCGCAGGGCCCGTACGGCCCGGTCGCGGACCGCCCGGTCGGCCGCCGGGGCGGGCAGCGGCACCGCCGCGGGCGACGGTGCCGCCCGGATCAGGGTCTGCTGCACGTCCTTGGGCAGCAGCAGCACCGCCGGGCCGCGCGGCGGGGTCAGCGCCGCCGCGATCGCGCGCGGCAGCAGGTCGGGCAACTCATCGGCGTCGTCGACGCGGGCGCAGAACCGGGAGACCGGCGCGAACAGCTGCCGTGCGTCCAGCGAACCGGCCCGGCCGCTGGAGTCCTGGAACGCGCCCCGGCCGTGCTGCGCCCGCGGCGGCTGGCCGACCAGCGCCAGCACCGGCACCCGGGACGCGTACGCCTCGGCCAGTCCCGGCAGCAGGTTCATCGCCCCGCCGCCGGAGGTGGCCGCGACCACGCCGAGCCGGCCGGTGGCGCGGGCGTACCCGTCGGCCATGGTCGCCGCCGCGAACTCGTGCTTGGCCACGACCGCCCGGATCGCGGGGCGGGCGGTGTGCAGGGCGTCGTAGAGGTCCTCGATGTTCGCCCCGCCCACGCCGAAGACGTGGTCGACGCCGGATCGGGCGAGTTCACGGACGAGGTGGTCGACCAGACGGTGCCGCACGGCCGCCTACCCGGCCGGTGCGGGCTCGGGGACCAGAGCGCTGCTCTGGAAGCGGTGCCGGTACTCGCTCGGGGTGACCTCCAGCGCCCGCCCGAACCGGCGGAAGAACGTCTCGGGCGCGGTGAACCCGCAGCGGCGGGCCACCTGCCGGATCGGCAGGTCGGTGGTCTCCAGCAGCTTGCGGGCGTGGGCGATGCGCACGCGTTCGACGTACTGGCCGGGGGTCATGCCCACCTCGCGCCGGAACACCCGGGCGAAGTTGCGGGCGCTCATGTTGGCGTGCGCGGCGATCTGCGACACCGAGACCGGGCGGTCCAGGTTGTTGATGATCCACTCCTGGGCGCCGCGGATCGGACTGGAGTCGGCGAGCTGGGCGTCCAGAATGGAGCTGACCTGCGACTCGCCGCCGTGGCGGCGGAAGAACAGCACCAGGAAGCGGGCCAGCTCCAGCGTGAACGCCGCGCCGTGGTCCTCCTCCACCAGGGCCAGCGTCATGTCGATGCCGGTGGACACCCCGGCCGAGGTGACGTACGGCCCGTCCCACACGAAGATCGAGTCGGACTCGACCGTCACCTCGGGATAGCGCCGCGCCAGATCCTCCGTGTACGCCCAGTGCGTGGTCGCCCGGCGCCCGCCGAGCAACCCCGCCTCGGCCAGCAGGAACGAGCCGCCGCACACGGAGGTGACCCGCCGCGAGCGCCCGGCCGCCCGCCCGATCCAGGACACCAGCTCCCGGTCGGCCAGGGTGTCGTGCAGCCCCCAGCCGCCCGGCACCAGCAGCGTGTCGATCGGCCCCTGTCCCGCCTCCAGCGGATCCGCCGCGATGACCACACCGGAGCAGGTCCGTACGAGTGGGGCGGCGGGGGAGACGAACTCGATCCGATATCCGGACTCGGGGTCGCCGAGCAGCCGGTTGGCGGTGTCCAGCACCTCGACCGGGCCGGTGACATCGAGCGCCTGGCAACCCGCGTAGGTAACAATCACAACCCGTCGTTGCGTCACCACCCCACCCTGTCGTGCCGGGCGTATCGGCAGCAATGCCAAGGAATTGGCGATTCCTGCCACCCGGCCCGGATGGCCGGTGGGGCTCGATCAGGCGCCGGGGTAGCCGGGGATCTGCCGGCGGTGGGCGGCGCTGGCCGCCCAGTGGCTGATGTCCAGCAGGCCCGCGAAGACGACCCAGAACCAGCCCCACCCGGTGAGGCCGACGCCCGGGACGTACAGCACCACGTAGATCAGGGTGGCGAACGGCAGGAAGAGGAGCCCGAGCAACGGGACGATGAACGAGTCGAAGGCGGTGTTGACCAGGACCGGGCGGGCCAGCCAGATGATGAACAGGGCAAACCTCGGGAAGATCCCCGCGAACAGCGCGAACAGGCATCCCATGGCGCTCCACCTTCCACCGGTCCGGATCTCTCGGCCGATCATGACCCGGAGGCGGCCGCCGGGCTTCACCCGCGACGGATGATTGCGTACGCGCACCGCGCCGGCCGCGGCCCACGATCGGGGTGCGGCTCGGTGAATCGACATACGTGTCGTACGTCGCCGGTAACGTCGGCTGCCATGACAGCCTTGTCTCGCAACCGCCGATCGGCCAGCGGGCTGACCATCCTGGTGGCGTTCGGCGCCGCCGCCGTCCTCGGCGTCACCGCCACCCCCGCGGCCGCCGCCGGCCCACCCCCGAAACCCGGCGCGGCCGGGCTGGGTGACCGGTTGTATCCCCTGCTCGGCAACGGCGGCTACCACGTCCAGGACTACGACCTCAGCCTCACGTACCCGAAAAAGGATCCACGGCAGACGATCACCGGCGACGTGACCATCACCGCGGTCGCGACCCAGTACCTGTCCCGGTTCGATCTGGACTTCGGCGGCGGCTCGGTCGCCGGGGTGTCGGTGAACGGGCACCGGGCCACCTTCACCCGCTCCGGCGACGAGCTGATCATCACCCCCGAGTCCCCGCTGCCCAAGCGCGCGCCGTTCCGGGTCACCGTCACCGGCTTCACCGCCACCCCGGTGGTGCCCGACGCGAACGCGCCGGTCGGCTTCGTCACCACCCCGGACGGCACCGTGCTGGCCGGTCAGCCCGCCTCGTCGCACCTGCTGTTCCCCAGCAACGACCACCCGCGCGACAAGGCCACGTACACGATCCGGCTCACCGCGCCGACCGGCTGGACGGCCACCGCCAACGGCACCCCGCTGGGCACCCGGCGACACACCGGATACTCCGTCTCCACGTTCCGCGAGTCGCGGCCGATGGCCAGTGAGCTGGTGCAGATCGCGGTCGGCGACTTCGTGGTGCACCGGCGGCCCGCCGTGCACGGCGTACCGATCCGCGACGTCGTGCCGCGCCGGCTCGCCGACACCCTGCTGCCGAAGACGGCGGTCGAGCGCGATCAGGTGGCCTGGATGGAGCGCCAGGTCGGCCGGTATCCGTTCGAGAACTACGGCTCGCTGGTCATCGACGGTGACCTCGGCTTCGCCCTGGAGACCCAGACGCTGTCGCTGTACGACACGTCGCTGTTCGGCGCTCCCGCGTTCGTGCTGAACCCGGTGATGGCCCACGAGCTGGCCCACCAGTGGTTCGGCGACAGCGTGGCGCCGCGCTCCTGGAGCGACGTCTGGCAGAACGAGGGCCACGCCACCTGGTACGAGTTGCTCTACGCCGAGCAGACCGGCGTCTTCAAGCAGTACACCGACTATGACGACCGCGAGGCCCTGTTCAAGGCGGTGTACGCACTCGGCGACCAGTGGCGCGACCACTGGGGTCCGGTGGCCCGGCCCGCGGGTTCGGCGTCGATCTGGGACGTCTTCAACCCGAACGTCTACTACGGCGGCGCGCTGGCCCTCTACGCGCTCGAACGCAAGATCGGGACGGACCGTTTCCGCCAGCTGGAGCGGGAGTGGGTGCGGACGTACCAGGGCAGGTCCGCGTCGACCGACGACTTCATCGCGCTGGCCTCCCGGATCGCCCACCGCGACCTGAGCACGTTCCTGATCGCCTGGCTGTACGGGGCGAAGACCCCACCGATGCCGGGCCACCCGGACTGGGCGGTGCAGCCCGTGCCCAGCGCCGCCAAGGAGCGCGCGGCCGCCCGCGCCACGTTCGGCACCGACGCGGTCACCCGGCACCTGCAGGGGCTGATGCGGGCCGGGCGCTGAAGCGTTGACGTCCGGCCCGGCCCGCCCGGCAAGCGCCGGGCGGGCCGGTACCGGCGGCTCAGTAGCGGAACACCGAGGCGAGGTCGTGCAGCCGCCCGGCCGTTCCGGTCAGGCTCTCCGCGGCCCGCCGCGTCTCGTCCGCCGCTCCGTGCACCTCGGTCGCCGCCGAGCTGACCATGCTGATCGCGTGGCTGATCTGCTCCGCCCCGGCGCTCACCGAGGCGGCGCCGTCCACCATCGCGCCGGTCGTGGCGGTCTGTTCCTCGACCGCCGCGGCGATGGTGACCTGGTGCTGGGCGATGGAGCCGATGACGCCGGTGAACTCGCCGACCGCGGTGACGGCCTCGCCGGTGTCGCGCTGGATCTCCTCGATCCGGCGGGCGATCTCCTCGGTGGCGCCCGCGGTGGCCTGCGCCAGCTCCTTCACCTCGCCCGCGACGATGGCGAAGCCGCGTCCCGCCTCGCCCGCCCGGGCCGCCTCGATCGTGGCGTTCAGGGCCAGCAGGTTGGTCTGCGCGGCGATCGCGCTGATGGTCCGCAGCACGTCACTGATCTGCTGGCTCGAATCGTGCAGCTTGCTGACGTTGCCGGTGGCCCGGGCGGCCCCGGCGACCGCCTCGTCGGCCGTACGGGAGACCTCGCTGGCGTTGCTGCTGATCTCCGCGATGGCCTGGCGCATCTGCTGGGTGCCGTCGGCGATCGTCTCGACCTCGCTGCTGGTCCGACGGGCCGAACGGGCGACGGTCTCCAGCTCGGTGGCGGTGGCCGCGGCGGCCTCGGTCATGGTGGTGCTGGTCCGCTCCAGCGAACCGGCCGAGGTGGAGACCTCCTCGACGGCGCGGCGGATGCCGTCCACGGTCGCCTGGAACCGATCCATCATCGCGTTGAACGCGACGGCCATCTGGCCCATCTCGTCCTTGCCGACGACCGGCATCCGGGGGCTCAGGTCACCCTCGGCGGCGATCCGGATGATCTGCGCGTCGAGCTTCAGCACCCGGACGATCTTCGTCCAGGTGGCCGCGAGGAAGAACAGCCCGATCGGGGCGATGATCACCGGAGTCCACAGCAGGACGTCGGCGAGGTCCTGCAGTTGCTGCTGACCGGCGGAGTCGGCGGGCAGCTTCGCCGCGACCGAGGAGACGACCGAACGGGCGTAGAGACTCAGCCCGAAAATTCCACCGATGAGGAAGAGCATCGAGAGGCTGGCCCGCGCCTTTGCGGGCAGCTTGTCGAACAGCGACTGCATGAAACCTCCAGGGGACTCACTCCCGTGATCGGCAGCACGGCCCGAAGTCTGAGGATTGGCGCTCAGGCCGACAAAGGTCGTGCCGATGAGAGAGGCATTTGCCCTCCCGGCCGACCCGGAGCCGGGCCCCTCGCAGGACAGAATTTCGCGGGAATTTCCGACGAGGCCAAGAAGACGCGCCGCGATCGCCGAATTGGCGTAGCGATCGCGGGTTTCTTCTCGGCACAGTAAGGCATCGCCGCCTCGTCGACGGGAGACCCGCCATGACACTGCGCCTGGCCCCCGGCACCGCCTGGGCCGACGTCCTGTCCCGGGCCACCACCGTCACCCCCGAGGCGTTCACGGGCGACCGGCTGCGCAGCCACCTCGCCGGTGCCTGGGAGGACGCCGGGCAGCCGGCGGACCTGCACAGCCCGATCGACGGCAGCCGCCTGGCCGCGCGATCCCGGCTCGACGCGCGGAGCGCCGCCCTGGCCGTACGCGACGCCGCGGACCAGCACCACCGGTGGTCCGGGACCTGGCTGCCGGAGCGGCGCGCCCGGATACGCGCGGCCCTGGAGGAGCTCAGCGCCCAACGCGACCTGCTGGCCCTCCTGCAGGTGTGGGAGCTCGGGGTGCCCTGGCCACAGGCGTGCGCCGACGTGGACCGGGCGCTGGACGCGGTGCGCCGGTCCGTCGATCAGGTGGAGCACCAGCTCGGCGACCGCGATCCGCTGCCCGGCCCGGTGAGCAACCTGGCCTCCTGGCAGCACCCGATGAGCGTGCTCGTGCACGCCGAACTCGTCCAGCTGCTGGCCGGCAACGCGGTCATCGCGAAGATCCCGTCGCAGGGCGGCGCGGTAGGGCTCACGGTCGCGCACGCGATCATGGCCCGTGCCGGGCTGCCGGTCACCCTGCTGTCCGGCTGCGCCACCGAGCTGTCGCCCGTGCTCGTGCGTTCCCGCGAGATCGGGGCGGTCACGTCGATCGGCGCCCGCCCGGACGGCGGCGACCTCGCCGCCGCGCTGCTCGACTCCGGCCACCGGCACCTCGTCGAGCAGGACAGCGGCAACGCGTGGGGGATCTGGGAGTTCTCCCAGTGGGACCGGCTCATCGACCACCTGCGCACCGGTTTCGCGTACGGCAAGCAGCACGGCACCGCGTACCGGCGTTTCGTCGTGCAGCGCAAACTGGTCGACCGGTTCCTCGACGCGTACCTGCCGGTGCTCAAGGCGGTCCGGTTCGGTCACCCGCTGGCCGTGGCCGCCGACGGCGACCCGCTGCCCGACCTGGACTACGGCCCGCTGATCAGCGCGGCCACGGCCACCGAGCTGCGGCGCGACATCGACGAGGCAATCAGCGGCGGCGCCGTGCCGCTGCACCGTGGCTCGCCCGACGCGGGCCGATTCCTGGACGGGCAGGACACCAGCGCGTACGTGGCCCCGACCGCGCTGCTTGTCCGGTCCGGGCGGGCCGAACGGCGCCGGCACGCCGGACCGTTCGGCCCGGTCGACACCATCGTCGTGGCCGACACCGAGGACGAGCTGCTGGCCGAGCTGAGCCCCGTGGACGGCACCGACGGCACACCGGGCGCCAGCCTCGCGGTCGACGACGAGGAACTGGCCGGCAAGCTCGCCCGTGACCTGCGCTCGGTCCGGACCGGCCCCCGCATCCGGGCCGAGCGCGTGGCGCCGTTCGGTGGCCGCGACGCGTCGGGTACCGACCCGTTGGTGAGCGGTGACCGGCTGGTACGGGCCGTCACGGTCGGCCCCGGCGAGCAACGCCTGAACGGCAACGTCCCGGGCGGCAAGCACCATCCGAGTAACCCCTGAGGCCCGGCGGCCGGCGCAGCGTGTGGTCCGTGTCCCCCTGCACGCTGCGCCCGGTCGCCGTCTACTGCCCGCCGGCCGTCGCCGCTGAACCGGTTCTCAGCGGCAACCCTGTCGGGGCGGCAACCCTGTCGAGCGGGGCTCGCCCACCCGCTAGCATGGTCGCCATGCACAGCAGCTGCGTCCGTCGCGCGCGACGCCGGGTCCGCCCCGTCCGCCAGCGCTGACGCACGTCCTTCCGCCGGCGGGTCGACCCGCCGGCGTCACTGTCTGTGGCACGGATCGGCCCGCACTCCCTGCGTACCGTCAAAGGGGTCTGCCGATGAATCTCGAAGCTCTGCTCTCCGCCCGGCTCTCCGCCGCGTTCGCCGCCGTCGCCGGCGGCGACGTGGATCCGGCCGTCCGGCGTTCCCAGCACGCCGACTTCCAGTCCGGGGCGGCGCTGCCGCTGGCCCGGCGCCTGGGCCGGGCGCCGCGGGAGATCGCCGCCGAGGCGGTGGCCCGCGCCGACCTGGCGGGCGTCGCCGACGCGGAGGTCTCCGGACCCGGCTTCGTCAACCTCACCGTCGCCGACGAGCTGATCGCCGACCTGGCGAACGCGGTCGCGGCCGACCCGCGGCTCGGCGTGCCGGTCACCGGCAAGCCGGAGACGGTCGTGGTCGACTACTCCGCCCCCAACGTGGCGAAGGAGATGCACGTCGGCAACCTGCGGTCGACGGTCATCGGGGACGCCGCCGCGCGGTTGCTCGAATGGCAGGGGAACACCGTGATCCGGGCCAACCACCTCGGCGACTGGGGGACGCCGTTCGGCATGCTGATCGAGCATCTGGTCGATCTCGGCGACACGGGGGAGGGGTCGCTGGCCGACCTGACCGCGTTCTACCAGGCGGCGCGGGTGAAGTTCGACGCCGACCCGGAGTTCAAGCGGCGGGCCCAGCTGCGGGTGGTGGCCCTGCAGAGCGGCGATCCGCAGACGCTCGCGCTGTGGCGGCGGCTGGTCGATGCGTCGCAGCGGTACCTCCTCACGATCTACGACCTGCTCGGCGTGAGCCTGACCGCGGCCGACTTCGCGGGCGAGAGCAGCTACCACGACCAGCTCGACTCCGTCGTCGCCGAACTCGACGCCAAGGGGCTGCTGCGGGTCAGCGACGGCGCGCTGTGCGCCTTCCCGGCCGGCTTCACCGGCCGCGACGGCGAGCCGCTCCCGCTGATCGTGCGCAAGGGCGACGGCGGCTACGGGTACGCGGCCACCGACCTCGCCGCCCTGCGCCACCGGGTACGGACCCTCGGTGCGACCCGGATGCTGTACCTGGTCGGATCGCCGCAGCGGACGCATTTCCAGCTGGTGTTCGCGGTGGCCCGCGAGGCGGGCTGGCTGCCCGGCGGGGTGTCCGCAGAGCATGTCGAGTTCGGTTCGATCCTCGGCCCGGACGGCCGGATGCTGCGGACCCGGGCGGGCGGGACGGTGCAGCTGGCCGAGCTGCTCGACGAGGCCGTCCAGCGGGCCTGCGCGCTGGCCGCGGCGAAGACCCCGGACCTGGACCGGGCCGCGCTGGCCCGGGTGGGCCGGCAGGTCGGCACCGGCGCGATCAAGTACGCCGACCTCTGCACCGACCGGCGCTCGGACTACGTGTTCGACTGGGACCGGATGCTGGCCCTGACCGGCAACACCGGCCCCTACCTGCAATATGCGTACGCCCGGATCAGCTCGATCTTCCGGCGGGCCGGGGAGGACGCCGCACCCGGACCGGTGGCCGTCACCGAGGCGCCCGAGCGGGCCCTGGCGCTGGAGCTGATCGGCTTCGCGCCCGTGCTGGCCGAGGCCGGACGCACGCTCGACTTCCACCGGCTCACCGGCTACCTGTACGGGCTCGCCACCGCGTTCAGCGCGTTCTACGAGAAGTGCCCCGTGCTGTCCGCACCGCCCGCGGTACGGGCCAGCCGGCTGGCGTTGTGCGACCTGACCGCCCGGACCCTGCGGCAGGGCCTGGACCTGCTCGGCATCGCCACCCCGGACCGTCTCTGAGCGCCCGGCCCGACGGACCCGGCTGTCGCCACCCGGGGTGAGCCGGCACTCAACTCCGGGTGGCGCGCGCCGATAGTGAATGCATCACTGCGGAGGGATGCGGATGGTCAGGCTCCACGAACGGGTTCCCTCGGGCCACGCGGAGTCACCGGAGGTCACGGGGTCGCGGGAACTCTCAGCGCACGAGCGGCAGCTCGCCGAGCTGCTCCGGACGGCCCGTAAGGGTCTCGGGCTCAGTCTCGCGTTCCTGAGCCGGCTGGACGACACACACCAGCACATCGAGTTCATGGACTCCGAGCTGCCCCCGGCCGACCTCTCCCACGTCGAGGGCGGCGGCCGGACCCAGCCGCTGGAGACCACGTTCTGCAAGGCCATCATGGACGGCAAGCTGCCACCGGTGATCCCGGACATGCGGGTCTTCCCGGACGCCATGGAGTTCCCGCCGGCGCGCATCGCGCACGTCAGGAGCTTCGTATCCGTGCCCGTGGTGCTGAGCGACGGCTCCCTGTACGGCACGTTCTGTGCCGCCGGGTACGTCCCCAACAGCGACCTGACCGAGCGTGACCTGGCGCTGATGCACGTCCTGGCCCGGGCCGCCTCGGCGATCATCGAACCGTGCGTGCGGGACATGCAACGCCACGCGGAGATCGAGCGCCGGATCCTGCCCGTGATCGAGCGCGGTGGCCCGACCGTACTGTTGCAGCCCATCGTCGATCTCGCCACCCGGCGGCGCGTCGGTGCGGAGGCGCTCAGCCGCTTCCCGCAGGAGTGGCAGATGCCCCCTGACGCGTGCTTCGCGGACGCGCATGCGATCGGCCAGGGCCACCGACTCGAACTGCTGGCCCTGGGACGCGCGGCCGACCACCTGGCGCGGGTGTCCGGATACGTCGCGATGAACGTGTCGCCCGCGACGGTGCTCACCCGTGAGTGCAGCGACTTCCTGGCGCGGCTACCGCTGGACCGGATCGTCCTGGAACTGTCCGAACACGACAGGGTCGAGGACTACGACGCGCTCAAGGCCGTGCTGGCGCCGTTGCGCGCCCGTGGCATGCGCCTGGCCATCGACGATGTGGGTGCGGGGTTCTCGTCGCTGCGGCACATCGTGGTCACCGCCCCCGACGTCATCAAGCTCGACCGCAGCATCGTCGCTGGGATCGCCGGGAACACCGTGCTGGGCGTCGTCGACCACGCGCTCGTCGAACTCGCTGCGGCTACCGGCGCGCGCGTGGTGGCCGAGGGCGTGGAGACCGAGGCGGACGCCGCGGCGCTCGCCGGGCTCGGCGTGGATCTGGGGCAGGGCTGGCTCTTCGACCGCGCGACCACCCCGTCGCAGCTCCGCGACGACTACCGCCTCACCGCGGCGGCCTGAGGGCTTCTCGGCACCGCATCGTCACTTGGTCAGCTCGATCAGGGTGAACAGGATGATGAGCGCGAAGGGGATCCCCAGCCCGATGATCGTCATCGGCCGCATGAGCAGCCGGGGCCCGGGGTCCATGGGATGACGGCTCGGCCCGTACGGATTGGGCTGGGGTGCCGGAAGCGACGCGACCCGGCTGCGCTGGAACAGGTTCTGCAGCACCGTGGTCGGCGCGATGAGGAACGACAGGATCCCGTACCAGCCCTGCACGAGGGTGCGCGAGGTCATCGCCCGGAACGTGGCCAGGCCGCAGTCGCGGCAGAACGGGCCCGGCACGGACAGGAAGCGCATGAACACGATGAAGCCCTGGTGCCCGCGGAACGTCGCCGGGGCCGCGGGGAGGCTGCCACAGAACCGGCACACGTCGACGCCCGGAGGCGGCATGAATGTCGGCTGGGCATGCGGCGGCTGAGGGTACGACATCGAATCTCCTTGCAGGTGGCAGCGCGGAGACAGGCTACTGGGCGCCGGAGATCTGCGCTGCCCGCAAGATCACAATGCTGGACCACACGGCCCCTGACCTGCGTCATGCCGCCACGCGGGGCACTCTCGAACGTCGATGTCCGGGCGGTTAGGGTGCGGGAGGCGCTCACGAGGCGCCGTACCGATCCCCCGAAAGGCTCGTGAATGACCCTCCCCTCCGGCGTCTCGCGGCGCAGCATCCTAGCCGCCGCGGCCGCCTCCGCCGCCGCCCCGATCGTGGCGCCCACCAGCGCCCGGGCCGCGCCCCACCAGCCTGCCGCGAAGACCTACGACCTCACCGTGCTCGGTACCTCCGACACCCACGGCAACGTCTACAACTGGGACTACTACTCCGACCGGGAATTCGACGACAAGGCGCACAACGACGTCGGCGTGGCCAAGCTCGCCGCCCTGGTGAACCAGATCCGGGCGCAGCGCTGCGGCAGGGCCACCCTGGTGCTCGACGCGGGCGACACCATCCAGGGCACGCCGCTGGCCACGTACTACGCCAAGCAGGAACCGATCACCTCGACCGGCGAGAAGCACCCGATGTCGCGGGCCATGAACGTGCTGCGCTACGACGCGGTGACGCTCGGGAACCACGAGTTCAACTACGGGCTGCCGCTGCTGAACCTGTGGATCCGCCAGCTCGGCTTCCCGGCGCTGGCCGCGAACGCGGTGCACGCGGGCACCGACCGGCCGGCCTTCACCCCGTACGTGATCAAGAAGGTGTCGCTCGGTCCCGGCGCGCCCGTGCTGCGCGTGGGCATCCTCGGCCTGACCAACCCGGGCGTCGCCATCTGGGACCGGGGCAACGTGGACGGCAAGCTGGAGTTCCGTGACATGGTGGCCACGGCCGCGCGCTGGGTGCCGGTCATCCGCGCCCGCGGCGCCGACCTGGTCCTGGTCAGCGCGCACGGCGGCGACAGCGGCACCTCCAGCTACGGCCCCGAACTGCCCAACGAGAACCCGTGCGCGCTCATCGCGCAGCAGGTGCCGGGCATCGACGCGATCCTGTTCGGGCACGCCCACGCGGAGGTGCCGCAGCGATTCGTCACCAACGACGCCACCGGAGCGCAGGTGCTGCTGTCGGAGCCGTCGAAATGGGGCCAGCGGCTGACCCGGATGGACTTCACGCTGACCCGCGAGCGGGGCCGCTGGGTCGTCACCGAGAAGAAGGCGGCCACGCTCAACACCAACACGGTGGCCGAGGACCCGGACGTGCTCGCGGCGGTGCGGGCCCAGCATGCCAAGACTGTCGCGTACGTGAACCAGGTCGTCGCCACGTCCACGCAGGAGTTGTCGGCTGCCGAGTCGCGCTACCGGGACACCCCGATCCTCGACTTCATCACCAAGGTGCAGGCCGACACGGTCACCGCGGCGCTGGCCGGTTCCGAGTACGCGGGGCTGCCGGTCCTGTCGATCGCGGCGCCGTTCAGCCGGACCGCGGTCTTCCCGCAGGGCGAGGTGAAGATCAAGGACGTCGCCGGGCTGTACATCTACGACAACACGCTCGAGGCGGTCGTGCTCACCGGCGCGGAGGTGAGGGCGTACCTGGAGTACTCCGCGAAGTACTTCGTGACGCTGGACCCGCAGGCACCGGTGGATCCGGCGACGATCAGCGACCCGGCGGTGCCGGACTACAACTACGACATCCTGTCCGGCGTGGAGTACGACATCGACATCAGCCGGCCGGTGGGGGAGCGGATCACCCGGCTGCTGTTCGGTGGTGCCGAGGTGGCGGCCGACGCCCGCTTCGTCGTCGCGGTGAACAACTACCGCCGCAGTGGTGGTGGCAACTTCCCCGGCATCGTGAAGCCGCAGGTCTACAACGCCCAGCAGGAGATCCGTCAGCTGCTCATCGACTGGGCCCAGGCCAAGGGCCGGATCGATCCCGCGGACTTCTTCGTCGCCGATTGGCGGCTGGTGCGCGGGGGTGTGCCCGTCTTCTGACTCCTTCGGTGGGCGTGCCCGTGCGAGGTGCGCCCACCGGAGCCTCAGTGCCGCTTCATGACGGTCCAGTCGCCGTTCTCGTCCGCGGTCACCCGCAGTGGCTTGGCCTTCCCGTTGTCCAGCGTGAGCACGCATGCATAGTTGCGCAGGCCGTCGGCGTCGCGCTCGTCGAGTGCCTGGCACTTCGCCCCGGTCGCGGTCAGCTTCTGCGCCTTCTGGAGTTCGCCGTCGGTGACGATGTTCTCCTGGAGCTGCTTGAGCACCGCGCCCTCCCTGAATTCCAGGTACTTCGGCAGGATCAGCGCCTGGCCCACGGCCGCGGTGACGAGGGAGCCCAGCGCCAGCGAAATGCCGAAGGCGATCCAGTACGGTGCCACCCCCGCCCGGATGCGCCGTGCCGTCGCGGCACGGCGGCGTGCGGAGACGGCACCGAAGACGCCGAACAGCAGTGTCCACACCGCCACGGGCCACGCCGCCGGCGGCCGCGGCCGGCTTGCCGCCTCCAGCTCCTCCGGGTAACGGACCAGTGCCTGTCCGTGACGCAGGTGCGGCGCCTCCAGGTCCAACGCGCTCGGCGGAGCCGTCGGCGGCTGCGCCCACGGCGGCGCGGTCGGGTACTGCGGCTGCGGCAGCAGTGCCGGCGGAGAGTACGGGTCGGACGGTCGCGGGTAACCCGCGAAGTCCTGACCGTACGAAGCCTGCGTCGTCATGTGGGGGGCCTTTCGAGCAGTGGCCCGGTTGCACCAACCGCGCCAGTTCCCGCCCCATCGGCGCGACCCCGGCGGACTTGATCGCCGCCGTGTTCAAGTCTCGCTCTGGATCACCTCAGCGCCCGGTTGACCTTCGGCAAAGCGCAGGTCAGAGCACTCGTGGGCGCGTAGTCAGTCGGCCGTTGCGGCTTCCGCGCCCGCGCCGTTGCCCTCGCCACCGGCGGCCGGGGAGCTGGGCGGCGTCGTCGTGGCGGTCGCCGTCGGCGTGGTGGTCGTCGCCTGGGTCGTCGGGGTCGTCGTGGGGGTTTTCGTCGGCTCGGTGGTGGTCGACGGCGGCGCGGACGGCGTGGCCGACGCGGGGGTCGAGGCCGACGAGCTCTGATGCTGGGGGGTGCCGGCGGGCCGGTTGGGTGCGCGGGTCGGCTCGACCGTGCGCACCGGTTCGACCGGTTCGTCCGTTTCGCCGGAGTCCTTGCTGACGTCGACCGACGGCGGGTTCTGCGTACCGCCGTTGGTGTCCTTGCCGTTGTCGCCGAGCGAGGCGAACGCGATGGCGAAACCACCCACCACGGCGAACAGCCCCAGGAAGATCAGCAACCCGGCGAGCCGGCTGCGCTGGCCGAGGCTGCGCCCGGGCGGGTCGGCGACCGGTGCGCGGGGCACCGGCACGGTCCGCGGCGCGGCGGTGAGCTGTGTGCCGGTCAGCCGGGCCCCGGCCGGGCTGGCCATCCTGGTACCGGTCAGGTGGGCCGTGGTCATGCCGGTGCCGGTGAGCGAGCGCCAGTCCATCGGCCCGGCGGCCGCCAGTGCCGCGTCCGCGAACTCGGCCGCGCTGGCGAAGCGGTCGTCCGGCGACTTGGCCATGGCCCGGCTGATCAGGTGGCGCACCGGCAGGGGTACGTCGCCGGGCAGCGGCTCGGGCTCCTCCTCCAGGTGGCGCAGCGCCACCTGGAGCGCGTTGTCCCCGTCGAACGGCGGATGGCCGGCGATGCAGTGGTAGGCCACCGCGCCCAGCGCGTAGATGTCCGTGGCCGGGGTGACGTTGCCCTTGGCCACCTGCTCGGGGGCCATGTACAGGGCGGTGCCGACGATCGCGTTGAGGCCGGTGACGCTGGTGACCGCGTTGGACCGGGCCACCCCGAAGTCGACAAGGATGACGGTGCCGTTCGGCTTGACGATGAGATTGCCCGGCTTGACGTCGCGGTGCACCGTGCCGTTCAGGTGGGCGGCGTGCAGCGCGTCCGCGGCCTGGGCGACGATCGACATGGTCTCGGCGACCTCGAGCTGGCCCTGCTCCTTGAGCCGGGTGGACAGCGGCTCCCCGTCGACGTACGCCATCACCA
This sequence comes from Krasilnikovia sp. MM14-A1004, assembly GCF_047159485.1. Lineage (GTDB taxonomy): Bacteria > Actinomycetota > Actinomycetes > Mycobacteriales > Micromonosporaceae > Actinoplanes. The sequence goes on along the minus strand of NZ_AP038773.1, from coordinate 5,244,757 downwards.
GGTACGCGCACTGGGTCTCGTCGGCGGGGTCGCCCGCGCTGGCGTAGTCGTACACCTCGACGACACCGGGGTGGCGGAACGCCGCCATCATGCGGGCCTCACCGTAGAAGCGCGCGGCGAACTCCGGGTCGGAGATCATGTTCTGCCGCAACACCTTCACGGCGACGGTACGGCCGAGCACGATGTCCGTGCCGCGCCACACATCGCCCATGCCGCCGGTGGCGATGCGCTCGTCCAACCGGTAGCGGTTGTCCAGAAGGTGTCCCGAACTGAGCACCTGCGGACCTTATCTAATCGAGGCGGGCATGGGCTCCGACGTTGGGCCGGAGTAAATCGCGCTCAACTGTACCGAGCCTGCTCCACGGGCCGCTGTCCCGCAGCCGACGGTGTGGCGTGGCGCCACGCTCACGAGGTGGCTCTGAGCTGCAGCGCCCGCCCGTCCGGGTGGGTGAACACGAGCTGGTTGCCGGTGATGCGGTAGGACAGTGTTCCGCGCAACAGTGCCCGCACGGTGCGGTCCAGCGCGCGCCATTCCGCTCGGCAGTCCCGTTCGGAGGTCGTCAGATGACCAAAGGTGACTGTCGTGTCGCTGACCGTGACCGGCCCGTCGAGTGCGGCGCAGCCGGCCGAGCCCTTGACCCGCCCGGCCCCGAAGACCAGATAGGCCCGCGCGCCGGCCGGGAGCGAGGCGGCCGTGTCGCCCTCGACCACGCTCTCCACCGACCATCGCGGACCGGCCAGGGGCCGGTCGGGCTCGGCGGAGCGGATGTCGACCAGCCGCAGCCGGGCGGTGCCGGTGTCCAGCAGCAGGACGTCGCCGGTGAGCTGCCAGCGGGGACCCGCCTGGAGGAAGCCGGTCAGCCAGGCGTCCTGATCCATCAGCGCGGGGGAGCAGGCCATCATCGTGGCGCCGACGCCGGACACGACCAGCCGGTCGCCGTCGATGGTGACCGCGGCGTTGAGGTGGTTGCAGCCGGCCTCGGCGCTCAGCGTGTCCGGCCGGAACGTGAGCCGTACCCGGGTGCCCGGGACCAGCCGCCGAGCCTGGCTGTCGGCCGGGTCCGGCACGGAGACGAAGGTCCGCCCGGCGAGGGCCGGAGCGGGCTGGGCGGCGGCGTCGCCCTGGCCGCATCCCGCGATCGACATGATTGTCACGGCCGCAAGAAATCGCCACCATCGGATCGTCATGCCGGCTCCGACGGCATTTCTGCGCCGTACGTTCCCATGATCCCGCATTTTGTCGTACCCACGACGAAGGCCCGGCGCCATTGCCGGGACTCCGCCGTTCATCGGACGCGGATCACGCCGGTGACAATCCCTCGGCGTAGTCGTAGAGGCTCTTGATGTCGTCGTCGAAGTACGGCCCGTCCATTTGGTCGGGGTTGTCGTGGCGGTGGCTCACGACGCTGTTGGAGTATCCGAGACCTGTTTGATCGTTGTATTCCTGCAGCCAGGGTCCACCGCTGGAACCCTGCGTCATGTTGCACCAGGCCCGGACCTGCTGGTTGTGACCGTTCCACGTGGTGCCCTGGCAGAAGTACTGGACGTCGCCGGGGAAGCCGCCGGTTGCCGGGTAGCCGAGAATGGTCACCGCGACCTGGTAGCCCCAGTTCCACCGCAGCCCCATGCCGCCGACCGTGTCGACCACCTTGGCGTTGTAGATGCCGCCGTTGTTCATGATCGCAATGGCCATGTCTTCATCACTGTTGCTGCTGCTGACCCATGCCGTACGGGCGGTCAGGTTGCCGGCCACGAACCGGCCCACCGGCTCGGTGCCCTGCCGGAACCCCGGCACGAAGATGAAGTTCGAGTACCAGCCGCCGCCCGCACCGGCGTGCACACAGTGGCCCGCGGTGAGCACCAGGCGACGCTTCCCGCTGCTCAGCGCGCTGGCCGAGCACTGCCCCGTGCCGCCGGGCACCGTCACGTACACCTTGCCCACGACGATGGACTGGTTCAGCGCGCTCAGGCCCCGACTCGGGTGGATGGGGACGATGCTGCCGGGCTTGCCCTGCGGCGCGGCGGGGCTCGGCCCGGTGGCGTCCGGGGCCCTGAGGTCCAGATCCACGGCGGCGGCCATCCGTGCCGGGGTCCAGTACGCCTCCACCGCCGCGACGGCGGCCGGGCTGGTGACGGCGCGGCCGTCGGCCGTCCGGGCGACAGTGCTGACGTTGCCGGACGCCACGGTGGACGGCTGGGCCCCGGCCACCGTGCCCCCGCTCAGCGTCAGCGCCAGGGCGATCGCCGCGACGGACGCCGATCTGATGATTGATCTCATACGGAATTCCCCTTTCCGTAGACGACTTCGGTTCACGAATCTAATTGATCGTTCTCAATGTTTATGTCGGCCGAGCGACTCGCCGCGGCGGTGGCTCATGCATTTGTTCACAGGATTCGGCGTTACCAGGCGATCCGCTCCGGCAAATGTGAACAGGCGGACGGCGCACCCGGTGCGGTACGCGCAAAGGAAGAAATGCACAAGTCTCGACATCAGGCGGGCGGAACTGAACGGATCCTCTCGCCGTCCGGGAATCCGGCGTCTAGCGGAAGGTCACCCGTCCGGGTGTCGTGACGATCCGTTGTGACCCAGATCACTCTGGGTAATTGGGTGGACGTCGCTCGATAAGCTGGGCGTGTTTCATATGGGGCGCACAGCCGCCTGTCAGGTTCGCGGACTAGCCTTTCGGGCAGTTTCACCGGAGCCCAGCGGGGGACGATAAGCGCGCCCCCCGGCGACGGGCCGCGGTAGGCGTAGCAATACGCTGCGTCGCGGTCCGCGCACAGAGGAGACGCTCGGGGCATCCCGGGCGGGTGGAGGTAGTGCCGTGACGCTGTCGATAATGACGTCGACGCTGGCCACAGGCGCGGTGGAGATCTCGCCGATCGGCGAGATCGACGTCGAGAACGCCTATGAGATCCGGGAAGCCGTGGCCGCTCGGCTCGACGCCGACAGGCCCGGCCGGATCGAGCTCAACATGCAAGGTGTCACGTTCATCGACTCCACCGGCATCAGCGCCCTCGTGGCGGCCTTCCAACTGGCCCGGATCGGCGGCACCCAGCTCGTGGTGACCCAGCCGAGCCGGTTCGCGCACCGGCAGCTCTGGGTGGCCGGGCTGCTGGGACTGTTCGGCACCCCGCAACCGCACGACGGCCCCGACGAGGCGGCCGAGCAGCCCGCGGTGTCCGGCGCCTGAGCGCCGCCACCGTCCTCCCCGACGGCACGCAGCGCCACCCTCATCCCGACCGCGCGCAGCGCCGCTCTCAGAGGTGCGCGGGCACGGCGAAGTGGACGCCCTCCAGCTGGAGCCGGACATCCAGGGCCTCGCCGGGGGCGCGCAGCGGAGTCACCACCGCGTACGCGTCGGCGAGGGCCGCCAGGTCGGTGCCCTCCTCCAGGGGCTCGTCGGCCGCCTGCACGGCCGTACGGATATAGCCCTCACCCGCCTCGGCGATGCTCATCTGCACCTGGCCGAACCGGGCCAGTGCGGCGCGACGGATGCCCCGGATGCCGTCGGGATGCAGGTCGGGCACGTTGAGGTTGAGCACCGTGCCGGGCGGGGTGTGCACGAGCGTGGGCAGCAGCTGCACGGCCAGGTCGGCCGCGGTGCTCCAGTGGCGCCGCTCGTCGTCGCCGCGGTCCATCGCGGCGCCCCCGCTGATCGTGGTGGCGGCGGCGGGGGTGAGCACGTCGAGCGACACCGCGAGACCGTGCAGTCCGGCGTGGGAGGCCGTCAACGTCGCACCGACCGTGCCGGAGTGCACGACGGCAGCGCCCGCGTTGGCGCCCCGGTTGATGCCGGACAGCACGATGGCCGGCGGCGGTCCGAAGGCCTCCCGCAGGGCCAGCAGCACGATGAACGCGGGTGACGCGGCCACGGCGTACGCGGTCACGTTGGTGGTGCCGGGCAGTTCGCGGGGCTGCACCACGATCTTGCCGTCCTGCTCGACGGCGGTCATGGCGGCGCTGCTGCCGCTGGCCTCGGTGAGCGGGGCAGCCACCACGACGTCGTGTCCGGCACCGGCGACCGCCCGCGCGAGCCAGCGCAGCCCGGGTGCGTCGATGCCGTCGTCGTTGGTGACCAGGATTCTGGGCTTGGTCATGCGGGCGCCCGGGTGTGGAGGGGCACGGGCGCATTCATGCCCCCAAGTGTCACCGATGCGCCGGTGACGCGTGGCGGATCGGCGAAGTTGGCCTCAGTAGGACTCAGCGCTGAGGTCCTGCACCGCACCGGCCAGTTCGGGGTGCGTACGCAGCAGGTCCTCCAGTCGGACCCGCCAACGGCCCAGCTCGATGTCGGCCGCCCGGCGGTCGCCGCCGCTCGTGGCCGCTGCGGTCAGCAGGCGTTCCCGGGTGTCGGCGAGTTCGCCGTAGAGGTCGTCGCCGAGGCGGCTGACCACCCGGCCGGCGAACGTGCTGTACTCCGGTCCGCCCGCGGCGCGGACGAACGCCTGTGCCCCCTCCCACGCGACGCGGGGTTGGTGGATCACGGTCTGAGCCATGGTTTCCCTCCGCTCTTGCATAGCCACGAAGTGTAGGGAGATCGCGGGTGGCGATCCGGCCGTCGGCCGAGCCGGTGACGGTTGTGACGATCGTGCACGCTGACCTGTGATGATCGCCATAGTTGTTCACCAATCGGCTGGGGCGCATGTGCCGCCGGTCGCGGGCTCGACCTGCAGCGTCGCGTGCTCGATCGCGAAATCCTCGTGCAGGGCGTGCCGGGCCGTGGCCAGCACGGCACCCAGTTCGGCGGACGGCTCCAGCTGCAGGTGGGCGGAGGCCACCTCCATGCCCGAGGTCAGGGTCCACAGGTGTAGGTCGTGCACGCCGCAGACGCCCGGCACGGCCGCCAGTCGCTGCCGGACCACCGCCACGTCCAGATGCGCGGGCGCGGCCTGCACGAGGATGCGGATCGCGGTGCGGGCCAGCCCGAAGGTGCGGGGCAGGATCATCAGGGCCACCGCGACCGCGACGATGGGATCCGCGTACGACCAGCCGGTGAGCGCGATGATCACGGCGGCGACGATCACCCCGGCGGAGCCGAGCAGGTCGCCGATCACCTCCAGGTACGCCCCGCGTACGTTGATGCTCTCTCGCGCCCCCGCCCGCAGCAGTGCGAACGCGACCAGGTTGACCACCAGCCCGGCGGTGGCGACGATCAGCATCGGCGCGGCGGGTACGGGCGGCGGCTCGGTGAACCGGCGGACCCCTTCGATCAGCACGTAGCCCGCGACGCCGGTGAGCAGCACCGCGTTGGCCAGCGCGGCCAGCACTTCGAGCCGGTACAGCCCGAACGTGCGCTGTGAGTGCGTGCCCGCCCGCGCGGCGGCGGTGATCGCGGCCAGCGCCATGGCGATGCCGAGCACGTCGGTGAACATGTGACCGGCGTCGGAGAGCAGTGCCAGCGAGCCGGTGCCGATGGCCACCGCGGCTTCCACGAGCATGAACGCGGCCAGCAGGGCCGCGGCCCACCACAGCCGAGCACGGTGGCGCGCGCCGGCGCGCAGTGCCTGGCCTCCGTGGTCGTGCCCGGCTCCCATCTGATCCACCTTTCCGGCGCGGCGTCGCGCCCCGGTCAATGTATGTTCACATTGCTATGTGTGCAAGTTGCGAGTCGGTAGCTGATTGCGGTATCAGCGAGAGGAATGTTCTATTTGTCGGGAAGGAAACTCCGTGTCCGGACGTACTCTCGCGATTGTCGCGCTGGCCGCCGTCGGCGTCACCGCCCTCGCCCCGCCCGCCTCGGCCCACCCCGCGGCCGCCCCCGACCGGACCGCCGCCCTGCCCGCCCGGTCCACGATCCCCGCTGGGCCGATCTTCGCCGGGCCCATCGTGCTGCGGCTGCCGGACGGCTTCGCACCCGAGGGCATCGCCATCGGCGCCGCCGCCTACGCCTACTTCGGGTCCCGCGTCGACGGTGACATCTACCGGGTGAACCTGCGCACGGGGCGCGGCCGGACCATCAGCCAGGGCCCCGGCACCCCGTCACTCGGCATGAAGCTCGACGCGCGGGGTCGCCTGTTCGTCGCCGGGGGCACCGGCGGCGACGCCCGTGTCCTCGATGCCGCGAACGGCCGCGTGCTGCGGTCGTACCCGTTGCGGCACGGCCCGGCGTTCATCAACGACGTCGTGCTCGCGGGCGGCTCCGCGTGGTTCACCGACTCCGTCAACCCTGTGCTGTTCCGGCTGCCGCTCGGCGGCTACGGCGAACTGCCCGCGTCCGCGACCGCCGTGCCGCTGAGCGGGGACATCCGGTGGGACCCGGCCAGCTTCAACGCCAACGGCATCACGGCCACTCCGGACGGCCGCGGGCTGATCATCGTACAGTCGGGCCCGGGACTGCTCTTCCGGGTGAGCCACGACGGGGTGACCCGGCGGATCGACCTCGGCGGCGAGAGCGTGCCCAACGGCGACGGCCTGTGGCTGCGCGGCCGCACCCTCTACGTCGTACAGAACCAGCTCAACCGGATTGCCAAGATCAAGCTGGACCGCCGGGCCACGAGGGGCACCGTGCTGTCGCGCACCACGGACCCGCGCTTCGACGTGCCCACCACCATCGCCGAGTTCGGCAACCGGTTCTACCTGCCCAACGCCCGGTTCACCACGCCGCAGCGGCCGGACACGGCGTACACCGCGGTGGCCGTGCCGCGGCCCTGATCACGGATGCCAGGCCTGGTCCGTCCCGATCGTGGTCAGGCGCTGGGTGGCGCGGGACAGCGCCACGTACAGGGTGCGGACGCCGGCGCGGTCCACCGCGATCTCGCCGGGCTCCACCAGCACGACCGCGTCGTACTCCATGCCCTTGGCCTCCAGCGCGGTGACCACCTGGACGCGCTCCGGCAGCCCGGCGACCCACTCGGCGACGTCGTCGTGGCGCGGCACCGGGGTGATCACCCCGACCGTGCCCTCGACCTCGACGAGCTGCTTCTCGGCGGCCTCGCGCACCGCCGCGGGCAGCACGCCGGCGTCCACCACGACGTCGACCGGCTCGACGCCGGTGCTGCGCACGGCCGAGGGCAGCGGCGTGTCCGGCATGATCGCGCGGATCACCGACGCGGCCACCGCGAAGATCTCCGACGAGTTGCGGTAGTTGGTGGTCAGCGCGTACGTGCGGCGGGCACGGGAACCGAGTGCCCGGTCCCGGGCCCGGTCCAGTTCCGCGGGGTCACCCGCCCACGCCGTCTGGGCCGGGTCGCCGACGATCGTCCAGGACGCGTACTGGCCCCGGCGGCCGATCATCCGCCACTGCATCGGCGAGACGTCCTGCGACTCGTCCACCACCACGTGGGCGTAGTCCCGGTAGTCGTCGTCGCGCCGGATCTGCTGGGCGCGGGCCGCGGCCTGCCGGTCGGCGTACGTGCTGACCTCGCGCACCCCGTCCCGTACGTGGAACGGGTCCCGGCTGCGCTTCTGCGGCTGCCGGGGGCGGCCCATCAGCTCGTCCAGCTCGTCGAGCAGCGCCACGTCCGCGATCGTCGGGCCCTGCTCGGCCAGCGCGTCGAACGAGCCCTGCAGCATCCGGATCTCCGCGTGCGACAGCACCCCTTCGCCGTACGCCCGCAGCCGCTCCGGATCGGCCAGCCAGCGCAGCACCCGCATCGGGGTGAACCGCGGCCACCACGCCTTCAGGAACGCGCGGAAGTCCTGGCGGTCGGCCAGCTCCGACTCGAAGTCCGCGCGCTCCGGCAGGCTGCGCAGGTGGGCGCGGGCCTGCGTCCAGAGCGCGGCGAACACCCCGTCGAAGCCGGCGCCCCGGACCTCGTTGCGGCGCGCACCCCTGGGCAGCGCCCGGCGCCGGATCCGGTCGAGTTCGGCCGCGTCCAGGCGCAGCAGCGTGCCCCGGTACAGCAGCCGCAGCTCGGTGGGCCCGCCCGGCACGGCGTCGTGCGAGGCGCGTTCGAGCACCTTGCGCATCTTCAGCGAGCCCTTCACCGCGGCCACCGCGGTCGGGTCGACCCGGCTCGCGTCGTAGCCCACCATCATCGAACCCAGCGACCGCAGCGTCGCGGTGTCCTCACCCAGCGACGGCAGCACGGTCGCGATGTAGTCCACGAAGACCCCGGACGGGCCGACCACCAGGATGCCGCCGCCCGCGAACCGGTTGCGGTCGGAATACAACAGGTACGCCGCGCGGTGCAGCGCCACCGCGGTCTTGCCGGTACCCGGGCCCCCGGTGACCACCGTGACGCCGGCGGCGGGGGAGCGGATCGCCTCGTCCTGCTCGCGCTGGATCGTCGCGACGATGTCACGCATCCCCCGGCCGGTGGCCCGCGACAGGCTGGCCAGCAGCGCCCCGTCGCCGACCACCCGCATGTCCGGCGGGGCGGCCTCGGGGTCCAGCAGGTCGTCCTCGATGCCGGTGACCCGCTCGCCACGGGACTGGATCATCCGCCGCCGTACCACGCCGAGCGGCTCGGCGGCCGTGGCCCGGTAGAACGCGGCCGCCGCGGGGGCCCGCCAGTCGACCACCAGCGGGCGCGACTGCTCGTCACGGATGCCCATCCGGCCCACGTGGTGCACCGCGCCGGTGGCCAGGTCGAGGCGGCCGAAGACCAGGCCCTCGTACTCGGTGTCGAGGGCGTGCCGGCGCCGGGCCGCGTGGAAGACCATCGCGTCGCGTTCGACCAGTGCTCCGAACGTGCCCACGCCGGCGAGCTGGTAGCCCTCCTTCTCGGCGCGGGACGCGTCCCGGCGCAACTCGACGAGCCGGGCGTAGACCCGGTCGACATGCTGCTGCTCGGCGGCGATCTCCTGTTGCAGGACGGTGGCGTCGGTCAAGGTGGTCAGGCTCCTGGAAGAACGCGGTCGGCGACACGGTGCCACCTGTACGGGCGCCAGGGGGCAATCGAACTTACTCCTGTCGGGGCGCCGGCGTCGACGTCGGCACGCCCGGGTGACAGCACTGTCGCCCTCAACGTACGTTCCGTTAGATCTTGGCAGCTCAGGCCCGTCGCCGCCGCCGGATCCGAAGGACGACCAGCCCGGCCACGACGCCGAGCGCGATCGCGACGGCGCCCGCCGCGGCGACCCGGCCCGGCGTCAGCCACCGCGTGCTCGGCGGGCCGGGATCACCCAGGGGGTTGACAGAGGCCGACGAGGTCGCCGCCACCGCGGCCGCCGCGTCGACCGCCCCGAAGCCGTAGGTGCCGTCGCGGCCCGGCTGCCCGCGGTCGACTGCGGTACGCAGGATCCGGTCGATGACCGTCGGCGCGTTCGCCCGCGGGTCCCTGGCGCGGACCAACGCCACCACGCCGGTCACCAGCGCCGCCGCGGCCTCGTCGGCGCCGAGGGTGATCTGGGGGCCGTAGCCGTCGGCGCCCGCCGCCGGGTCGAGCGTGACGATCTCGCCGTCGGCGGGCGTGCCCACGGGGCCCGCGCCGGGCGCGCGTACCGTCACCCGGCCCTCGGGCGCGTCACCCTCCGAGACCTTCCCGGCCCGGTCCAGCCCACCGGCGAGGATGACGCCGGTGCGCTGCTCGGGCGGCAGCTGGATGCCGTCCTCCAGGGCCATGACCACGACGACGTCGTGCGCCAGCGCGTAGCGGATGCCCTCGATGGGCGAGCCGAGCCGCGCGAACGTGCCCAGCCTGAGGTCGATGACGTCGGCGCCGGAGTCGACCAGCCAGCGCATGCATTCCTCGGTGTCCTCGCCCGCTCCCGGGCAGATGACCGGTTGCACAGTCGCGGCGGGCGCCACGCCGAGCAGCCCCGATCCGCCGCGGGCGACCATGAGGCCCATCTCGGCGGTCGCCACCGGGTCGTCCATCGGATAGTCGTGTGGCGCGGCCACCACGCCGCCCAGCAGGCCGCCCTTGCGGCGCATCACCGGCAGCACCCGGCCATCCAGGTCGGGGTGGGTGGCGGGCAGCGCGTTGGTGAGCAGGCCGATGGTGACCCCGCGGCCCAGGGACAGCCGCTGCGCGTCGGGCACGCGCAGCGCGTCCAGGTACCACTGCCGGTCGCGCGGTGGCGCGGCCAGGGCCGGGGAACCCGCGGGCAGCACGGCCGCGCCGAGCGCCAGGACCAGCGCGGCGACCGCCGGCACGGCCCGCCACCGGCCCGACCGGGTCATCGGGTGACCATCTGCGGCCACGAGTCGCCCAGCTCGCCCATCACCTTCTTCGCGTCGACCATCTTGTTGATCACCGTCGTGACGTGTTCGAGCGCCTTCTCCAGCGCCTCGTACATCGCCGAGACGGCGATCTGCACGAGTTCGCCGCCCTTGCCGATGGCCTCCAGCGCGCCCGCGATGGTCGCCGCGTCGACGACGGCAGCGGCCAGCGCCCCGCCGATGTCGAACAGCGGCTTGAACATGGACAGGATGTAGAGGGCGTTCGCCGCGGCGAGATCGGAGAGCCACGTCGCGGTGTCGGCGGCCGCGCCGGCGAGGCCGTCCACGGCCTTGACCTGGATCGGCACCCGCTGGTCGTAGGCCTGCTTCGCCGGTCCCGACCAGTTGTTCAGGTTGACGATGTACTGCGCGGCGGTGTCCGACATCCCGGCCACCGGCGCCTGCACCTTCTCCAGCCAGTCGAACGCCCGGGTGATCAGGGAGATGACCGGGACGGCCTCGTCGAGGACCTTTTTGACCACGGCGAGGACCTTCTCGACCTCGGTCCTGAGGCGCTGCATCGCGTCGCGCACCTTGTCGCCGTACATGTCGGAGACGAACATGCCGCCCAGGCCGCCGATCCAGCTCCAGTCGTCCATCCGCGACAGCGTGCCGTTGACCGTGTCGATCAGCCGGATCAGTTCGTCGCTGACCTTGGCGTGGGCCTGCTTGACCTGGTCCGTGGACTGCTGCAGCTGCTGCTGCGACGCAGTGACCTGGGTCCGGTCCGGGGCGGGCGGTGGCGTCACCGGGGTGTCTCCGTTCCTGCTGCCGCGTGTCCTGCTGTCGCGTGCGGCCGCATCAGTTGCCGTAGATCTTCGACAGGTCGACGACCCGCCGGCCCTCCACGGCCGCGTAGTCGTCGTGCGCGCGGCGCAGCGCCTCGTTGATCTGGTGGAACTCCGTCGAGGCCTCGCCGGCCAGCTTGCCCACCAGGGACCAGACGCCGTCGTAGGCGTTCTTGGCCAGCTGCGCGGTCGCCGGATTGTTGGTGAAGAACGCCGTCATCTGGAGTACGAGCTGGTCGACGTCCTTCTTGACCTGACCCATGTCGGTGGACAGCTTCGACCACTTGGCCGCCTCGTCGAGCAGGGCGTCCTTGACGACCCGCAGTTCCTCCCCGCTCAGTGACATCCGTACTCCTCCATCGTCGCGAAGATTGCCGCCGTGGTGCCGGGGGTCAGGCGCCGGTCCGGGCCGCCGCCCGGAACGCGGCCAGCGCCTCACCGGCGATGGTGCCGTTGGTGGCCATCGCCGGAATGCGGCTGGCCAGTACGCGGACCTCGGCGACCTGCCCGTTGCGCAGGACGACGGTCACGAACCCGGTCGGGCCGGACACCGAGGTCTCCGGCGCGGGCGGCGGCGGGGCGTCCGGGGTGTCGGCGTAGCGCAGCAGCATGTCGTTCTGGTCGAGCTGACGCGCCAGCTCGTACCGCAGGTCGTCCGGGTCGAACGGCCGGCCGTGGCGCGACCGCAGCTCCGCGTCGACCTCGTGTTCCAGGGCGGCCCGATCGGTCCCCGCAACGGCCTCGTCGACCGCCTCCGAGCCCGCCGTCAACGCCTGCAGCACCGCCCTGCCGTACGCGGTGGACAGGGCGTCGCCCAGCTCCATCCGGGACAGGCGCTGCTCCCAGCGGGCGTCGACGCGCACCTCGACGACGTGCAGCGCGCCGTCCATGGTGACCGTCACGGCCCCGGACGGGTCGGCTCCCTCGACGCGGGTGTCGCGGCCGCCGCCGGCGCGGGCGGCCCGGCTCAACGCGCGCAGCTCCACGCTGATGCGACGCAGCTCGTCGAGGGTGTCGTTCCCCGTCGTCGCGGTGGATCCGTGTCCCGGATGTGTCACGCTGGCGTACCCCGTCCCCGTGATCGCGGTCTGGCCGAGCAGAGGGTACGTGATCTCCCACGCGTCGCGCTGCCCCGTGCATCCGGGGCGGGCGCAGGTCAGCGGGACACGCGGCGCAGGCAGACGAGCTTGCCACCCGAATCCACGCTGACCACCTGCCATCCGCGTGTCTCCAGCAGCTCGGCCGCCGACAGCAGGACGTCGACCCTGGGCAGGTCGCTCGGGTGGATCCTGGTGTCCGCGTGGTACGCGGCGAAGCTGATCACCAGGTAGATGAGGTTGAACGGGTACCCGTCCAGCGATACCCGGCCGGACAGGACGTCATCGGCCTCGAAGATCCGAGGCGGGCGCGGCAACATCGTTCCAATATGCCTGCGCCGCGCTCGCCCCGATCGTCGCGGGTGGCCTACGCCGCGCAGTCGTAGCCGCTGCGCCGGTGTGCCCGGGCGCGGCGGCGGGCCCGCTCGCCGGGAGTGCTGCGGGCCGCCCGGTCGGTGACCGCCAGCAGCGCCTCGGACACCTCGTCCGGCCGCTCCACGATCAGCATGTGCCCGGCGCCCGGACAGACGGTCAGCTCCGTGCCGTGCAGCGCCTCGGCGATCGACGCCGCGCACGCCGGCGGGGTCAGCCGGTCGCGCTCGCCGACCAGCACCGCGGCCGGTACGTCGCCCAGCTCCGCCAGCGTGTGCAGGCGCTGCTGGGCGCCGATCGACGCGCGGAAGCCGCCGATCGAGCGCAGCGACGTCCGGGCCACCGCGCGCATCGTCACCTCGACCGCGTCCTCGCCGTGGCCGTCGCCGAAGAGCAGCCAGCGGATCCCGGGACGCAGCGCGGGCAGCACGGCCCGGTGCGGTCGCCATGCCCCGCAGCGCGCCAGCACCCCGGCGCCGGTCGTCTCGGCGGCACGCAGCAGCATCGCCAGCTGGGGGGAGAGGCCGTACCGGGTGTGCGTGGTGCCCTCGGCGGTGGTGGAGGCGAAGAGCAGGCCGGCGACGCGGGAGGCGAAGTCGTCGGGGTGGCGGTCCGCGTACTCCATGATCGTCATGCCGCCCATGGAGTGGCCGGCCAGCACCACCGGGCCGCCCGGCGCGTACGTGCGCAGCACCTCGGCCAGATCGTCGCCGAGCTGTCCCAGCGTCGCGGAGAGCCGGCGGGTGGCGGTCGAGCGCCCGTGCCCACGGGCGTCGTACGCGACCACCCGGACGTCGTCGCGGGCGGTCAGCGCGCGGATCTGGTGATGCCAGGTGCGACGATCCAGGCACCAGCCGTGCAGCAGGACGACGGTCACCGGCGCGTCCGCCGGACCACTGGTCTGCACGTGCAGCCGGACGCCGTCAGCGAGCGTCAGCTCGGAGTGGTCGGGCATGGGCACCTCCGCATGTCGCACGGCCCCGTTGTACCCACGGGTAATAAGCATCACGCGACATCGCGAGAAATGCCACAGTCGAGTCCGATCTTCATCGGCGATCTGTCCGATGTCTGGCCTGGTGCCCGATACCCGTTTCGGGGGCGTACCCGCCGCGCCGACGCAGCGTGACGTGATCTCGCTCGCAGTAGCTGACCCGGGGCGGTCCCTCGGCGACAATCAGGGCTTATGACGGCCACCTCACCTGCTGCCCGGCCCGGCTCCAGCGCCCAGCCCGGCCCCGCGCCGATCACCCGTCCGGCCGATGCGCTGGCCGCCCTCGTGGCGGGCAACCGGCGCTTCGTCTCCGGGCGGCCGGAGCACGGTCACGACGTCGCCGCCGCGGCCGCGACCTCCGGCGGTCAGCAGCCGCACGCCGTGGTCCTCGGCTGCATCGACTCGCGCGTACCCCTGGAAGCGATCTTCGATCAGACTTTCGGGTCGATCTGCGTGGTCCGCTCCGGTGGCGAGGTCGTGGACCGCGCCGTGCTGGGCTCGATCAGCTTCGCGGTCTCCGCCCTCGGCGTCCCGCTGATCATGGTGCTCGGGCACGCCCGGTGCGGCGCCGTCGCCGCCACCGTGGACGCGGTCCGGTCGGGCGAGCGCCCGGACGGCGACCTGGGCTACCTGGTCGACGAGATCACGCCCGCCGTGCAGGCGGTCGGCCCGGAGGACCCGGACGCCGCCGAGAAGGCGATGCGCGTGCACGTGACCCGTACGGTGCGGCGGCTGCGGGACATGCCCGGCGTGGCGCAGGCCGTCGCGGCCGGTCGGGTCGACGTGGTCGGCGCGGTCTACGACCTCGACACCGGCTGGGTCGAGCAGCTTCCCTGACCGATCGGCCCCGCTGACCTCGGCGGGGCCGACCACTGACCTCGGCGGGGCCGACCACTGACCTCGGCGGGCCGGACAACGCGCAACGCCCTCCCGGCGCGGGCCGGGAGGGCGTTGTCGTCGATCTGCGGTCGGAGGGCCTCAGCCCTCCGGAGGGAACCTCAGCCCTCGAAGACGCCGGCGTCCACGAGACGCTTCTCGGTGTCGGCCCAGCCGTCGTTCGGGTGCGCCTCGCTGAGCGCGCCCAGCTCGGCCCGAATCTTGGCGCCGTGCCCGGCGGCGGACAGGACCCGGATCTCCTCGACGAACGCCTCGGAGTCGGTCTTGAGGTGGTTGGTCTTGCCGTTGGTCAGGTTGCGCACGTACGCGAAGCGGCCGTTGGCCAGCGGGATGAGGTACTTGAACTCACCGAGCACGCTGAGGGCGCCGCTCTGACCAGCCTGGCCGGCGCGGACTGATGCGCGGGCGGTCTTGGAGGTGTTGCTCGCCACGGCGGTACTCCTTGAGAAAGCTGGTTGTCTGGACGGCGCAGGCTGCGGAAACGCACAGTGCTGGCAGCTTTGGCAAACAGCAGGGTGGTCACAGAAAACGCCGCGGCAATCTTACACGCTCCGGCGAATGCCGTGCCGCCGGACCGGGTCCGAACGTTGAGCATGGTGTGCCACTACGGCCAGTCTCATTGTCGATATTGCGGTTTCTCTGGCGCACCATCCGTACCACCCGGCATCATGGGACACGATCAACCGCGGTCGAGGTCGTAGGGGAAGACGCACCTCGGTCCCCGGGAGGTCACCGTGCCCACGTGTGGCGTCGTATACGTCCACTCGACCCCGCTCGCCGTGTGCCAGCACGTCGAGTGGGCGATCGCGCGCGTCCTGACCGCGCCGGTCAACCTGCACTGGACGGCCCAGCCGGTCGACCCCGGCATGCGCCGCTCCGAGTGCAGTTGGACCGGGAGCCCCGGGACCGGCGCGGAGCTGGCTGCTGCCCTCCGGCAGTGGCCCATGGTCCGTTTCGAGGTGACCGAGGAGCCCAGTCCCGGCTGCGACGGCGAGCGGTTCATGCATGTGCCCGGCCGCGGGCTGTTCCGCGGCACGATGGGCGCCTGCGGCGACATCCAGATCGGCGAGGACCGGCTGCGTTCGATCATGGCGTCGGTCCGGGCCCCCGAGGCGCTGTCCCACGCCCTGGAGAAGGCCCTGGGCACCGCGTGGGACGCCGAGCTGGAGCCCTACCGCTACGCGGGCGACGGCGCGCCCCTGACGCTGCTGACCCGGGTCGGGTGAACGAACCACCCGTACGCCGGATTGCATCGATGTTGCGCAGACCTGTTCCAATGACGCCCGTGAGAAAGGTGTTCCGGATCGCGTCGGCCCTACCCGTCGTCCTGCTGGCCGCGGCATGCGGCGACGATCCCGCCCCGCCGGCCGGCGCGCCCAGCCCCTCGCCGTCCGCCACCGCTCCGTCGCCGGTGCAGGCGCCGGCCGGTGACCCGGCCGCGCGGGCGGCCGCGGTCGTCGCCGGGCTCGCCGACGAGGACCTGGCCGGGCAGGTGCTCATGCCGTACGCGTACGGCAACTCGGCGACCGCGGTGGACAAGGTCTCCGCCGCGGGCAACCAGCGGATCGGCGGCGTGGACACCCCGGCCGAGCTGGTGGCCAAGTTCCGCCTCGGCGGGCTGATCCTGGTCAGCTTCACGGCGGGCGACCCCACCGCGGACACCAACCCCGCCACCAACGTGGAGAATCCGCAGCAGGTCCGGGCGTTCACCGCCGGGCTGCAGGGCGCCGCCGGGAAGCTGCCCGCACAGGCGCCACTGCTGATCGGTACGGACCAGGAGTACGGCGTGGTCACCCGGGTCAGGGACGGCGTCACCATGCTGCCCTCGGCGATGGGACTCGCAGCCGCCCGGCAGCCCCGGCTCACCGAGGCCGCGTGGCGCGCCGCCGGTACGGAACTGGCCGCCATGGGCATCACCGTGGACTTCGCCCCGGTCGCCGACACCCTCGGCGCGCAGGGCAGCTCGGTGATCGGCTCCCGCTCGTACGGTGATGATCCGAAGGCCAACGCCGCACAGGTCGCCGCGGCCGTGCGCGGCCTGCAGGGTGCGGGGGTGGCCGCCGCGCTCAAACACTTCCCCGGCCACGGACACACCACCGGCGACAGTCACGACGAGCTGCCGGTGGTGGCGCAGAGCCGGGCCGCCCTGCAACGGCAGGACTGGCCGCCGTTCGCCGCGGGCATCGACGCAGGAGCGGGCGTGGTGATGTCCGGCCACCTCGACCTCACCGCGATCGACCCCGGGGTGCCCGCCACCTTCTCCCACAAGATCATGACGGACGTGCTGCGCGACCAGCTGAAGTTCACCGGCGTCGCGGTCACCGACGCGATGAACATGGCCCCGGCGAAGAAGTGGCCCGCCGGGGAGGCGGCCGTGCGCGCGCTCAACGCCGGCAACGACGTGCTGCTCATGCCGCCGGACCTGGCCGCCGCCCGGGACGGCATCCTGGCCGGGCTCAAGGACGGCAGCCTGCCGCGCCCGCGCCTGGTCGAGGCGGTCACCCGGATCCTGACCCTCAAGTTCCGTACCGCGGGCCAGCCCCAGCCCGAGCTGTCCGTGCTCGGCTCGGCCGAACACCAGCGGGCGGTGCTGGCCGCCGACGCCGCCTCGATCACCGTGCTGCGCGGCCGCTGCTCCGGCCCGCTGGTCACCGGCCCGGTGACGGTCACCGCCTCCGGCGGGCGCGAACTCGCCCGCAGCACCCTGGTCGCGGCGCTGCAGGAGGCGGGCGTACAGGTGCAGCCGTCGGGTGGCACTGTCGTCCACCTCGTCGGGTACGGGGACCGCAGGGCCGACCTGAGCAACGATGCCGCCATCACGGTCGGCATGGACGCGCCGTACCTGTTGTCGGCGGCGCGCTCGCCCACGGTCGTGGCGACGTACTCGTCCAGCAAGCTGTCGCTGACCGCCCTGGCCGCCGTGATCGCGGGCAGGGCCAAGGCGCCGGGCCGCTCCCCGGTCGCGGTGTCGGGCCTGCCCCGCAGCGCCTGCGCGGACTGACGCCGAACGCTCGCAGAAGGCCCCGACGCTCGCGGAATCGCCCGGCCGGAATTGTCCGGCCGGGCGATTCAGTGCGAGCGAATCAGTGCGATGTGGTCAGAGCGGGATGTTGCCGTGTGCGCCGCGGGCCGCCGGGGCGTTGGCGAGCGCCTCGGCGATCCGGCGCCGGGTCTCGTGCGGCTCGATGACCGCGTCCACCACGCCGATCTCCAGGGCGCGGTTGACCCCGCCCGCCACCTTGGTCTGCTCCTCGATCAGCTCCGCCCGCAGCGCCTCACGCTGCTCGTGCGGGGCCGCCGCGAGCTTCTTGCGGTGCAGGATGTTGACCGCCGCGCTCGCGCCCATCACCGCGACCTCCGCGGACGGCCAGGCGAACACCGCGGTGGCGCCCAGCGAACGGGAGTTCATGGCGATGTACGCGCCGCCGTACGCCTTGCGGGTCACCAGGGTCACCCGCGGCACCACCGCCTCGGCGAACGCGTGCAGCAGCTTCGCGCCGCGGCGCACCACGCCGTCCCACTCCTGGCCGAGGCCGGGCAGGTAGCCGGGCACGTCCACGAGCACGATCAGCGGCACTCCGAGCGAGTCGCACATCCGCACGAACCGGGCGGCCTTCTCGGCGCTGGACGCGTCGAGGCAGCCGCCGAGCCGCAGCGGGTTGTTCGCGATCACCCCGACCGTACGGCCGGCGAAGCGGCCCAGGGTGGTCACGACGTTCGGGGCCCACTTGGCGTGCAGTTCCACGCCCGGCTCGTCGAGCAGCGCCTTGACCACCGGCTTGACGTCGTACGCCCGGTTGGCCTCGGCCGGCATGGCAGCGCCGAGGTCGTGCCCGGCCGTCTCGGCCACGTCGGGCGGGCTGAGCCGGCCCTGGCGGCCGAGCAGCGCGGTGAGCCTGCGTGCCTCGCCGATCGCGGTCTCGTCGTCCTTGGTGGTGACGTGGACGACGCCGGAACGCCGCCCGTGCGGCTCGGGGCCGCCCAGGCGTTCCATGTCGACCTGCTCGCCGGTGACGCTGCGGACCACCTCGGGGCCGGTCACGAAGATCCGGCCGCCCTTGCTCATGATGACGATGTCGGTGAGCGCGGGCCCGTACGCGGCGCCGCCGGCCGCCGGGCCGAACACCACAGAGATCTGTGGCACCCGGCCGGAGGCCCGCACCATGGCCGCGAACACCTGGCCGACGGCGTCGAGGGCGACCACACCCTCGGCGAGCCGGGCCCCGCCGGAGTGCCAGAGCCCCAGCACCGGCACCCGTTCCCGGATGGCGGTGTCGATCGCGTCGACGATGTGCTGGCAACCTTCGAGGCCCATGGCCCCGCCCATGCGGGTGCCGTCGGTGGCGTACGCGATGGCCGGGGTGCCGTCCACCTCGCCGCGCGCCCACAGCACGCCGGAATCGTCGCGGGGGGCGAGCAGGCGCAGGGTGCCGGTGTCGAACAGCGACCGCAGCCGCAGTTCGGGGTCACGTTGGTCGACTGTGGACGGATCGGTGACGGGAAGCGTAGCGGTCACGGTACGGACTCCAAGCCGGGGGTACGGGGGGTCAGGCGCGGGTGAAGATCAGCGCCACGTTGTGGCCACCGAAGCCGAACGAGTTGTTCAACGCCGCGGGGATCTCCATGTGCCGGGCCTTGTGCGCGGCCACGTCCAGGGTGAGCGCGTCGTCGGGGTCGTCGAGGTTGATCGTGGGGGGTACCACGCCGTCCCGGATGGCCAGGATGGTGGCGATGGACTCCAACGCCCCGGCGGCTCCGAGCAGGTGCCCCGACATCGACTTGGTGGAGGTGACTACCGGGTGCGTGCCGATCGCCGTACGCACCCCGTGGATCTCTGCCATGTCACCGACCGGGGTGGCGGTGGCGTGGGCGTTGACGTGCACCACATCAGTGGGAGAGATGTTCGCGTCCTTGATTGCCCGCTGCATCGCGCGGATGCCGCCCAGGCCCTGGGGGTGCGGCTGGACGATGTCGTAGCCGTCGGAGGTCATGCCCGCACCGGCCAGCCGGGCGTACACCGTGGCGCCGCGGGCGGCCGCGTGGTCGGCCCGCTCCAGCACGATGGCGCCGGCACCCTCGCCGAGGACGAACCCGTCGCGGGCCTTGTCCCACGGCCGGGACGCCTTCTCCGGCTCGTCGTTGCGGGTCGACATGGCCCGCATCGCGGCGAAACCGGCGATGGGCAGCGGGTGGATGACGGCCTCGGCACCGCCGGCCACGACCACGTCGGCCCGGCCGGAGCGGATGATGTCCAGACCCCAGGCGAGGGCCTCGGCGCCGGTGGCGCACGCGCTGGCCATGGAGTGCACCCCGGCCTGCGCGCCCAGCTCCAGGCCGATCCAGGCCGCGGGCCCGTTCGGCATGAGCATGGGTACGGTGTGCGGGCTGACCCGCCGCGGGCCGGACGCCTCCAGGATGTCGTCCTGCTGCAGCAGCGTCTGCGCTCCGCCGATACCGGTGCCGAAGCTGACCGCGAGCCGTTCGGGGTCGAGGCCGGAGTCGGCCAGCCCCGCGTCGGCCCAGGCCTCCTGCGCGGCGATCAGCGCGATCGCCTCGGCCCGGTCGAGCCGGCGCATCTTGACCCGGTCGATCACTTCGGACGGGTCGACCGCGAGCTGCGCGGCGATGCGTACGGGCAGTTGGGCGGCCCACTCCTGGGTGAGCGGACTCACCCCGGAGCGGCCGGCCAGCATGGCGTCCCAGGTGGACGCGACGTCCCCGCCCAACGGGGTGGTCGCGCCGAGCCCGGTGACGACGACGTCGGTGCTGCTCATGTCAGTGGTTCGCCTCGATGTAGGAAACGGCGTCGCCGACGGTCTTGAGGTTCTGCACCTCGTTGTCGGGGATCTTGACGCCGAACTTCTCCTCGGCGGCCACCACCACTTCGACCATGGACAGCGAGTCGACGTCCAGGTCGTCGGTGAAGGACTTCTCCTCGGCGACGTCGTCGGGGTTCACCCCGGCGACCTCCTCCAGGATCTCGGCGAGGCCGGACGTGATCTCAGCGCGGGTTGCCATTGTCGGTTGGTTTCCTCTCGATGGTGGGACTTGCTGTGCGGCCGGGCCGGGCTGCTCAGGGACAGCGGACGACCTGGCCGGCGTACGTGAGGCCGCCGCCGAAGCCGAACAGCAGGACCGGGGCGCCCGAGGGCACCTCGCGGCGCTCGATCAGCTTGGACAGGGCCAGGGGAATGCTCGCGGCGGAGGTGTTGCCGGACTCGACGATGTCCTTGGCCACCACCACATCCGGGCTCAGGCCCAGACGCTTGACGATGCCGTCGATGATGCGGGTGTTTGCCTGATGCGGAATGAACGCCGCCAGGTCCTCCGGCTGAACTCCGGCTTTCTCGCAGGTCTGGCGTGCGAACGGCGGCAGCGCCGTGGTCGCCCAGCGGAAGACGATCTGGCCCTCCTGCTGGATGTACGGCCGCCAGCCCTCGATGCGCAGCACGTCGCCCTTGTCGGGCACCGAGCCCCACAGCACCGGCCCGATGCCGGGCTGCTCGCCGTCGGGCGCCGCGGTGACCACTGCCGCACCCGCCCCGTCGCCGAACAGCACCGCGGTGGTGCGGTCGGTCCAGTCGGTGACGTCGGACAGTTTCTCCGCGCCGATGACCAGTGCGTTGCGGGCCGCGCCGGCGCGGATGGCGTGGTCGGCGGTGCCCAGCGCGTACGAGAAGCCGGAGCACGCGGTGTTCAGGTCGTACGCGGCCGGGGCGGTGATGCCCAGCTTGGCCGCGACCCGGGTGGCCACGTTCGGGCAGCGGTCGACCGACGAGCAGGTCGCGACCGTGACCAGGTCGATGTCGGCCGCGGTCAGCCCGGAGTTGGCCAGGGCCTTCTCCGCGGCGGCCGTGGCCATGTCCGCCACCGTCTCCGAGTCGGCGACGCGCCGCTCGGCGATGCCGACCCGGTCACGGATCCAGGCGTCGTTGGTTTCGATGATCTTGGCGAGGTCGTCGTTGGTGACGACGCGCGAGGGCTGGTAGTGGCCCATCGCGACGATGCGGGAACCCGCTGTCATGCCGCTGCTCCTTCTGTCGCGATCCCTCGGGTCACTGGTGTCCGCCGATGCGGGCGACCGGTTGGCCGGGCGCCACCGGGTCGTCGTGGTGGGCGAGCCACTCGGTGAGTACCCCGGCGGCGTGCGCCGCCACCTCCACGTTGCCCTGCCGGGTGACGATCTGTCCCACGATCTGGCCGGTACCCACGTCGTGGCCCTCGTCGAGGCCCTCGGCGGGCTGGAACGTGCCCGCGCTCGCGGCGACCACCACGCGGAACAGCGGGGTCGGTTCGAGGCTGGGCGCCACGCCGTGCCGGGCGATCAGGTCGCGCGCGGCCGGCAGGTCGTCCGGGGAATTGAGCGTGACGATCTCGGGGACACCGTGGGCCTTGAGCTCGCGCTTGATCAGCCCGGCCAGCGTGCCGGCGGGCGGTAGCTCGATGACACCGGTCACCCCCAGGTCCCGCAACGTACGCATGCACAGGTCCCAGCGCACCGGCGCGGTCACCTGGCGCACGAGGCGCTGCAGCACCTCGCGGCCGTGCACGACCGCGGCGCCGTCGAGGTTGGACAGCAGGATGCGGGCCGGGTCGCTCACGGTGACGCCGCCGGCCAGCGCGGCGAGTGCCTGCTCGGCCGGCGCCATGTACGGAGTGTGGAACGCGCCCGCGACCGGCAGCGAGATGATGCGCGTCTTCTCCGGCGGCTCGGCGGCGAACTTGCCGAGCGACTCGGTCGCCCCGGCGGCCACGATCTGACCGGCGCCGTTGCGGTTGGCCGGGTACAGCCCGGCGGCCTCGATCCCGGCGAGGACCGCGGCCTCGTCGCCGCCCAGGACCGCGGACATGCCGGTCGGTTCCAGGGCGCATGCGGCGGCCATCTCGCGGCCCCGGACCCCGGCGAGCGTGACGGCCGCCTCGGCGGGCAGCACCCCGGCGAGGGCGGCGGCGCTCAGCTCGCCGACACTGTGCCCGGCGACCAGGCCGACGTCGTACAGGGGCAGGTGCTCGGCGGCCAGCAGGGCGGCCGCCACCAGCAGCGGCTGGGTGCGCGCCGTGTCCTTGATCTCGTCGGCGCCGGCCTCGGTGCCGAGGTGGATCAGGTCGACGCCGGAGAGGGCGGACCACCACCGCAGCCGGGCCTCGGCGCCGGGCAGCTGCAGCCAGGGGGCGAGGAAACCGGGCTTCTGGGCGCCCTGTCCGGGCGAGAGTACTGCGAGCACGCCTTGACTCTTCCGGATGTGTGGCCGCGGCGCGGTAGCCGCCAGGCACGAAACCGTACTACGAGTGTTGTGGTATTCCTACAAAAGCAAGGGCGATATCTGAATTTTGTACGGATTTGTCAGCCCGCGGGGTCGAGGCGGCCGATCGCCAGCGCCATCCGCAGCGCGAACGCGTCCCGCCCGTCCAGCGGCGACAGCCCGGTCACCTCGGCGACCCGCTTGAGCCGGTAACGCACCGTGTTCGGGTGCACGTACAGCTCACGGGCCGCGCTCTCCAGGACCGTACCGGCGGAGAAGAAGGCGTCCAGCGTCTCCAGCAGTCCGCCACCGGCCCGCACCACCGCCCCGTACGCGTCGTGCCGCAGCGCGCGCCGCGCCTCCAGGTCACCGGCCAGGGCCCGCTCGGGCAGCAGCGCGTCCGCCGCGACCGGGCGGGGAGCGACGGGCCACGCCGGCGCCGCCCGGAACCCGGCCAGGGCGGCCCGCGCGGATTCCGTGGCCTGATCCAGCGACGGCACGGCCGGACCCACCACGATCGGGCCCTCGCCGAAGCTCCCGGCCAGCTGCCCGGCGGTGGCCAGCGGGTCCAGCGCCCCGCCCATGACGACCACCAGCCGGTCGCCGTGCACCCCGCCGATCATCTCGATCCGGGCCCGGCGGGCCGCCCGGTAGACGGTGTGCAGCACCGCGGTGATGTCCCCGCCCGGGGACCGACCGACCACCACCGCGACCGGCGGGGCGTCCGCCCAGCCCAGCGCCGCCGCGCGGCTGGCCAGGACGTCCGGGGAGTCGCCGCGCAGCAGTGCGTCCACCAGCAGCGCCTGCAGCCGGGCGTCCCAGGCGCCGCGCGACTCGGCGGCGCGGGCGTACACCCGGGCGGCCGAGAAGGCGATCTCGCGGGAGAACTTGAGGATGGCCGTGGTGAGCGCCTCCTCCTCGCCCGCGGCGGCCAGCACGCGCACCTGGGACTCGGCGACGTCGATGGTGACCTTGATCAGCTGGACCGTCTGGGTCAGCGTGATCGACCGGGCGAGCGCCCGGGGCGCCGCCGCGAACACCTCGTCGGAGATCTCCTGCGGGCTGCTGGCCGCGGCGCCGCCCGAGCGCAGCCACTCCACCAGCGAGCGCACGCCCGCCTGGGCCACGAGCATCACCCACGAGCGCTGGTCCGCGGGCAGCGCCCGGAACCAGGGCAGCGTCTCGTCCATCCGGCTGACGCTCGCGGTGGCCAGCGCGCCGGCCCGCTGCTCGATGCGGCGCAGTGTGGCGGCCAGCGGCGGCTTGTCCGCCCCCGCCCCCGGCGTCACCTTCTGTGCCACGCGGTCCAGCCTGTCACGTCCGGGCCCCCCGCTCCGCGCGGCCACGGGATTTTCCGCGACGGGCCGATCCGCGAGAAATTTTTCCGGCCATGTGCCCCGGCTTGGGGCCGGGTGTCCGAAATCGCGGCCCGTCCCGGGTACGACTTCGGTCGGTGACCTGGCATGGTTTCGCCTAGCATTGCCGGCCACGGTTAACCCGGGCCGTCCGGTGCCGATGAAACGACGTGTCATGACGCGGCCGCGTGAGTGAGCGCGGGCCGCGAGCACGGGTGGACGACAGCGAGGGGAGGCGGGATGGCGGAGCAGCCGGGTGGCCACGTGCGCGCCGACGACGATCCGATCTCCCCCGACGAGTCGCAACCCGCCGCGATCGTCCCGGCCGCCACCGACGAGCCGGTCGGCGACGTGCCGCACCGCGGCGGCTGCCGCACCTCCCTGCACGGCTGGGCCGGCGCGCACCTGCACGGCGCGGTCCGCCCGCGCCGCCGCGCGACAGGCCGCGGCCGCCCGCCCGGCCGGTGGTGCTAGACCGGCTGGTGGTGCCGTTTCGGCGGTGCTCGTTCCGGCTGGTCACCACGCCGCCCGGCTCACCCGCTCGGGTGGTTGGTGGGGCGGGACCGGGCGCGTCCGGCGGCGCACGGGCCCTCGCCCGGACACCGTGACCTGGTGGACGACAAACGGCGGCTCATCCTCGACCAGGCGCTCGCCCTCGTCGACGAGCAGGGCCTGGGTGCGATGTCGATGCGGGCTGTCGCGGAGCGCGTCGGACTGACCTCGATGGCGCTCTATCCGTACGTCGGGGGCAAGGACGCGCTGCTCGACGGGCTGGTCGACCTGCTGCACAGCGAACTCGGCACCGCGTACTCCTCGGAGCTGTCCGAGATCGACTGGCGCGACCGGCTGCGCGCCCTCGGCCGGGCGGTACGGGGGCTCGCCCGCAAGCACCCCGCCGCGTACCCGTTGCTGCTGAACCGGCCCGCGGCCGGTGCCTCCGCGTCCTGGCTGACCGCGGCGCTGCGCGGCACCCTGCACGACGCGGGGGTGCCGGCCCCGGCCGTGCCGCGGCTGACCCGGATGATCTGCGCGTTCCTGCTGGGCTACACCACCGGCGAGGTCACCGGCGGGTTGCCGCCGGGCGGCGACGAGGCCCGGGCGGACGCGGCCGCGGAGTTCGACGCGGACCTGGAGGACCTGGTCCGGCTCGTGGAGGTGGCCGCCGACCAGCGGTGAGCCGACCGGCGGGGTCGGGGGACCGGGCCGGGCGGCGTCAGACCTTGCGGCGGATCAGGAACGCGATGCCGCCGAGCCCGATCATGATGACCACCAGGACCGCGCCGTTGAGCATCATCAGCTCGCGCATCTCGCTCAGCAGGGTGTTGACACCCTCCACCGGGTCCAGCTCGTCCACGTCGACCTGCTCGCCGATGCCGCCGCCGATGCCGCCGCTGAGTACGTCCGGCTTCGGCTCCAGGGGCACCCCGCTGACCCGCAGCGACTCCCCCATGCTCAGCCGCCCGTAGAACCAGCCGTCCGAGCCGCGGCCCTGCGGCTGGCGGCCGGGCCGGTGTGCCCGCGGGCCGCCCTTGGCCAGGGGGAACAGCTCGTACACCTGGAAGGGCTCGTCCTTGATCAGCACGGTGACCGTGTACTTGGGGCCGAGCCGGTTCGCCGCCGGAGCGACCGTCTGCGGCCGCGCGCCGGTCAGCCAGCTCACCTCGCTGAGCATCCGGTCGAAGAGCTGCCGCTGCGTGGCCGCGTCGAGGACGAGTTTGCTCTCGAACTCCTTGCCGGTGATCTCCAAGGAGGTCGGCTTGGGCGGCGCCTTGGGTCCGGTCAGCGGCCCGGCCGTGGTGGCGGTGAGTGTCCGGATGGTTGCCGGTGGTGGCGGCGCGGCATGGGCCGGGGACATGAGTCCGAACGCGAGCGCGGCCGCCGTCACGGCCGCTCCGATCGCCGACAAAAACCGTGCAAAAGCCCTTCGTACCATCGTCCGGCCTCCCCGCCCCGTGGACATGGCTTTGTGTAGAGCTGGTCGCGCCACGGCGGACAGGTGGGGGTCCGGCGTCGGCACGGCGCGGTACTGCCAGCCTCTCCCAGGCGGCGGTCGGTACGGCATCTGCCGATAGGCCGAACTGCGGCTAACTGGGAACGGCTGAGCGGCGACGACAGCCGTTGATCAGCGGCCGAATAGTACCCACCAACGGCAAGATGGTGGGGGCGGAGTCACCCGTCCAGTTGACGCGTAACGTTCAGCTCGCCGTCACCCCAGCGCAACTGTCCGCTATGGAAACCGGGCCATTGGCCGGAATCCGGCCCGCCGAACGCGACGATCGCGGTCGGCGGGCGGCGCCGGGCGGTTCAACCGGTGTTGGAGATCACCCCGCGAGGCGGGTACGGGCCGCGCTGAGCCGCGCCAGAACGCGCTCCCGGCCGAGCACTTCCAGCGACTCGAACAGCGGGAGACCGACCGTGCGTCCGGTCACCGCGACCCGGATCGGTGCCTGGGTCTTGCCCAGTTTCAGCCCGCGCTGCTCGCCGACCCGTTCCAGGGCGGCCTTCAGCGGCTCGGCGGTCCAGGTGTCGAGGGCGGCGAACTCCTCGGCGGCCGCGCCGAGAATGTCCGACGCGCCCTCCTTCATGGCCTTTGCCCAGGAAGCGTCGTCCGCCGGTGGCTCGTCGAGGAAGAGGAAGTCGACGTACTCGACGATCTCGCCGAGCACCGCGATCCGGGTCTGCGCCAGCGGGGCCACCGCAGCGAACACGGCCGCGTCGAACGCCTCCGGCCGCCACGGCGGCGCGGGGATGGTCGCCGTGCCCTGCAGCCACGGCGCGCACACCGCGGCGAATTCCTGCTCGGACAGTGCCCGGATGTACTCGCCGTTGAACGCGCGCAGCTTCTTGACGTCGAAGAACGCGGGGGAGTGGTTCACGTCCTCGAGCCGGAACTCACTCTCGACCACGGACCACGGCACGATCTCCCGGTCGCCCGAGGGTGCCCAGCCCAGCAGCATCAGGTAGTTGCGCATCGCGGCGGCGAGATAACCCTCGTCCCGGTACGACTCCAGCGCGACCTTGTCGCGGCGCTTGGACAGCTTCTGCCGCTTCTCGTTGACGATGACCGGCACGTGCGCCCACACCGGCGGCTTGACCCCGAGCGCCTCCCACAGCAGCTGCTGCTTCGGCGTGTTCGGCAGGTGCTCCTCGGCGCGGATCACGTGGGTGATCCCCATCGACATGTCGTCCACGACGTTGGCCAGCAGGAACACCGCCGAGCCGTCGCTGCGGGCGATGACGAAATCCTCGATCAGCCGGTTCTCGAACGTCGGCTCGCCGCGAACCAGGTCGACCACCACGGTCTCGCCCTCGTCCGGCGTACGGAAACGCAGCGCCCGGCCCTCGCCCGGCCCGAGGCCGCGGTCGCGGCAGAAGCCGTCGTAGCCGGTGTGCTTGTTGCCCGTACGGGCGACGGCGTCCTCGCGGGTGCAGTCGCAGTAGTAGGCCCGGCCCTCGGCGTACAGGCGGGTGGCGGCGGCGGTGTGGTCGGCCGCGTACGCCGACTGGAAGTGCGGGCCCTCGTACGTGCCGCGCTCGATGCCGATCCAGTCCAGCGCGGAGAGGATGCCCT
The DNA here is from genome assembly GCF_047159485.1 of Krasilnikovia sp. MM14-A1004. GTDB lineage: Bacteria > Actinomycetota > Actinomycetes > Mycobacteriales > Micromonosporaceae > Actinoplanes. The sequence continues at coordinate 5,217,334 of NZ_AP038773.1, read as the reverse complement.
CTGTCCACTCGGGACGGTTGCGGGCGGCGTCGGTGTCCTCGATCCGCAGGACGAACACGCCCCCGGTCTGCTGGGCGACGATCCAGTTCTGCAGGGCGGAGCGGGCACCGCCGACGTGGAACATTCCGGTCGGCGACGGGGCGAAACGTACGCGTACTGTCACGCGCCCAGCCTACCTAGGCGACCGAACGGATTTTCACCACCATGACCGACCCGAGCAGCGTCACCCCGGCGGTCACCGCGTACAGGGTGGGATAGCCGCCGAGATGGGTGACCAGCGGGGCGGCCAGCGCGGGGCCGAGCACCTGCGGCGCCGCCGTCGCGATGTTGATCACTCCGAGGTCCTTGGCCCGGTCGGTGGCCGCGGGCAGCACCTGGGTGATCAGGGCGGTGTCGACGGCCAGGTACACGCCGTACCCGGCGCCCAGCAGCACCGAGGCGACCAGCGCCGCGGGCCAGGTGGGCCAGAGCGCCAGCAGCAGCGCGGCGACCGCGATCACGATCCCGGACCAGACCACGAACGGCTTGCGCCGCCCCAGGCGGTCGGAGAGCCGCCCGCCGACCATCGCGGTGGCGATCATGCCCAGCGTGTACAGCAGGATCATGATCAGCAGGCCGCCCTCGGGGTCGGCCAGGCGCACCCGGTCGGTCAGGAAGTACAGCAGGTACAGCGTGCCGAGCGCGTTGCCGAGCTGGACCAGGAAGCGGGTGCCCCACGCCCAGGTGAAGTCCGGGTGGTCCCGGAACACCGCCCACCAGGGCGGGGTGCGCTCCGCCCGGACCGCTGCTTCCCGGGGCAGCGGGTCGTCCGGGGTCAGCAGCGCGAACGGGGCCGCCAGCAGCACCAGCAGCACCGTCATGACCAGATAGCCGCTGGCCACCCCCGTCACCGCGGCCGTGCACAGCACCGCGCCCAGCACCAGGCCGAGCGCCTGCGGCATGCCGACCCAGCCGGAGACCAGGCCGCGCTGGTGGATCGGCACCCGGTCGGGCACTGCCGCGGACAGGCTGGCCAGCATGACGTTCAGCCCGACCTGGGCGCCCGCCCAGCCCGCGGCCACCCCGACGACCGTGTCCTGCCGGGCCAGCGACACCAGCGACACCGCGGCGACCAGCGCGCCGCCGACGGTCCAGACGTGGCGCCGCCCGAACGCGCGGCCGCCGATCCGCAGCCTGGTCCGGTCGGACAGCGTCCCCGCGAGAGGGTTGACCACGATGGCCACCAGCGCCCCGATGCCGGTGACCCAGCCGAGCGCGGCCTCCTTGCCGGTCACGCCGAGCGCGGCGATCTGCTCCGGCAGCAGGATCTGCACGGGGGTGAAGAACGCCATCCAAAGGCCCAGGTTGGCGGCGAAGAGCAGCGCGATCCACGAGCGGCGGACCGGTGTGACCGGCTCGGCCAGCGCCGCCGGCGCGCCCTGGGTGACGCTCATGGCACCTCCCCGAGGAACGCGAAAGTTGCTCGGAGATTAATGGATGAGCGTGCGTGCCGGAAGGGTGCGCGGCACGCGGCGACCAGATGGCTACCGACGACGCGGGGCCCGCCGCTCAAGCGACGGGCCCCGACGTGCGAGACGGATCAGCTGTCGCCGCCGGTCTCCCCGACCGGGGCCGCGTTGACGTCGTCGATCGCGTACTTCTTGGCGGCCTCCGCCGGGACGTGCGGCGGCACCTCGCCGCGCAGCGCCAGCTGGCGCAGCGTCGCCACCGCTACCGACTCCGCGTCCACGTGGAAGTGGCGGCGCAGCGCGTGCCGGGTGTCGCTCATGCCGAAGCCGTCAGTGCCCAGCGACGTCCAGTCGTTCGGCACCCAGCGGGAGACCAGGTCGGGCACGGCCCGCATCCAGTCGCTGACCGCCACCGCCGGGCCGCGGGAGCCCTCCAGCTTGCGCTGGATGTACGGCTTGCGCGGCTCGTCGCCCGGGTGCAGCAGGTTGTGCTCCTCGGTCTCGATCGCGTCGCGGCGCAGCTCCGTCCACGACGTCACAGACCACACGTCGGCGGACACGCCCCAGTCCTGGGCCAGCAGCTGCTGCGCCTTCAGCGCCCACTGCATGCCCGTACCGGAGGCCAGCAGCTGGGCGGCGGGGCCGTTGGTCTGCGGGGCCGCCGCGTACCGGTAGATGCCCTTGAGCAGGCCCTCGACGTCCACGCCCTCCGGCTCGGCGGGCTGCACGATCGGCTCGTTGTAGACCGTCAGGTAGTAGAAGACGTTCTCCTGCTGCTCACCGAACATGCGGTGCAGGCCGTTCTCCATGATGTGCGCGATCTCGAACGCGAACGCCGGGTCGTACGCCACCACGGCCGGGTTGGTCGCCGCGATCAGCAGCGAATGCCCGTCCTCGTGCTGCAGGCCCTCGCCGTTGAGCGTGGTCCGCCCCGCGGTCGCGCCGAGCAGGAAGCCGCGCGCCATCTGGTCAGCTGCCGCCCACAGCTCGTCCGCTGTGCGCTGGAACCCGAACATCGAGTAGAAGATGTACAGCGGGATCATCGGCTCGCCGTGCGTGGCGTACGAGGTGCCCGCCGCGGTGAAGCTGGCGCACGACCCGGCCTCGTTGATCCCCTCGTGCAGGATCTGGCCGTTGGTGGCCTCCTTGTAGGACAGGAACAGCTCCCGGTCCACCGAGGTGTACGTCTGGCCGTGCGGCGAGTAGATCTTCCGCGTCGGGAACAACGAGTCCATGCCGAACGTACGGGCCTCGTCCGGGATGATCGGCACCCAGCGGGCCCCGAACTCCTTGTCCTTCATGATGTCCTTGAGCAGGCGGACGAACGCCATCGTGGTGGCGACCTTCTGCTTGCCCGAGCCCCGCTTCACGTCGCCGAACCGCTCCGTCGGCGGGATCGCCAGCGGGATCGTCGTGGTCCGCCGCGACGGCAGGTAGCCGCCCAGCTCCCGGCGCCGCTCCTGCAGGTACTGCACCTCCTCGGACTTCTCGCCCGGGTGGATGTACGGCGGCAGGTACGGGTTCTCCTCCAGCTGCTTGTCGCTGACGTCGAGGTAGAGCCGGTCCCGGAAGCTCTTCAGGTCGTCCAGCGTCAGCTTCTTCATCTGGTGCGTCGCGTTGCGCGCCTCGAAGTGCGACCCCAGCGTCCAGCCCTTGATGGTCTTGGCGAGGATCACTGTCGGCTGCCCGGTGTGGTTGACCGCCGCCTGGTACGCCGCGTACAGCTTGCGGTAGTCGTGGCCGCCGCGCTTGAGACCCCAGATCTCGTCGTCGGACATGGCCTCGACCATCTTGCGGGTGCGCGGGTCGCGGCCGAAGAAGTGCTCACGCACGTACGCGCCGGACTCGCCCTTGTAGGTCTGGTAGTCGCCGTCCGGCGTGACGTTCATGAGGTTGACCAGGGCGCCGTCGCCGTCCGCGGCCAGCAGCGGGTCCCACTCCCGGCCCCAGATGACCTTGATGACGTTCCACCCGGCACCGCGGAAGAACGACTCCAGCTCCTGGATGACCTTGCCGTTGCCGCGGACCGGGCCGTCGAGGCGCTGCAGGTTGCAGTTGATGACGAACGTGAGGTTGTCGAGTTCCTCGCGGGCCGCCAGGCCGATCGCGCCGAGCGACTCCACCTCGTCCATCTCGCCGTCACCCAGGTACGCCCACACGCGCTGGTCGCTCGTGTCCTTGATCCCGCGGTTGTGCAGGTAGCGGTTGAACCGGGCCTGGTAGATCGCGTTCAGCGGGCCGAGACCCATGCTGACCGTCGGGAACTCCCAGAAGTTCGGCATCAGCCGCGGGTGCGGGTACGACGGCAGGCCGCCACCCGGATGCGACAGCTCCTGACGGAACCCGTCGAGCTGATCCGTGCTCAGGCGACCTTCGAGGAACGCGCGGGCGTACATGCCCGGCGACGCGTGGCCCTGGAAGAAGATGTGGTCGCCGCCGCCCGGGTGGTCCTTGCCGCGGAAGAAGTGGTTCATGCCGACCTCGTAGAGGCTGGCGCTCGACGCGTACGTCGAGATGTGGCCGCCCACGCCGATCTCCGGGCGCTGCGCCCGGTGCACCAGCATCGCGGCGTTCCACCGGGTCAGCCGGCGGATCCGGCGCTCCAGGCTCTCGTCACCGGGGAACCACGGCTCCGCCTCCGGCGGGATCGTGTTGATGTAGTCGGTGGCGGTCAGCGGCGGGACGCCGATGTGTCGCTCCCGGGCGCGCTCCAGCAGGCGCAGCATGACGTACCGGGCTCGTTTGGCACCGCGGTCGTCGATGACACCGTCGAGCGACTCGACCCACTCCGAGGTCTCCTCGGGGTCGATGTCCGGAAGCTGGCTCGGCAGGCCATCGCTGATCACCGGGCGCTTGCGCTCCGTGGCCACAGGCATTCCTCTGGGTTCGTGTCGGAACCGCGGGCCCCATCGTGTCGGGCGCGCGGGAATGCCTCCATCCTGCCCCCTGACGGTGGCTGGCGTCACGCCTACCGTCCCCGTACGCGACGCTCGACACAGGTACTGACCAGTAACTTCTCATCCCTCGACGAAGGAGAAGCGGACCTGCCGCGTCGGGTTGTCGCCGTTCGGATCCACGAGGCAGATCGACTGCCAGGTGCCGAGCGCGATCCGGCCGCCGATCACGGGCAGTGTCGCGTACGGGGCGATCCACGCCGGGAGTACGTGGTCACGGCCGTGCCCGGCCGAGCCGTGCCGGTGCCGCCACCTGTCATCGGCGGGCAGCAGCTCGCCGATCGCGGTCAGCAGGTCGTCGTCCGAACCGGCGCCGGTCTCGATGATCGCCACCCCGGCCGTCGCATGCGGCACGAACACGTGCAGGAGCCCGTCACCGAGGCCCGTGACGAATTCTTCCGCCTGACGGGTGACGTCGGCGACGGTGGGACGGTCGCCGGTCCGGACAGTGATCACTTCGGTGCGCACGGGCCGAGTCTGTCACGGTCAGTGGCACACACCCGAGCCCGCGTCGGTGAAATGCGCGCCCGGCACCGGCACGAACTTCCACCGGTACGCGCCGGACGACAGCGTCAGCCTCAGCACCCCGTACGTCCGGTCATTGCGGACCTGGCTGTGCGCCGCCCGCCGCCCGAACGTGTGCAGCGGCGCGCCGCCGGTGCCCACCACGAACGCCCGGATGCCGTCCGGATCGGACCGGCCGTCGGCGTCCTGCGGCGCGAACCGCTCGTACGTGTGGTTGTGCCCGGTCAGCAGCAGTTCCACACCGGCCGCTCGCAGGGTGCGCACCAGCGGCCGGGTCGCGGTCGCCGGCGGATGCCGGGCGACGGAGGTGAACAGCGGGTGATGCGCCAGGGCCACAGTGCACCGCGCCCCCGAGGCGGCCAGATCCGTACGCAGCCAGCGCTGTTGCGCCGAGCCGGACCGGCAGGACACCACGCCGCAGTTCGTGTTGAGCACCACGACGTGCCAGGTCCCCGTATTGAACGAGTAGTACCCGCGTCCCCGTGGCCCGGCCGCCGGGCCGAAGTAGTCGAAGTACGGCCGGGCTCCCGCGACGTGGTACTCGTGATTACCCGCGGCGGGCCGGGTGCGCGCGCGGAAACGGCCCCAGCCCGGCCCGTAGCAGCGCCGGAAGTCCGCCGCCGTGCCGTCGGGGTACGCGTTGTCCCCCAGCGTGAACACCGTGCCGGGCTGGGCCGCCACCAGTGCGGCCGTCCGGTTGTCCGCGGTGCCCTCACAGGTGGCGATGTCCCCGGCGCCGATCAGCACGGCGGTCGCCGCGGCCTCCGGAGACGCTCCGATCTGCCCCGCGGCGCCTCCCTGCGCCTGCCCACTGCCCGCCTGCCCGGCGGTGGGGCCAGTGCCGTCCGGACCTGTGCCGTCCGGACCTGTGCCGTCCGGACCTGTGCCGTCCGGACCTGTGCCGTCCGGACCCGTCCCGTCCGGACCTGTGCCGCCCGGACCCGTCCCGTTCGGGGTCGTTCCGTCCGTCGGGGACGTGGCGCCGTTCGTCGGCGGGCGGGCCGTCCGGTCGGCCGGTGCGGGTGCCGGACCCGGGCCGCCGTCCGAACATCCGGCGGTCACGGTCAGCACCAGCGTGGCCGTGGCCGCGAGGCCGATCCGCCCGAACCTCGTCCTGTCCCACATGCCGCGCCGCCGCCGTCGTCTCACGTGTACAGGTCGATGACCAGGAAGGTGAGCGCGACGGCGACGAACCAGACCGCCCCCAGCGCCAGTCGCACGACGAGCGACCGCAAGATCATGTACCGAGTACAGCACCGGCCGCGGGTCCGCCGCAGCACTTCGCCGGAATCGTTCGAGCCGGTCCGGAGATCGATGGAATGCCCGGCTAGCCCGTATTGCCGCAATGACGTTATTTCGAGCACTGTCAAGGCGGACTTCTGACATGGCAGCGTTCGCGTGGGTCGGTAATGCTGGGTCGCGTGACCACCCCGCAGAACCTCGACGAGCGGTTCCGCGACGCGGTGTCGGCGCTGCCGTCCCCGTCCTCGCGCCGTACGCCCGACGAGCCGGTCCGCGACGGCGCCGACCTCACCGGCGCGCGGGCCCGCCAGCTCTTCGACGCCCAGCTCACCAGCCGCCACCTCGACCTCGCCGCCCGTTGGCTGCGCAGCTTCAACGAGGGCTTCCACCCGGTCGGTGCCGCCGGCCACGAGGGCAGCGCCGCCGTGGCCGCCGCGCTGCGGGCGGACGACCCGGCCCTGCTGCACGACCGCTCCGCCGGGTTCTACTGTGCCCGCGCCGTGGCGGTCGCCCTGGCCAGCCCGGTGCCGACCGGCGCCGGGCCGACGCCCGCCGCCGGCGCCGCCGACGACGAGCCCGGTGATCCGTACGTCGAGGCCGCCCGCGACGTTCTGCGCAGCGTGGTCGCCTCGGCCAACGAGCCCATGTCCGGCGGCCGCCACCAGGCCCTCGGCCGTACCGACCTGCACATCGTGCCCACCACCTCGGCGGCGGCCGGGCACCTGCCCCGCGCGGTCGGCCTGGCCTTCGGCCTCGCCCGCGCGGACGAACTCGACGGCGTCACCGGCCCGTGGCCCGCGGACGCCATCGTGATCGCCTCCGTCCGCGCTGCGGCCGTCGACCACGCCGACGCCGTGACCGCGCTCAACGACGCCGGCCGGCACGACCACGCCGGGCAGCGCCTGCCGCTGCTGTTCGTCTGCGAGGACGACGGGCCCGGCCGCGCCGAGGGCAGTCCCACCGGCTGGGTCGCGGACATGCTGCGGTCCCGGCCCGGCCTGCGGTACACGGCCGCCGACGGATGCGACCTGGCCGCCACGTACGAGGCCGCCGCCGAGGCCGCGGCCTGGGTGCGCGAGCACCGGCGCCCCGCCGTGCTGCACCTGTCCATGGTCCCGCTGCTGCGCCCCGCCGGCGCGGACGCCGGGCGCGCCGCGAACGGCATCCCCGCGGCCCGCACCCCCGCCGACCGGCTCGCCGAGGACCTCGCCCGCGACCCCCTCGTCGGCGCGGCCCGGCTGCTCGTGGAAGCCGGACTGGCCGGCCCCGACGAACTCATCGCCCGCTACGACGAGGTCGGTTGGCAGGTCCGCAAGGTCGCCGAGGAGGTGCTCAGCGAGCCGAAGCTGACCACGGCCGCCGAGGTCGTCGCCCCGCTGGCCCCGCGCCGCCCCGTCCGGGTCGCCCGTACCGTCGCCGACGTCGCGGCCCGCGCCGCCGGTGCCGGCGCCGCCGCCCGGGCCGCCGCGTTCGGCGGCCGCGTCCCCGAGGAGAACGGGCCGCTGACCCTGGCGCAGACGATCAGCGCCGCGCTCAGCGACGTCCTGCTGGCCACCGCGGGCGCGCTGGTGTTCGGCGACGCCGTGACGGCGCGCGGCGGCACCGGGATCACCGCGCAGCTGCGGGAGAGGTTCGGACCGGCGCGGGTCTTCGACACCTCCGGCGACGAGACCTCCGTGCTCGGCCTCGCCCTCGGCGCCGGGCTCGCCGGGCTGCTGCCCATCCCGCAGATCCGGCACCTGGCGCACCTGCACCACGCCGCCGGGCAGCTGCGCGGGGAGGCCGCCACGCTGCCGTTCCTGAGCGCCGGAGGGCTGCGCAACCCGCTGGTGGTCCGGGTCGCCGGGTTCGCGCACGGGCAGCCCAGCGGCGAGCACGTCACCGACGACCACTCCGTCGCCGCGCTGCGCGACGTACCCGGGCTGGTCGTGGCCGTACCCGCCCGCCCGGCGGACGCCGCACCCATGCTGCGCTCCTGCCTCGCCGCGGCCGCGGTCGACGGTTCCGTCTGCGTCTACCTGGAACCCGTCGCGCTGTACCACACCCGTGACCTGCACCAGCCCGGCGACAACGAGTGGCTGGCGCCGTACGCGCCCCCGCAGGAATGGGCGACCGGGCACCTGCCGATCGGCCGCGCCCGGACCTACCCGATCGGCTCCGGCGAGGACCTGACCATCCTCACCTTCGGCAACGGCGTACGCATGTCCCTGCGGGTTGCCGCCCGCCTGGCGCAGGAGGGCTACGGCTCCCGGGTGGTCGATCTGCGCTGGCTCAACCCCCTGCCCACCGCCGACCTCGTCCGCGAGGCCGCCGCCACCGGCCGGGTGCTGATCGTCGACGAGACCCGCCGCTCCGGCGGCGTGGGCGAGGGCGTCCTCGCGGCGCTGGTGGACGGCGGGTTCGTGGGCGCGGCCCGCCGGATCGCCGCAGCCGATTCGTTCATTCCGCTCGGTCCGGCGGCGCAACACGTCCTCATCGGGGAAGATGCCATCACACAGGGTGCCCACGCCCTGCTGGCGCGGTAAATTGCCTCACACTCGGTGCGCCACTTGCGCCCGGGCCAGCAAGTGTGTGGACTACCCCCAAATGAGGTCGGCGCCCGAGGCCGGCCGCAGCGCAAGAGGTGAGGAGGCATTCGACAGTGAGCGCGACCGCTGGTCAGGCCGCCGACGGCGTACGTAGCCTGGCGGACCGGTTCGGCCTGGAGCCGAGCATGGTGGTCATGGAGATGGGCTACGACGACGACGTCGACGAGGATCTCCGTGAGGCCCTGACCGAACGCGTGGGAGACCTGGTCGACGAGGACACCGACGAGGTGGTCGACGCGGTACTGCTCTGGTATCGCGACGGCGACGGTGACCTGTTCGAGCTGCTCACCGACGCCCTGGGCCCCCTCGCCGACAACGGCGTCGTGTGGCTGCTGACCCCCAAGGCGGGCCGTGACGGCCACGTCGAGCCGAGCGAGATCAGCGAGTCCGCGCCCACCGCGGGCCTGCAGCAGACCTCCACCGTCAACGCGGGCAAGGACTGGACCGCACACCGGCTGGTGTCGCCCCGGGGCGCGAAGAAGAAGTAGCCGCCGCGATGCCCCTCGACATCGGCGCCCGCGCGCCGGACTTCGCCCTCAGGGACCAGAACAACCAGGAGATCAGGCTCGCCGATTTCCACGACCGCAAGGCCGTGTTGCTGGTCTTCTATCCGCTCGCGTTCACCGGCACCTGCCAGGGGGAGCTGGGCGAGATCCAGGCACACCTGCCCGAGTACGCCAACCCGTCCGTCCAGGTGCTCACCGTCAGCGTCGACTCGCCGTACAGCCACAAGGTGTGGGCCGAGCGGGAGGGCTGGGACTTCCCGCTGCTGGCCGACTTCTGGCCGCACGGGGCGGTGGCCCGCGCGTACGGGGTCTTCGATTCCGACCGCGGCCACGCTGAGCGCGGCACCTTCCTGATCGACTCCGCCGGGGTGGTGCGCTTCGCGGAGGTGGGTCAGCCCGGCCAGGCCCGCGACCAGGCGGCCTGGCGGCAGGCCGTCGCGGACCTCGAGGCGGACATCAGGGTACGATGACGGCTCCGGTTCGCCGCGCGACCCGGGCGCGTAGCTCAGTGGGAGAGCACTCGCCTTACAAGCGAGGGGTCGTTGGTTCGAAACCAACCGTGCCCACCGTTCCGACCAGCAGAAACACGCTGCCGACCCCGCCCGTCGGCAGCGTTGGGGACCTGCTGACATCCCAGTTCTGACATCAGTCGGTCGTCCCGAAGGCCTCGCTGAGCCGACGCAGGGCCTCACTCTGCTCGCTCATCCCGTGTGCGCGTAGATCGTCATCGTGACATCGACGTGGGAATGACCGGCGATCGCCTGAGCGGTGTGCGGGTGGGTGGAGGGCGTGGCGCCGAATCGGGAGCGGCAGGGTCACGGCCGGGAAGTGCAGCGGCGGCCCGGCGATCCGGTCGCCGGGCAGAATGGGCGCATGGCAGAGGCAGGCGGGGCCGCACGGCCGCAATCGATGTATGTCGTCCTTCGCGAGGTCGCCGAAGGGTCGTGGCTGCTGGTCGGCGAAGTCGCCCGGCGCCCGGGTCTGCCGGCTCGGCGTGGCCGTGCGCAGGCTGCGGCAGACGCGCTGGGGCGTCCGCCGATGGAGGGCGAACGGCTTGCTGTCATTCCGCGGAGCGAGTGGCGCGTCGGTCTCGATTGGTGAGCGCCGACTCGACAGTCCAGTCGTCACTCATGCCGGTCATTGTGTCGCTGGGCTATGACATCCGCCCTCAGCGGACGGGATCCGGCAGCGGGCGGGATCCGGCAGCGGGCGGGATCCGACCCGGTCGATTCGAGGCCGGCAGCCGAGCGAAATGCCGCCGGACCACCGTCCGAGGTCACGGCCACGGACGGACTATCCTGGCTGCCACTGGATGCGGCAGTCCGGGCTGGCGGATCTCCTGCCGTCGCTGCGGGACACCGTGTGGGTGGGGCTGAGTGCGGGGAGCATGGTGCTGACCCCCCGGATCGGCGGCGACTTCGTCGAATGGACGCCACCCGACGGCAGCGACCGCACCCTCGGGGTCGTCGACTTCTCGATCTTCCCGCACCTGGACGAGGTGCCGGACAACAGCATGGCCGCCGCCGAGCGATGGGCGGCCGAGATCGCGGGTCCGGCGTACGCGATCGACGACCAGACGGCCATCAAGGTGAGCGACGGCGTGGTCGAGGTCGTCTCCGAGGGGCGCTGGAAGCGGTTCGGCTCCTAGCCCATCGGTATCCGCCGACCATCCCGGCCGGAGCGAAACGCCTCCGCTGTCGGCGATCCATCCGGTCCGACCACACTGGACGGAGAGCCCACCGTGGTGCTGCGCCGCAGCCGGAAATCGCGGTCCCCGGGGAGCACAGGATGGTGCTGGTGATCGCACAGCACGCGCACAGGGTCCGTACCTAGCGTCTCGGCCCATGAGAGCCCCCAAGAGATCCAGTGTCGTCGTTTTCCTGGGTTCGGCCGTCCTTGTGCTGGCCGGTGTCGCCGGCTGGTATCTGCGATCGCCGGACAACGATTCCTCGACCGATGCACAGGCAACGGCCACCCTGTCCGGCGGTTTCGAGCTGACCTCCCATGACTACGGTCGCCCGGTCCCGTTGTACGCCTCGATGCTCGGCGTCGAGCCGGACACGTTCCGCCAGGCGTTCAGCGGCGTCCATCCGGACCCCGGTCACGATCCTTCCGGCAGCGAGCAGGAAACGAACAAGGCCGCTCTCCTCGCAGTCCTCGCGCCGCATGACGTCACGAATGAGAAGCTCGACGAGGTGGCCAACTACTACCGGTTCAACGACACCGAGGGCCAGACCTGGCCGCACCGGACGGCCAAGGTGCACGCCATCGTCAAGGACGGCAGGGTCACCGGGTTCCAGCTGGACGACGCCGGCGTCGGCTACACGTACCCGCCGACCGTGTCGGTCAGTGGGCACCCGGAGGTGCGGGCCACGGTGCGTCTGGCCTTCACCAAGGACTTCGCCACCAACGGACACATCGCGTCCGTCGAGCTGACCTCGTGAGATTGACGTAGGTGCGTATCAGGATTGGCGCAGCGTGCGCAGTGCGGTCGTGAACGCGGGCAAGCTGTCGCCGAGGCCGGCGAAGAAGGCCGCGTCGCAGGACTCCACCGCGACCACCGCCTGATTGGCGAGGTCCCGGCCCGCTTCGGTGACGGCCACGGCCCGGGCCCGCCGGTCGGTGGGATGCGCGGGCCGGTGCACCAGGTTGCGGCTTTCCAGCGTACGGAGCACCTGGGAGGTCATCATCGGATCGGTGGCGGCCATGCCGGCGAGGGCTTTCTGGGTCACCGGTCCGGAGGCCTGCAGGTAGGTGAGCGTGGCCAGCAGGACGAACTGCACGTGGGTGATGTCGAACGGCTTCAGTGCCGCCCGCTGTGCGGCCTGCCACCGGTTGGTGACCTGCCACAGGAGCAGGCCGGGGCTGTCGTCGGCACTGTCATGCCGGCTGGCCAGGCTCACGCCGGTACCCGCTGCGGCTGCATGGCGGCGCGAATGCGATCGAAGTCCTCATCGGTGAGTCGTACGAGGCCGCGTCGCAGTCGGGTACCCCAGCCGGGCTGGGCGGTGAGGTCCAGGCTCAGCGTCCGGATCGGTGTCTCGACCACGTCCGGCAGGTAGGTGATCCGGCGCCGCCACGGGTGGAAGGTGCCCTCGTCCGCCTGCCAGATCTCGTCGTCGGCGACCACGCCGAGTGCGGTGAACGCCTGCAGTGGTGCGCCGTCGCGCAGGCTCGTCCGTGGTGAGTAGTAGACGAGCCAGTCACCGGCGGCGAGCCGGGCGAGCCCGTCCCGCTTGCCGTGACCGAGTTGGGCGATGCCCAGCCGAGTGCCGCGCTGGACGTGGTCACGGCAGACCACACCGAGCCAATGGGTCATGCCGACACTCCAGCCGTGCGGGCGGCCGCCTCGAGCCGGGCGAGATCGCCGCTGAGCCCCTTCGCGATGCCCTTGCCGAGCGCGGCGGTCCAGAGGAAGGCGAGGGGACCGGCGATGGTCACCTCGACCGTGACGGTGGTGCTGCCGCTGGAGTCGACGGTCACGAGGTGCTGGAACGTCAGTCGCGCGCCGAGCAGCAGCGAGACGTCGGTGAATTCGCGGCCCGGGACGAGCGAGGTGATGACGAAGCGGGTCGCCGGGCCGCCCTTCGGCTTCAGCTTCCCGGTGGCGCCGGTGCGGAACGGCCCGTCGAGACGCACCCATTCGGTGTCGGTGTTCCACTCCGGCCAGGTGGCCATGTCGGCCCACCGCTCGAAGAAGGCCCGGGCGGGGACGTCGGTGGTGATCTTCGCGCTGGCGATCGTCTTCATGCGGATTAGTATGCGCGCTTAGTATCTGCGAGTCAAGCCGGCGGCGGGCAGGTCGGATCCGGGATTGCCGTGCCGGGCCGGTTCGAGCCGCGAGGACCGCAGCGGGGCGTCCGCTCGGTAGGGATCAGGAGGGGTCGGCGACGACCCGGTTGCGGCCGGAGCGCTTGGCCACGTACAGATTGCGGTCTGCCTGGGCCAGCAGCGCGGACTGCGTGCCGCGCCCGTCGGCGGCCGTGGTGACGCCGATGCTGGCGGTCACCACGAGGTCGCCGGTGACCGGCAGCCAGTCGTGTTCCCCGATGCTCAGACGCAGCAGTTCGCAGCGCCGGATCGCGCTGTGGGCGTCGGTGCCGGGCAGCACCAGCAGGAACTCCTCGCCGCCGAGCCGGGCGGCGACGCCGTCGTCGGCCGCGGCCTGCGTGAGCAGGCGGGCCATCCGTTGGAGTACGGCGTCACCCGTGGCGTGCGACAGGGTGTCGTTGACGCGTTTGAAGTGGTCGAGGTCGATGATGGCCACCGACAGCGGGCTGCGCCGCTCGGCCGCGTGTTCGAGCAGCGGGGTCAGCTGCTCGTCGACGAACCGGCGGTTGTACAGGCCGGTGAGCGCGTCGCGGTAGGCCATCTCGCGGAAGTGCGTGCTCTCGCGGCGCGCCTCCTCGGTCTCGAACACCGCCTGCAGGATCCGGGCGCGCGCCTCCCGCTGGGCGGACTGCAGCGCCTGCATGTCGGCGTAGAAGACCTGGTGTTCCTCGTACGCCTCCCGGTAGCGGCCGGTCGCGGCGTACAGCCGGGACTGTTCCTCCCGGGCCCGGGCCCGGGTCGACGCCAGCCCGCGTGCCTCGCAGTCCGCGACCGTGCGGTCGAGGGTGGCCCGGGCGGCGGTGACGTCTCCGTCGAGCCGCTGCGCCTCGGCGACCGTGAGCAGGCACTCGGCCAGGGTGGTGCCACCGTCCATCAGGTATTCGGCGGCGCCGTCGAGGATGGGGCGCATGGTGGCGACGGCCTCGGCGTACCGGCCACAGGTCAGTTCGACGCGGGCGATCGTGTCCAGGTCGCTGGCGGTGAGCCGGACGCCGTCGCGGTCCTGGAGCACCCGCATCCGCTCGACGAGCTGCTGCGCCTCGCTGAGCCGTCCGGCACCGCATTCGGTATAGGCCATGTTGTTGAGGATCTGCATCGACATCCGGACGTCGCCGGTCGCGGTGGTGATGTCGAGGGCTTCGGCGAACCGTTGGTGTGCCTCGTCCGGTGATCCGTTCTGCTGGAGCATCGCCCCCAGGGTCGACAGGTGCCTGGCCCGCAGCGCGGGGGCGATGCCCGCGCTGGTGAAGGCGACACTCTGGACGGCGTGCGCGAGCGCGTCGGAGTATTCACCGATGTGGAAGTAGAACAGGGAGAGCCCGCGGTGACTGCGCGAGAGGACGTAGGCGTCGTTGTGCTCGGTCGCCCACGCGTGCACCTCGTGGCTGATGCGGGCGGACTCCGTCGCGTCGCCTTCCATGGACAGGATGTCGGCCTGCAGGAGCCGGGCCCGCATCCGCAGGTCCGGGCGCCCGAGCGTGATCGCCAGCTGCTCGGCCTGCTCCACCGCCGCGGCGAGGGCGGGGAACATGGCCGACGGGGTGGTCTCCATCGCCTCGACGGCGGCCGCCAGCCTGACCTCGGCCCGCGGCGTCGACGCGGACAGCTCGGCCAGCGCGCCGATCGGGTCGTCGATCGTTCCTGCCGTGGTCGCCCGCATTCCCATCCCCGCCCGCATGCACCACCGTCGCCCGGCCCGCACGGGCCGGCGTCACGAGACTAGGCCCGGCGGGTTGCGGTGCGACGGCTGTCGGGTTGTCGCGCGGGTGTTCCCCGGGCCGGTACGCGTGGGCTCAGGCGAAGTCGCGATGCTTCAGCTTGGCGCGGCGGCCGTCCGGGTGGTGCCACACGATGCCCTCGTACTGCGGGTGTGCCAGTAGCCAGGTACGCAAACCGGCCAGGTCGCGCGGCACGTCCAGCCGTTCGGCCCCGTCGTGCGGGACGAGTTCGTGGCCCGCCACGCCCTCGGGGTTCCCGTTGATCTTCGGGCCGATCAGCTCGTACGTGCCGGGACTGCGCGTGTTCTGCGCGGCGGACAGGGCCTCGGCGTGGTACTTCGCGTACGCGGACTGCGCGATCGGCTCCCATCCCACGGTCTTGCCCGTGACGTCGTCCGTCATCACGGGGCGGTAGCCGGGCGGCCGGTTCCGGCCGGGGCGTACCTCTCGGCGTGCCCACCAGACGCCGTGCTCGTCGAGCATCACGCAGGTGCCGTCGTACTTCCGGGTGGGGGTGCCCTCGCCGTCCAGGACCCACTGGCAGGCGGGGTTCGCCTCGGGAAGGACGCGCTTGCGGTCATCCGGGTCGCGGAGGAACACCGTGGGGATCTTGTTCATGCGGGCATGATCGCATCGCTGTGAAACGGTTTTCCGCGGCTGGTGACATGGGCTACAGCGGTGCGCCGGGTGCGCGGCCGGGTGGCTATCCTGGAACGGATGCCGCAGATGCGGACATCCCGGACGAGGCGTGTCGTACCCGGCCAGCGAAGACGACCGTGTCGAAGGTGGCGTGGTCATCATGGCGTGGCTGGTACTCATCGTGTCGGGGCTGCTGGAGTCCGTGTGGGCCGTCGCGCTCAGCCGCTCGGGCGGCTTCACCCGCCTGCTTCCCGTACTGATCTTCGTGGGTGCCCTCGCACTCAGCATGATCGGACTGGGGTACGCGCTGCGCACCATTCCGGTCGGCACCGGGTACGCGGTGTGGGTCGGCATCGGGGCGGCGGGCACGGCGACCGCGGGCATGCTCGTACTCGGCGAATCGACGAGCCTGCTGCGCCTGCTCTCCCTGTTCCTGATCGTCGCCGGGGTCGTCGGTCTGAAGGTGTTCCACTGAGCGCCGGCCGTCACGGGCGGAAGCGGTAGCCCATGCCGGGTTCGGTCAGCAGATGCCGGGGACGGGCGGGGTCGGCCTCCAGCTTGCGGCGCAGCCGTGCCATGTACTGGCGCAGATAGTTCGTCTCCGTCTGGTACTGCGGGCCCCACACGTCCTGCAGCAGCGCCCGCTGGCTGACCAGCTTCCCCGGATTGCGCAGCAGGTGTTCGAGCAGTTGCCACTCGGTGGGGGTGAGGCGGACCTCGGCGTCACCGCCGGTCACCGCACGGTTGGCGAGGTCCACGGCGTACCGGCCGAGCATCACCACCGCGGCGCCGTCGCCGACGGGCTGGGCGCGCCGGGTGACGGCCCGGATGCGGGCCAGCAGCTCGTCGACCCCGAACGGCTTGGTGACGTAGTCGTCGGCGCCGGCGTCCAGCGCGGCCACCTTGTCCGTGCTGTCGGCGCGTCCGGACAACACGATGATCGGTACGCCCGTCCAGCCGCGCAGGCCGCGGATGACCTCCGCGCCGTCCATGTCGGGCAGGCCGAGGTCCAGGATCACCAGGTCCGGCGGGTGGTGGACGGCGGTACGCAGGGCCGAGCCGCCGTCGGCCGCGGTGTCGACGTCGTACTGGCGGGCGCGCAGGTTGATGCGCAGCGCCCGGACGATCTGCGGGTCGTCGTCGACCACCAGCACCAGGGTCATGCGTGACCGCCGGCGGGCAGGGTGAGGAGCATGGTGAGTCCGCCGCCGGGTGTCTGTTCCGGAGTCAGGGTGCCGCCCATCGCCTCGGCGAGGCCGCGGGACAGGGCGAGCCCGAGGCCGACCCCTGTCTCGTTGTCGCGGTCGCCGAGGCGCTGGAAGGGCAGGAACACGTCACTCCAGCGATCCGGTGGGATGCCCGGGCCGTGGTCGATGATCCGCAACTGGATGGTGTCGCCGAGCGCGCCGACCGTGACGACGGGCGGCCGGTCCGCCGGGCTGTACCGCAGCGCGTTGGTGATCAGGTTGGCCAGCACCCGTTCGAGCAGGCCCGGGTCGGCGTGCACGGGGGGCAGATCGTCGGGGATGTGCACGGCGACCTCGCGTCCGGACGGTCCCAGGTCGTCCAGGGCGCGCGGTACGACCTCCTCCGCGCCGACGTCGATGGCGGTGAACCCCAGCGCCCCGGCCTGCAGGCGGCTCATGTCGAGCAGGTTCGCCACCAGCCGGTCCAGGCGTTCCAGCGACTCGTCGGCCGTCTCCAGCAGCTCCGCCCGGTCCTGGTCGTCAAAGTGGATCTCCGAGCTACGCAGGCTGTCCACGGCCGCCTTGGCGGAGGCCAGCGGCGTACGCAGATCGTGGCTGACCGCGGCCAGCAGCGCCGAACGCATCCGGTTCGCCTCGGCCAGCGGCTTGGCGGCCGCCGCCTCGGCGGCCAGGCGCTCCTGGCGCAGCGCGACCGCGGCCTGCGCGGCGAACGCCGCCACGATGCGCCGCGCCGGTGCGCCCAGCGGCCGCCCGCGCAACACCATCACCAGGTGCTCGTCGGCCCGCACGACGGCCTCGGCCGCCGGTTGGTTCTCGGCGGAAGCCGGGTCGGATCCGGGCTCGCCGACCTCCGCCACCACCTCGCCGTCCTCCAGCAGGGCCACCGAACGCAGCTCGAAGGTCTCGCGGAGCCGTTCCAGCAGCGCGATCAGCGGCCGCGTCCCGCGCAGCACACTGCCCGCGACCATGGCCAGCGTCCGCGCCTCCTCCGCCGCCTGCGCCGCCTGCCGGGTGCGGCGGGCGGCGGTGTCGACCACCCAGCTCACCGCGAGGGTGATCACGACGAAGACCGTGAGGGCGATCAGGTTGTCCGGCTCGGCGATCGTCAGCCGCCCGACCGGCGCGGTGAAGAACCAGTTGAGCAGCAGGAAGGAGGCGGCCACGGCCAGCAGCGCGGGCCACAGCCCGCCGACCAGCGCGACCGCCACGACGGCGGCCAGGTACAGCAGGATGTCCGTGGTGAGCGACAGCGGCGGGGCCAGGTGCAACACCAGGGTCAGGGCGGGCAGGCCGACCAGGACCGCGGCGAACCCGGCCAGCCGGCGCCGCGGAGATAGCGCGGTCGGCGGCTCCACCCCCGCAATCCTGCCCCAGCCGTGCCCTCAACCCGGGGACCAGCGGTTTCTTGACGCTTTGTTAACGCCGCCGCACCCGGCGGCGGGGCCGTGCGGGTGCCACGATGAGTCGGTCGGCATGACGGGGAGGTTCGATCGATGGCCGTTGCCGAGAAGGCGGCGGGGGCTGGTGCCCCACGGTTGCGGACGTGGCTGATGTCGGGGCTGGCCGACCGTTCGCAACAGCATCAGGGCCCGCACGGCCAGCCGGGCGAGCAGCCGCACACCTGGTGGAAGGTGATGTGCCTGACCGGCGTGGACTACTTCTCCACGCTGGGCTACCAGCCCGGCATCGCGGCGCTCGCCGCCGGGGTGCTGTCCCCGATCGCCACCCTGGTGCTGGTGCTGGTCACGCTGCTCGGGGCGCTGCCGGTGTACCGCCGGGTGGCCGTGGACAGTCCGCACGGCGAGGGTTCCATCGCAATGCTGGTCAAGCTGCTCTCGTTCTGGAAGGGCAAGCTGTTCGTCCTCGTGCTGCTGGGCTTCGCCGCGACCGACTTCATCATCACGATCACCCTGTCCGCGGCGGACGCGACCGCGCACGTCGACGAGAACCCGTTCTGGCCGGACAGCCTGCGCGGCCACGAGGTCATCGTGACGCTGGTGCTGCTGGCCGCGCTCGGGGCGATCTTCCTCAAGGGTTTCACGGAGGCCATCGGCATCGCGGTCGTCCTGGTCGGGGTGTATCTCGCGCTGAACCTGGTGGTCGTGGCGGACGGTCTGTGGCGGGTGGTGACCCACCCGCGGCTCGTGGAGGACTGGACCTCCGCCCTGACCACCCAGCACGGCAATCCGGCGCTGATCGTCGGCATCGCGCTGCTGGTCTTTCCGAAGCTGGCGCTGGGCCTGTCCGGATTCGAGACCGGCGTCGCGGTGATGCCGCACATCAAGGGTGACGAGGGGGACGTGCCGGCCCGTCCGCAGGGGCGGATCCGGGGCGCGAAGAAGCTGCTCACCGTGGCCGCCGGCATCATGAGCGTCTTCCTCATCGCCAGCAGCATCGTGACCACGGTGCTGATCCCGCAGGAGGCCTTCCAGAGTGGCGGGCCCGCGAACGGCCGCGCCCTGGCCTACCTGGCGCACGAATACCTGGGCACCGTCTTCGGCACCGTCTACGACATCTCGACGATCGCGATCCTGTGGTTCGCGGGCGCCTCCGCGATGGCCGGCCTGCTCAACCTGGTCCCGCGCTACCTGCCCCGGTACGGCATGGCCCCGTCCTGGGCGCGGGCGGTGCGCCCGCTGGTGCTGGTGTTCACCGGGACCGCGTTCCTCATCACGTGGATCTTCGACGCGGACGTCGACGCCCAGGGCGGCGCGTACGCCACCGGCGTACTCGTGCTGATCACCTCCGCGGCCACCGCGGTGACCCTGTCCGCGCGTCGCCGGGGGCAGCGGGGGCTGACGGTGGCGTTCGGGATCATCTCGGTCATCTTCGTGTACACGACGATCGCGAACGTGGTCGAGCGCCCCGACGGCGTCAAGATCGCCGGGTGTTTCATCGCGGCCATCCTCGCCGTGTCGCTGATCTCCCGGATCTACCGGGCCTTCGAGCTGCGGGTCACGCACATCGAGACGGACGAGGTCGCCGACCGGTTCCTGCGCGAGTGCGGCCGCCGCCAGATCCGGCTGGTCGCCAACGAGCCGGACAGCCGCGACGCCGCCGAGTACAGCGCGAAGATCGCGCAGATCCTCGCGGACAACGACATGGCCGACGACCGGGACATCGTCTTCGTCGAGGTCACCGTCGTCGACGCCTCCGACTTCGAGACCGAGCTTCAGGTACGCGGTGAGGTGCTGCACCACCGGTACCGGGTGATCACGCTGGAGAGTTCGTCCGTGCCGAGCGCGCTCGGAGCCCTGCTGCTGCACATCCGTGACGTCACCAACCGGCGCCCGCACATCTACTTCGAATGGACAGAGGGCAATCCGGCGGTGAACTTCATCCGCTACCTGATCTTCGGCCAGGGCGAGGTCGCCCCGGTGACCCGGGAGATGCTGCGCCAGGCCGAGCCCGACCGGAACCGGCGCCCCCACGTCCACGTGGGCTGACTCCACAGACGAGCCGCACGGATCGGCCGTCAAGTCACAAACCAGGACTCCTTCGGGTGATTCCGCCGGACGCCTCCGATTCATCAAAATGTGTGCATACACCGTGGGCGGCGGCCTGAGGAGGAACGGTGCGCGCACGACAGGTCCACATTCTCGAGGGCAGCACGTTCGTCGTCAGCGACCCGGCCGGCGACATCGACGCCCGTCCCGACGAACCGGCGGGCCTGTTCTACCGGGACATGCGCCACCTGTCCCGCTGGCAGGTCCGCCTCAACGGCCGCGAGCTGGAGGCGCTGTCCGGCGACGCCGTCGAGTACGACGAGGCGCTGTTCTTCCTCGTCTCGCCCACCGGCTCGCCGTACCGGAACTCGTCGGTGGTGTTGATCCGGGGCCGCCACGTGGGCGACGGGATGCAGGAACACCTGCAGCTCGACAACCACGGCACGGGACCGTTGCGGGCCGAGATCAGCCTGCTGTTCGCGGCGGACTTCGCGGACGTCTTCGAGATCAAGGACCACCTCGCGAAGACGGGCCGCTTCTACCACCGGCTCGAACAGGACCGGGTGGTGCTCGGGTACGAGCGGGCCGACCTGCGCCGGGAGACCACCATCGAGGCGCCCGGTGCGTTCTTCACCGAGTCGTCGCTGGCGTACCGGGTGGAGCTGCAACCCGGCGAGAGCTGGCGGACGGACATCGAGGTGTCCGTGGCGACCGAGCATCTGCGCCCGGTGCCGAAGCTGTCCCACCAGCCCAACATCCCCGGCACCCTGGACGGCTGGCTGGCCGCCGCCCCGCACCTGGAGACGGACTGGCAGGACCTGCACCGCGTGTACCGGCGCAGCCTGGTCGACCTGGCCGCGCTGCGGTTCTTCCCGGAGACCGTGCCGAACTCGTCGCTGCCCGCGGCCGGGCTGCCCTGGTTCATGGCGCTGTTCGGCCGCGACAGCCTGATCGCCAGCTACCAGGCGCTGCCGTTCGCGCCCGAGCTGTGCCGCACCACGCTGCGCGCGCTCGCCGCCCAGCAGGCCGCCGACTTCGACGACTTCCGCGACGCCGAACCGGGCAAGATCCTGCACGAGCTGCGGCACGGGGAGCTGACCCACTTCGCCGAACGCCCGCACTCGCCGTACTACGGCTCCGCGGACAGCACCCCGTTGTTCCTGGTCGTCCTCGACGAGTACGAGCGCTGGACCGGCGACCGGGCCACGGTCCGGGAGCTGGAACCGGCCGCGCGGGCCGCGATGACCTGGATCGAGCAGCACGGCGACCTCGACGGCGACGGATACCTGGAGTACCGCACCCGCAATCCGCGTACCGGCCTGGTGAACCAGTGCTGGAAGGACTCCTGGAACTCGATCGTCCACCCCGACGGGACGCTCGCGGCCGGGCCGCCCGCGGTCTGCGAGATCCAGGGGTACGCGTACGACGCCCGGCGCCGGACGGCCCGGCTGGCCCGCGAGGTGTGGCAGGACCCGGCGTGGGCGGTGCGCCTCGACGCGGATGCGGACGCCCTCGCGCAACGGTTCCACCGCGACTTCTGGGTCGAGGGCATCGGCTGCTACGCCCTGGCGCTGGACGGCGCGAAGGCGCCCGTGCCCACCCTCACCTCGAACGTCGGCCACCTGCTGTGGAGCGGCATCGTCCCGGACTCCCACGCCGAGCGCCTCGTCGCCCAGCTCACCGGCGACCGGCTGTTCTCCGGCTGGGGCATCCGTACGCTGGCCAGCGGGCAGCTCGCCTACAACCCGGTCGAGTACCACAACGGGACGGTCTGGCCGCACGACACCGCCCTGGTCGCCGCGGGCCTGGCCCGGTACGGCTACCGCGAGCAGGCCAGCCGGCTGGCCGTGGCGACGCTGGAGGCGGCCCGCTACTTCGGCGACCGGCTGCCGGAGGTGTTCGTCGGCTACGACCGGCACGTCACCCGGATGCCGGTGGAGTACCCCACCGCCTGCTCCCCGCAGGCCTGGGCCACCGGCACCCCGCTGCTGCTGCTGCGGGTGCTGCTCGGCCTCGACCCGACCCCGGAACGGCTGCTCAGCAAGCCCCATCTGGTGGCGCCGATCGGCTCGCTGGCGCTGCGCGGCCTGCCCGGCCGCTGGGGCCGCCACGAGGTCTACGGCACCCCGTGACTCAGTGCGTCAGGTTCAGCGCGGCGACGTACCCGGTGCCGCCGCCGCCGGTGTACCCACCCGCGACGTAGACGTCGCGCCCGTCCGGGCTGGTCGTGACGCTGTTGGCGTAGCGCATTCCGCTGCCCGTGGCGCAGCCGCTGGTGCTCGTCGAGATGCAGCCCGACGTCCCGGAGATCTGGGTGAGCTGGCCGGTGGTGTTGTCGTGCCGGAACGCCGCGACCGCGTTGGCGCCGAACGCCGACACGAATGCGAACAGGCCGTCATCGCTGAACGTCATGGACGTCGGTCCCGTGATCGCGCGGGCGCTGCTGCACCCGGTGATCACGGTGCTGCCGGAGGCGTACAGGCAGGCGTCCGGGCCGGCGAGCTGGGTCAGCACGCCGGTGCTGGCGTTGCGGGTGAAGGCGGCGACGCTGTTGCTGTCGTAGCCCATCACGTACACCGTCTTGCCGTTGGGGGCGATCGCCAGGTTGTAGGCACCGGAGAGGCCCTTGGCGGAGGTGCAGTTCGCGATCACCGCGGCGCCGCTGTCGTACAGGCAGGCGTTCGGGTCGGCGGGCTGGGTGAGCACACCCGTGGTCGTGTTGACCTGGAACACCGCGACGGCATCGCTGTTGTACGACGCCACGTACAGGCTCTTGCCGTCCGGCGCGACGCGCAGGTAGTACGGCTGGCCCAGCCCGTATCCCCGGGTGCAGCCGCTGACCGTGGTGTTCGTGGTGCACCCGGCCGTGCTCGCAAGCTGGGTCAGCGCACCCGTGCTGGAGTCGCGGCTGAAGACGGTCACGGCGTTGGAGGAGTATCCCGCCACGTAGACGAAGGCGCCGTCCGGGCTCATGGCGATGCCGTCGGCGCCGGCGATGCTGCGCGCCGACGTGCAGCCGCCCGGGTTGGCGACAGAGCTGTCGTACAGGCACCTGTTCGGGCCGGCCAACGGGGTGAGCACGCCCGTGGTGGTGTTGCGGCTGAACTCGCTGACCACCGAGCTGCGGGAGGCGACCGCGTACAGGTGCTTGCCGTCCGGGCTGATCGCCATGTCGTAGACGCCGTCGAGCTGGCCGGCCACGGTGGTGCAGTTGGTGATGGCTGCGTCGCTGACGCAGCGGTTCGGGCTGGCCAGCTGGGTGAGCGCCCCGGTCGTGGAGTTGCGGGAGAACTCCGCGATGCTGTTGCTCACGGACGTGGCGACGTACGCATGGTCGCCGTCCGGGCTGACCAGGACGTTCTCGCCCTCTTCGATGCCGGTGGCAGTGCTGCATCCGCCCGAGCCGTTGTGGCTGAAGCATCCCGCGGTCTGGGTCAGGCCGAAGGTGGAGCGGGCCGTGAAGGACGATGCGGGGCCGGAGGTCGTGGCCGAGAAGGCGGCCAGGCTCGTGGGGAGCAGCCCGATGCCGGCCAGGCTCAGCACCACCAGCAGGGCGAGCCCGGCACGCAGGCCGCGGCGGGTACGACCGGGCCGCGCCACCGGGCGCTGTCCCCGGCGAGCCCACGATGCGCCGCCAGCCATCAGCCCTCCCTCCGGGTCTACGTCGGCTGCGAACCGCCGGACATGAGAGTTGTCGATCAGGTCACGCGGCGGGCGCCGCTTCCAGGGCCTCCGGTTCCCGCACGGTGGCGGGCAGCCGCATCACCAGCCCGAGCGCGGCCAGCACCACGAGGCTCTGGGTGACGAACAGGCCCGGGTGACCCTCGCGCATCAGCAGCGTGGCCAGCCCGATCCGGGGCACCAGCAGCCGTCCGATGCCGCGGACCTCGTCCCGATCCGTACGGAACGGGTCGTCGCTGCCGTTCGCGTCGCCGCGCGTGAGCAGCCGGCCCTGGTCGTCGAGCCCGATGATGCGGTGGGTGAGGGTCTTGCCGGGGTGCACCTGGTCCGGGACCGTCACGACCTGGCCCACCATGGGCTGCCAGTCCGGCGCCGGCGGGGAGCTGATCACGACGTCGCCCCGGTGCACCCGCGGGCTCATCGAGCCGCTGACGATCACCGCGGAGCTCCAGCCCCAGGCCAGCGGCAGCAGCGTCCAGGCGAGGACGGCCGCCCCGGCGGCCAGCAGGCCGATCGCGACCAGCCGGACCACCGGCAGGGACCAGCGCAGCGTCAACCCGGTACGCGACTCGGGGAGGGTCTCGATCGCCGAGGGGAGCGCTGCCACGCTCGCGGCGTCCGGACGGCCCCGGGTTGCGGAGTCGGGGCCATCCGGAAGGCTCGCCGGCGTGATGGGCAGCTGCGCGGTCGTGGTGGTCACGGTCAGCTCGCCGCCTGCCAGTTGAACGTCGCGGCCGCGGTGGCGCCCTGCTGGGCGTCCGGGGTCGTGGCGTTCAGGGTGTACGTGATGCGGTAGGTGCGGACCTGCCCGGCACCGGAGGGGGCGAAGGTGCCCACGCCGGACGCGAAGTCGGTCTTGGTGGTGCCGAAGGTGGCGAGGGTGCCGGTGTAGGTGGCCCCGCCCGCGGGGGTGAAGCCGGTGCAGCTGGAGAAGTCGCCGCCGGTGCCCTCCTCGACCTGCAGGTCGAGGTAGGGGGCCAGCGCGCCGGAGACGGCCGAGCCGTACAGCTTGACGGTGCCGGAGAGGCTGCCGTTGTAGGTCAGCTTGATGCACTTCTGGGCGGTCGAGCCGGGCCGCAGGCCGCTGGCGGTGAACATCGCCGTGGTGCTGTCGTCGTCGGCGAGGGCGACGGTGCCGGCGTTCCAGGAGTTCGCGGCGTTGTTGGTCGACGCGGTGAAGGCGGCGCTGGACGCCTGCCACATCACGCCCGTGCTGAGCGCGATGCCACCGACCACCGTCGCGGCCGCCGCGATCATGCTCATTCCGCCACGCTGCATCAGAAGGTCCTTCCCTCGACCGGAAGCTCTGAGTGCCAACCGGTGCTGTCGACATCAAAGGTCGGCCGCACAGGTCAACTCAGCCTCAATCGGGCTTCAAGGAACCGGCAAGGATCCGGCGGAGCTCTCCGGGCGAGGCAGAACCGGTTCAGCTCAGGTCGTGCGCGCAGTCGTAGCCGTAGTCGCCGCCGCTGTCCGGGACATGCATGCCGTCGGGCATCCGCAGGGGCGGCGGCGCGGCCGGGGACTGCCCGGTGCGGCCGTCGGCGTCGTGCGCCTCGTCGTACTCGTACTCGTCGCAGTTGGGCTGCGGGACGGCCTTGACCTCCGTCATGGCGAACCTCCGCGGGAAATCGGTACGCGCGTCCCCTTCATGCTGCCCACCCCGGGCCTCCGGCGCCAGGGAATCAGGCGCCGCGGTGGGTGGCCAGCGTGGCCCACACGGTCTTGCCGGCCGGATAGCGCGGTAGCGATCCCCAGCCGGTAGACACCCGTTCGATGATCACCAGCCCGCGGCCGCGGTCGCGCAGGGGATGCCGGTCCGGCTCCGCCTCGCGCGGGGTGGGCGGCGCCGGGTTCTCGTCGCGTACCGCGATGGTCAGGGTCCCGTCGCGCAGGTCGACCGAGACGATCACGTCGCCGCGTCCGTGCTCCACCGCGTTCGCGGTCAGCTCGCTGACGACCAGCTGGGCGTCGTCGATGGCGTCGAGCGCGTCCCACTGGTGGCAGGCGCGCACCACCAGCCGCCGGCTGGCGGCCGTCGCCTCCGGGGCGGCCGGGTACCGCTCACACACCCACGGCGGGGTGACCATGCCGCCCGGGTTGCGCAGCGCGTGCGCGACCGCCTCGTCGACGCTGCCGAACAGCGACCTTGACCGCATCAGCCAGCCCAGCCGCGCGAGCGCCGGGCCGGGATTCGCCCACAGCAGGAGTACGCCCGGCCGGCGGCCCGCGCCCGAGTGCAGCTCACCGAGGGCGGCGCCGTCGATCTCCCCGGCGATCTCCAGGCGGCCGAGGTCGACGACCACCGCGCGGGGCTGCTCGTTGCAGGCGTGATCCAGCGCCCGCGCGAGATCGGTCTGGCTCCGAGCGGTCCACAGGCCGGCCGGGCACAGCAGGATCAGCCCCTGGGCCAGGTCCGGCTGGGACCCCACGGTGAGATCGGCAGGCTGCGTGGTCATCGCGCGACGGGCACCGGGCCGGGAGCGGGCTGCATGGTGGCCCCAGTATGCCCGACACCGGCACGCCGGTGACGCTGGGTGGTGCTCTGGCGCGCCCTCAAATGGGTGGTGCGCCGCCCCGGGTGACTGCCACCATGGCCGCATGACGCCGCACGCCGAACGGATGACGGGCCCCCACCGGGGGCTCTCCGGCGTGCGCTGACCTCACCGCCGACGACCAGGCCCCTGCCGCGCGGGGCCGGTCCGTGGTGCCCCGCCCGCGGCCGGGCGGAGGAGTGACCATGACCTGCTACATCACCACCGCCATTCCGTACGTCAACGCGGCCCCGCACCTCGGGCACGCGCTGGAGCTGGTGCAGGCGGACGTGCTGTCCCGGCACCGCCGGCGGCGCGGCGTGCCGGTGCGCTTCCTCACCGGTACGGACGACAACGCCCTGAAGAACGTGACCGCCGCCCGCGCCGCCGGGGTGGACGTGCGCTCATTCGTGGATGGCAACGCCGCCCGCTTCGCAGGCCTGCGCGAGCCGCTGGCGCTGTCGTTCGACGACTTCATCCGTACCAGCGCCGATCCGCGGCACGCGCCGGGGGTGGAGCGGCTGTGGCGCCGCTGCGCCGCCGCGGGCGACTTCTACCGGCACACGTACGAGGGGTGGTACTGCGCGGGCTGCGAGCAGTTCTACGCCCCGGCGGAGCTGACCGACGGCCGATGCCCGGAGCACGAGGTGGCCCCCGAGGCGGTCGCCGAGCGCAACTGGTTCTTCCGGCTGTCCCGCTACGGCGACCGGCTGCGCGAGCTGCTGGAGTCCGGCGAGGTCCGGGTCGAGCCGGCCGCGCGGCGCAACGAGGTGCTGGCGTTCGTGCGGGCCGGGCTCTGCGACATCAGCGTGTCCCGGCCCGCCACCCGGGCGGGCGGCTGGGGCATCGGCGTGCCCGACGACCCGGACCAGGTCGTGTACGTGTGGTGGGAGGCGCTGGCCAACTACGTCACCGCCCTGGGCTACGCCGCCGACGACCCGGCGTACGCGCGGTGGTGGGCCGGGCCGGGGGAGCGGATCCACGTGATCGGCAAGGGCATCGTCCGCTTCCACGCCGTGCACTGGCTGGCCCTGCTGCTCTCCGCGGGACTGCCGCTGCCCACCACGATCCTGGTGCACGACTATCTGACCAGCGACGGCGCGAAGCTGTCCAAGAGCGCCGGGAACACGGTCGACCCGGTGGCGCTCGCCGGACGGTACGGCACCGACGCGCTGCGCTGGTGGCTGCTGCGCGAGGTGGCCCCGGCCGGTGACACGGATTTCACCGTGGACCGGCTGGTGCGCCGCGCCGACCAGGACCTGGCGCACGGGATCGGCAACCTGGTCAACCGCACCCTCACGCTCGTCCACCGCTACCGCGACGGCCGGGTGCCCGCCGGGCCTCCGGGAATCGGGCTGCCAGAAGCGCACTCTCTGCCCGAGCGGATCGACCGGGCGCTGCAAGCCGGGGATTTCCGGGCGGCCACCGGGGCGGTGTGTGCCGTGGTCGACGCCGGCAACCGGCTGCTCGACGCGGAACGGCCCTGGGAGCTGGCCCGCGACGGCGCGGACGCCCGGCTCGACGCCGTACTCGCGACGCTGGTGCGAGCGTGCCGGGTCCTCGCCGCCGAACTGCGCCCGTTCCTGCCCGCCGGTGCCGCGCGGCTGGCGGACCAGCTCGGCCACGGCGCCCGCGTGGGTACGCCGGAACCGGCGTTCCCCCGGCTGGCCGAGCGGCGTCAGCCGTAGAGGCGCTCGGCGTACGAGGGGCCGTAGTAGCGCTCCAGCTCGGCCAGCTCGTCCTCGGGCCGCTCGACCGCCTGGGCGATCCGGGGGCGGCTCGGCACCTGCTCGGGCCGCCATGTCTCCGGACGCCACAGCGCCGAGCGTAGGAACGCCTTCGAGCAGTGGTAGAAGACCTCTTCGATCTCCACCAGCAGGGCCAGCACCGGACGGTGGCCCTTGACCACCATCCGGTCGAAGAACTCGGCGTCGCGGATCAACCGGGCCCGCCCGTTGATCCGCAGCGTGTCGCCGCGGCCGGGGACGAAGAAGTTCAGGCCGACGTGCGGGTTGTCGACGATGTTGTGGAAGCCGTCGGCGCGGCGGTTGCCCGGCCGTTCCGGCAGCGCGATCGTGGTGTCGTCGAGGACCAGCGCGAATCCGGGCGGGTCGCCCTTGGGGGAGACGTCGCAGCGGCCCCGGGCGTCTGATGTGGCCACCAGGCAGAACGGTGAGTTTGCCAGCCACTGCCGGTCGTAGGAGTGCAGTCGCGGCCGTTCCTTGTGCGCCACCCGCGGCATCGGGACGCCCAGCAGTTCCCGGATCTCGTCGTGCGTGGTGACCTCCTGCATGGCGCCGACTCTAGCCCTCGGTCGCGACCCGCGTCGTGCATCTTGCACCGCCGTGGTGAGCATGGACAACCGGAGATCCATCACTTAACGTCGATGCGTGCTTGACCCGGTGTGGCGGGCGCCGGGAGAGTCGAGACATGACGGACGCACCGCAGAATCTGTGGCGCAACCGGGAATTCACCCTTCTCTGGGTCAGTCAGTCGTTATCGGACCTGGGCTCCGCCACCTCCGCCCTCGCCGTACCGTTGCTGGTCCTGTCCCTGACCCACTCGCCGGTGCAGGCCGGCCTGGTCGGCACGATCGGCCTGGTCGCCGCGCTGGCCTGCCGGCTGCCCGCCGGGGTGCTGGTCGACCGGATCGACCGCCGCCGGGCCATGCTGGCCTGCGACGCCGTCAGCGTCCTGGCCTACCTCACGCTCGGGCTGGCGGTGCTGCGCGGCGCGACGTCACTGACGCTGGTCGTGATCGTCGCGGTGATCGGCACGATGAGTTCCTCGATCTTCCGTACGGCCGAGCAGTCCGCGCTGCGCAACCTCGTGCCGGGCACCCAGCTGCCCGCCGCGATCGCCCGTAACGAGGCCCGCACGTACGCCACCTCACTGGCCGGGCCGCCACTGGGCGGGCTGCTGTTCGGCATCGGTCGGGCCCTGCCGTTCCTCTGCAACTCGCTCGCTCACCTGGCCTCGCTGGGCGGTGTGCTGCTGCTGCGCAAACCCTTGCAGGAGACGCTCGACCGGACCCGCGGCGGGCACGCGGCGGCCATGGCGGAGGGGCTGCGGTTCGTGTACGCCAACCCGTTCCTGCGGGCCATCCTGCTGATCGCCGCCCCGCTCAACCTGGCGATCGACGCGATCATCTTCACCATCATCGTGACGTTGCAGCGGCACGGTGTCGCACCCGCACTGATCGGCTCGGTGCAGACCGTCGTCGCGGTCGGCGGCCTGCTCGGCGCGTTCGCCGCGCCCGCGCTGCAACGGCGTATGCGGCTGCCCGTACTGATCCGCGGGATCTGCTGGTTCGCGGCCTTCCTGATGTCCACCTGCGCGCTGCTGACCAGCAGCATCGCCGCCGCGGTGCCGGTCGCGCTCGCGGTCTTCCTCGGCCCGGCCTGCAACGCGGCGCTGTTCGGTCACCAGGCGTCGATCACCCCGGACCGCCTGCAGGGCCGCGTGGTCAGCGTGATCTTCTTCGCCACCAGCTTCGCCTCGGCCGCGGCGCCGTTGCTGGCGGGCGTGCTGATCGCGGGCTGGGGCAGCGCCGTCGCGGTCATCGTGTTTTCCTTGACCGTCGCCGGAGCGGCGGTCGCCGCCACCGTGAGCCGCGGCATCCGCGCCATACAACCCGTGCCGGAACGCACCACCTGACGGTGCCGCTGCGGGCAGCGCCGAAAGTTGATGATTTCAGGTCAGCTCCGCACCGAACCTCAACAAGATCCAGCTCGCCGGTCAGACCTCGACCTCGGTCACAGCTTCTCCAGCCAGGCGCGGTAGTCGGTGCCGAAGGGTTCCGCGCCCGCGGTCAGGTCGGCGTGCAGGCCGGCCGCCGCGGCCTGCGCCTGCGTCACCACCTCGGCGGGGTAGCCGAACGCGGCGGTGTTCGTGACGAACTCGTCGGCGTCGTCCAGCTCGACCCGGCCGTCGCGGTACCGGACGAGATCCAGGTCCAGGTCGATGAGGGTGACCTCGGACGGACCGTCCCAGCGCGCCGGGACGGTGATGTCGCAGTACACGTCCAGGTGGTTGGGCGCGGCGAAGAACACGGCACACCACCACCGGTCGTGGGGCACGAGCCGCACCGCGTTGTGCCGGGTCGGTGCCGCCGGCTTGCCGCCGTAGCTGTAGGTCACGATCGTGCCCATCGGGGTGCCCAGCCAGGTGCCGTGCCGGTCCTCGCCGAGGTGGACCGTGGTGACCCGCCGATGGGGTCGGCCGTCGTACTTGCGCAGCACCACATCCACCCCGTCCATCCGGGCAGCCTAGCGGCCCGAGTCGATGCGGACAGGGGCCTGATCACCGTCGCACCCGGGCTGCACCCCGTCCGGGCTCAGGTAGCCCCGCGCGCTCCCGATTCGAATGGCGCCTGCGGATCACACCGCAGGCGGGCGGGCCCGGGCGTACCCCCTCGGCGCGTGGGCCCGCCCAAGGTCGAAGAGGGGTACGGGATGACCGAGCGCACCGCCGAATTGCCGGGAGGCGAGACCCCCGGCCGGCCCGGCGCGAGCGCGCGGGTTGCCGGCGAGTTGCACATCGGGATCGACGCCGAGAAGGTCGTCGTGTCGCCGCAGCGGCTGCGGATGCGTACCGGCCGCGCCCACCGTACCCAGCATGGATCCGTGATCGAAGTCGTGCCGGCGGCGCCCAGCGGCCGCAGCCGGGAGAGCCGCGTCGCGGTCCTGTGGCAGCTCGGCCTCGGGCTGCTGGTCGGCTGCGTCGTGCTGAACGCGTTCGGCATCGCCTGGCAGCTGCCCGCCCTCGCCTCGATCGCCGGGCTGGTGGTGGTCGGCTGGGTGCAGGCCCGGGCCGCCCGCGCCGGTGTGCTGGCGACGCCCCGCAACGACCAGGCCCACGTGCTGCTGGCCCGGGAGGAACGGATCGCGTACGAGCGGGCCGTGGCGGTCTCGCACCGGATCCGGCGTACCTGGCCCGACCTGCGCGCACTGATCGACCCGGTGGACGCCGACCGGACCCTGGCCCGCGGGCTCGAACAGCTGGCCGCGCTGCTGGCGCGCCGGCAGGAGATCCGCGTCCTGCGTGACGAGCTGATCGAGGCCGCCCGCATGGAGTTGCCGCACGGCAGCCCGGCCGCGGAGGCGCTGGCCGCGCAGCGGAGCCGGGTGGAGGAGCTGTGGCGCGACACCGGCCTGACCGCCAACCGGATGCTGCGCAGCATCGCCGCCGCCGCGCACACGGGGGAGACCCTGCTGCGCGAACAGCAGGTCGGCCGGACCGCCCGCGACGCGGAGCTGGCGATCAGCCGGCTGGCCGCGGTGGGTGCGACCGGGCCGTCCGAGGCCGGTCCGGAGCTGGCCGAGCGTACGGCGGCGGTCGTCGAGGCGTACCGCGAACTGGCCACCTGGGTCTGATCGGCCGGCATCACCGGGGCGGCCGATAGTCGACCGGAGATCCTCGCGCCACTGTCCAATTCGGTGAAGTTGTTTCATTCCATCGAGTGACTCGACCCTGCTCGGGGATGTCGCTACGTTGAGTTCGACATGTGTGCCCCCGCTCATGCCCGCGAACCGTCCGCCGTCCACCCAGACGATCGGGTTGACAGCGGGCGACTCGGCGGTGCGCGCCTCGACTTATCCCGCGCGGCGCGAGGTGGACAACTGCCGCGGCACGCTGAGGATCTGCCCGGTTCCGTGCGGTCGGCACGCCGGGTCGGCCCGGCGCCGCAGCGCCACCAGCGCGTCGCAGAGCATGGTCTGGACGGCCTCCGCGGCGGGCAGTCGCCAGTGGACCTCCTCGGGGCCGACCGCCCAGTGGACGGGGCCCTCCGGCATCCGGCTGGGCGCCGCGGGCACCCACGACCCCCGGCCGTGGCGCACGATGTCGAGGCACGCGTCGAGTTCCGGGCGCAGCGGGGTGCCGGGCCGGACGAAGAACATCCAGCGGCCCGCCGGGGTGACTGCGACCGGGCCCCGGCCGTCGGCGTGTTCGAGGCCGAGCACGCCAGCGTGCAGCCGGGCCGCGCCGAGGGCGCGCAGCCCGAGGGCCGCGGGCACGTCGACGACGTCGTAGCTCACGCCGGTCGCCAGCAGCACCGTGTACGGCCGGTGCCGCCACCAGTCGTTCACCCGCGCCCGATCGGTGCTGGCATCGTCCTCCCAGGACTCCAGGGCGGGATGGCAGCCCATGATCGGGCAGCCCGCCCGGCCGCAGGCGAAGCGGTCGCCGGTCAGGCAGGCGCCGGGCGTCACCGCCCAGCCGTGTGCGGCGTACCGCCGGGCGGCGCGCCGCAGCCGCAGACGTTCCACGCCGAGTCGCTCGGCAAGGCGTACCGGGACGACTGGGTGCTGCGTTTTCCACTGCATGGTTCGAAAACCCCGATTCTCCGACTCGCCGTCCCTATAGCAGGCGGGGGTGCCGTCACCAAGCGCGACACGCATCGTTGGTTCGAGCAGATTCACCCATTGCAAGTTGCATGAGAAACTACGAGCAGCGGTGGGCAGGCGATCACACACCCTGTGCGACCAGCACGGGGACCTGGGATTCAGACTGCAGACGACACACCGGTTGCTCACCGGCAGGGGTCGCCGGATGAGTTGGGGAGGCACCGTGGACGAGCTGCCGATCGGCCGCCGCGTCGCCTATTGGCGCGGCCGACGCAAGATGTCCCAGCAGGTCTTCGCGGACCGGTTGGGCAAGTCCAAGAGCTGGGTCGACAAGGTGGAGCGGGGGGTCCGCCGACTCGACAAGTTCTCGGTCGTATATGAGATCGCCGACGTGCTCCAAGTGGACGTTCAGCTGCTGCTGGGCAAGGACGTGGAGCGACGTCCCGAGACACAGAACTGCATAGACCAGGTAGAGGTCGAGGAGATCCGCGCGGCGCTGGAGCGCTACGACCAGATGAGCGCGTTCTTCCAGGCCGTGCCGCATTCGCCGCCCTTGTCGGAGATGCGCAAGGCGGTCAGCCATGCCTGGCTGACCTACCAGCACGCCAAGTACGGGGTGCTGGCCCGCAAGCTGCCGCAGCTGCTGCGCGACGCGCAGGCCGCGGACAGCGCGTACGCGACGGGGCCGGACGCCCGCGACGCCGCGCACCTGCTCGGGCAGGTGTACCAGATCGCGTCGTCCGCGCTGCGCAAGGTCGGCGAGCACGAGTTGTCCTGGCTGGCGGCGGACCGCTCCATCGCGGTCTCGCAACGGGCCGGCGACCAGCTGCTGGCGGGCATGGCCAGCCACCGGGTCGGCATGGCGCTGCTGTCGCTGGGCCGGGTGCGTTCCGCGCTGGAGGTGAACGTCAACATCGCCAACCGGCTCGCGCCCACGTCCGACACGTCGAGTCCCGAGCGCCTGTCCGTGTACGGCCTGCTGCTGCTCACCGGTGCGATGGCCGCGGCCCGGATCGGCGACCACGCCACAGTCCGGGACCTGGTCAGCGGCGCGGAGGCGGCGGCGGCGAAGCTCGGGGGCGACTACAACTACTACTGGACGTGCTTCGGCCCGACCAATGTGGAGCTGCACCGGGCCGCGGCCGCGGTGGAGCTGGGTGAGGGCGGCAAGGCGGTCGAGACGCACGAGCGGCTCGACATGGAGTCCTTCGCGGCCATGCTGCCCGAACGGCGGGCACACCATTACCTCGACATCGCCCGCGGTTACACGCAGATCGGCGACGTCGAGAAGGCCAGTGAGATGTTGCTGGAAGGGGACCGCCTGGCGCCGTCCGAGATCCGGTGCCGTCCGCTGGCGCACGAGGTTCTTTCGGACGTGCTCCGGCGCACCCGGGGCACCCCGCCGGCCTCCATCGCGGAGCTGGCAGAACAGATGGGAGTCGGCGTATGAGGTGGGTCTCTCGGTGATCGGGGAATCCTCGTCCGGGGTGCTGTACGTGCTGGTGTGCGGCTCACCCATCGCCCGCGACGTGGGCGTTCTCGTCGATCTCGCCCAGCGTGACGGCTGGGAGGTGTGTGTCATCACCACGCCCGACGGGCGCAAGTTCGTCGACGTGGGAGCACTGCAGGCGCAGACCGGACATCCGGTACGTACCTATTACAAGAACCCCGGCGATCACGATGTGCTCCCGCCCGCGGACGCCATGATCGTCGCACCCGCGACGGTGAACACCGTCAACAAATGGGCGGCCGGCATCACGGACACGCTGGTGCTGGGCCTGCTCGTGGAGGGGTACGGCTTCGGCGTGCCCACCGTGGTGGTGCCGTACACGAACAAGGTCATGGCCCTGCACCCGTCGCTGCACGAGAGCCTCGCGAAGCTGCGCGACTGGGGTGTCCGCGTGCTGTACGGCGACGACGTGATGCGCCTGGGCGGCCCGGGCCAGACCGACCGGTTCCGCGGCCAGTTCCCGTGGCGGCGTGCGTTGCAGGCGGTCAGCAACCCGTTCGCCAGTGACAGCCGAGTCGAACCGGGGGCGCTGTCGTAGCCAGATAGAGTTAGCGCCCGTGACGACCGACCCTGTGCCCACCGTCCGGGAGGTGGTGGCCGCCCTCGACGGGCGGTATCCGCGCGCCTGGGTAGAGCAGTGGGACCGGGTCGGGCTCGTGCTCGGCGAATTCGACGCCCCCGTACGCCGGGTGCTGTGCGTCGTCGACTGCGTACCGGAGACGGTCGAGCAGGCCGTCGACGCGCGCGCCGACCTGATCGTGGCCCACCACCCCCTGCTGCTGCGGGGGGTGTCCTCGGTCGCCCCCGACACGTACAAGGGCCGCATCGTGCACCGGCTGATCAAAGCCGACGTGGCCCTGTACGTGGCACACACCAACGCCGACGTGGCGAATCCGGGCGTCTCGGACGCCCTGGCCGCCCGGCTCGAACTGACCGCGCTGCGCCCGCTGGTGCCCGCCGAGGGCGCCGCCGCGGGCGAGGGCCGGGGCATCGGGCGGGTGGGCGAGCTGGCCGAGCCGGTCACCCTCGCGCGGTTCGCGGCCCTCGCGGCCGACCGCCTGCCGCCGACCGCGGCCGGCGTGCGCGCCGCCGGGGACCCGGACCGCCCGATCCGTACGGTCGCGGTCTGCGGCGGGGCGGGCGACGGGCTTCTCGGCGCCGCCACGGCCGCGGGCGTCGACGCGTACCTCTGTGCCGATCTGCGGCACCACCCCGCCAGCGAACACCTCGCCGCGGGTGGGCCCGCGCTGCTCGACGTCGCCCACTGGGCCAGCGAGCGGCCGTGGCTCGACGAACTGGCCGCTTGGCTGCGCGCCGACCTCGGCGTCGACACCCTCGTGTCCGACCTCGACACCGACCCCTGGACCGTCCACGCGGCCAGCCCAACGGAAAAGGAGTCCCGCACGTGAAGGCCGCCCCGGAAGCCCAGCGCCGCCTGCTCGACCTGCAAGCCATCGACACCGCCCTGGCCCAGCTCGCCCACCGCAAGCGCACGCTGCCGGAGCTGGCCGAACTCGACGCGGTCGCCAGGGAGCTGTCCGCCCTGGAGGACGAGCGGGTCCGCGCCCAGGTCGCGGTCGACGACCTGGACCGCGACATCTCCCGCTACGAGAAGGACATCGAGCAGGTCCGGGTGCGCAAGGACCGCGACCAGCAGCGGCTCGACGCGGGCGGTGCGCTGCGCGAGATCGAGGGCCTGCAGCACGAGCTGGCCACCCTCAACCGGCGCCAGTCCGAGCTGGAGGACGCCGAGCTGGAGCTGATGGAGCAGCGTGAGGCCGCCGAGCAGACCCTGAACGACGTTCTGCGGCGGCTGACCGAGGCGGGGGAGCGCCGCGCGGCGGCCGAGGGGCGCCGCGACGAGGCGTACGCGGACATCGCCAAGGAGCAGGAGTTCAAGAGCTCGTCGCGCGGCCCGCTGGCGGCCGACCTGCCCGCCGACCTGCTGTCGCTGTACGACAAGATCCGCGAGGACTCGGGCCTGGGCGCCGCGCTCGTCCGCTCCGGCCGGTGCGGCGGCTGCCGCATCGAGCTGTACGGCGCCGACCTGGCGCGGGTGAAGGCCGCCCCGGCCGACGACGTGGTGCGGTGCGAGGAGTGCCGCCGCATCATGGTCCGCACCTCGGAATCCGGCCTGTGAGCGACCGAGTTGGCGCGGCGGCGTCTGGACCGCAGCGCAGCGGAGGGAAGACGTCGCCGGTCAGCGCCGCACGAGGGAGCGAGCCATCAGCACTGTGACCAGGGAATTGCGGGTCGTCGTCGAGGCGGACGGGGGCGCGCGGGGCAATCCCGGCCCGGCCGGGTTCGGTGCCGTGGTGCGGGAGGCGGCCACCGACGAGATCCTGCTGGAACGCTCCGGTGCGCTGGGCACCGCCACCAACAACGTGGCGGAGTACTCCGGCCTGATCGCCGGGCTGCGCGCCGCCGCCGAACTGAGCGCCACGCACGTCGCCGTACGGATGGACTCGAAGTTGGTGGTCGAGCAGATGTCCGGCCGGTGGCAGATCAAGAACCCGGGCCTGCGCCCGCTGGCGGCCGAGGCCGCCGGGCTGGTGAGCCGGTTCGCCGAGGTGACCTTCGAGTGGATTCCGCGCGAGCGCAACCGGGCGGCCGACGCGCTGGCCAACCGGGCCATGGACGAGGCCGCGGGCAAGCCGGTCCCCGACGTCGGCTCGGTCCGCGACGTCGGGCCGGTGCCTGAACGCGAGCCTGAACCGGAGGTCGCGACTGCGTCGTGGGCGCCGCCGTCGCTGGACGACGCGACCCGGATGATCCTGGTGCGCCACGGCGAGACCCCGCTGACCGCCCAGGGCCGGTACTCCGGCCGGGGTGACGTGCCCCTGACCGACGAGGGCGAGGCGCAGGCCATGGCCGCGGGCGCCCGGGTGGCGGGCATCAGCCGGGACGTGGTCGCGGTCGTCTGCTCCCCGCTGGCCCGGTGCGTGCGCACCGCCGAGCTGATCGCCGCCGAGCTGGGCGGGGTCACGGTGACCGTGCTGCCGGACCTGATCGAGTGCGACTTCGGGCAGTGGGAGGGGATGACCTTCGCCGAGGTGCAGCAGCGCTGGCCGGTGGAGCTGGCGGCGTGGCTGAAGTCCACGAGTGTGGCCCCGCCGGGCGGGGAGTCGTTCCAGGCGGTGGCGAAGCGGGTGCGCGGGGCGATGGCGACGCTGCTGCAGACGTATCCGTCGTCGGCGGTCGTGGTGGTCTCGCACGTCTCGCCGATCAAGCTCATCCTGCGCGATGCGCTGGCCGCGGGCGACACGTTCCTGCACCGCCTGTTCCTGGACGCGGCCGGTGTCTCCGTCGTGGACACCTGGCCCGACGGCGGCATCGCGGTACGGTCGGTCAACGAGACCGCTCACCTGCGCTGACGCGTATTGACCGGTCCTGCGGGGAGGGTTAACTTCATCGATCAGGAAAGTTTGTTCACAGTTCCTGATTCTCCCGCCCTGGAGGGCCCATGCGCGGATTCTCCCGCCGCCTCGCCGCCGTGGCCGCCGCCGTCCTGACCGTCGGCGCGGCCGCACCCGCCCCGGCGCAGGCACACGGCAGGCAGGCATACCACAAGGTCGGCTACTTCACCCAGTGGAGCATCTACGGCCGCAACTTCCAGCTCAGCAAGGTCGAGGCGTCCGGTGCCGCGGCCCGCCTCACCCACCTCAACTACGCCTTCGGCACGGTCACCGCGGACGGCCTCTGCGCCTCGGCCGACCCGTGGGCCGACTGGGGTACGTCGTTCCCCGCCGAACTCAGCGTCGACGGCGTCGCCGACGTGCCCGGCCAGCCGCTGGCCGGCAACCTGAACCAGCTCGCCGAGCTGAAGGCGAAGCACCCGGGGCTGCACGTGCTCATCTCGCTCGGCGGGTGGAGCGGCTCGACGTACTTCTCGGACGCCGCGCTCGACCCGGCGAGCCGGCAGAAGTTCGTCGCGTCCTGCGTGGACCTGTGGCTGCGCGGTAATCTGCCCGGCCTGGCCCCTGGCGTGGCAACGGGCATCATCGACGGCATCGACCTCGACTGGGAGTGGCCGGGTTCCCCGGGCAACACCGGCAACGTGATCCGGCCCGAGGACAAGCAGAACTTCACGCTGCTGGCCGCCGAGTTCCGGGCCCAGCTCGACCGGCTCGGCCGCGGCGCACACCGGCACTACGACCTGACCGCGTTCCTGCCGGCCTCGCCCGCCAAGATCGCCGCGGGCTTCGAGGGTACGGAGATCTTCAAGTCCCTGGACTTCGGCACCGTGCAGGGCTACGACTTCCACGGCTCGTGGGAGACCGTCACCAACCAGCAGTCGGCGCTACGGGTGCCCGCCGGGGCGCCGGACAACCCAGACTTCTCCGCCCAGAACGCGATCAACGCCTGGGTGGCGGCCGGGGCGCCGCGCCGCGAACTCGTGCTCGGCATCCCGTACTACGGCCAGGGCTGGACCGGGGTCACCGGCGGCGGCGACGGGCGCTTCCAGCCCGCCAGCGGGCCCGCACCGGGCGTCTTCGCCGCGGGGACCGAGGACTTCAAGACGCTGGCGACACTGCCCGGTAAGGGATACCGGGTGTACCGGGACTGGCGGGCCGGAAACTCCTGGCTGTTCGACGGCACCACGTTCTGGACATACGACGATCCCGCGCAGGTCCTGCAGAAGACCGCGTACATCCGGGGCGCCGGACTCGGCGGCGCGATGATGTGGTCGCTCGACGGCGACGACGCCCACGCGTCGCTGACCAGGGCCGTCGCGGCAGGACTGTGGTCACCGGGCCGGTCCTGAACGGATGATGCATCGCTGGCGTGGTGTGCCGCTCGGCGCACCACGCCGGCCGTTGGGCGCACGATGATCGGGCCCGGCACCGTCGCTCGTTAACCTCCTGAATGGAGACCGTGACCCGCGGTCACCGCACTCCGATGAGGAGGTACGGCTCATGGCCGAGCCCGCTGAGCCCGCACCCGCCGCCGACGCGGGGCCCGCCCGGCGCACCGATCACAGCCCCTGGAACTGGTTGCTGCTCATCCCGATCGTGCTGCCCCTGATCACCCCGCTGTACAACCGGGACGCGCCTCGGCTCTGGGGCTTTCCGGCCTTCTACTGGATCCAGCTCTCCTTCATCATCGTCGGCGTCGCGACCACCACGGTCGTCTACCGCATGACGAAGCGGAGGTGACCGGCGTGCGCGACCACATCACCGAGATCGTGATCTTCACGGCCCTCTTTCTCCTGGTCAGCGGCATGGGCTTCGTGGCGGCGCGGTGGCGGGCGCCGCAGGACATGCTGCATCTCGACGAGTGGGGACTCGGCGGGCGCAGCTTCGGCGCCTGGATCACCTGGTTCCTCATCGGCGGCGACCTGTACACCGCGTACACGTTCGTGGCGGTGCCCGCGCTGATCTTCGGCGCCGGGGCTGCCGGGTTCTTCGCCGTGCCGTACACGGTGATCATCTACCCGATGGTCTTCCTGGTGCTGATCCGGCTCTGGTCGGTGTCGCACCGGCACGGGTTCGTCACCCCTGCCGACTTCGTCCGGACCAGGTTCGGCTCACCCACCCTCGCCCTGCTCGTGGCGATCACCGGGATCGTCGCCACGATGCCGTATATCGCGCTGCAGCTCGTCGGCATCGAGGCGGTGCTCAAGGCGATGGGGGTGACCGGGGAGGGCTGGCTCGCCCGGCACGCGCCGATCATCGTGGCGTTCGCGATCCTCGCCGCGTACACGTACCAGTCAGGGCTGCGGGCGCCGGCGCTGATCGCGTTCGTCAAGGACACGCTGATCTATCTGGTGATCATCGTGGCGGTGCTGTACCTGCCGTACAAGCTCGGCGGGTGGGGCCACATCTTCGACGCGGCCGACGCCAAGTTCACCGCCTCACCGAATCCGAACGACGGCATCCTGCTCAACGCCAACAATCAGCTTCAGTACGTGACGCTGGCGCTGGGCTCGGCGCTCGCGCTGTTCCTCTACCCGCACAGCGTCACCGGGGTACTGGCCAGCCGCAACCGCACCGTCATCAAGCGGAACATGTCCGCGCTGCCCGCGTACAGCCTGCTGCTGGGGCTGATCGCGCTGCTCGGCTACATGGCCATCTCCGCCGGGGTGAAACCGTTGCCGGGCTCGCGAGCGGGCACCGTGGACAGCAACACGGTCGTGCCGCTGCTGTTCGACCAGCAGTTCCCGTCGTGGTTCGCGGGGATCGCGTTCGCCGCCATCGGCATCGGCGCGCTCGTGCCCGCCGCGATCATGTCCATCGCCGCGGCGAACCTGTTCACCCGCAACATCTACAAGGAGTACCTGCGCCGCGACGCCACCCCCGCGCAGGAGGCGCACGTCTCGAAGATCACCTCGCTGGTGGTGAAGATCGGCGCGGTCGCGTTCATCCTCTTCCTCGACCCCCAGTTCTCCATCGACCTGCAGCTCATCGGCGGCGTCATCATCCTGCAGACCCTGCCGGCGGTCGGGCTCGGCCTCTACACCCGGTGGTTCCACCGCGGCGGCCTGATCGCTGGCTGGGCCGCCGGCATGGGCCTGGGCATGTGGATGCTGTACCAGATCCCGAACGCCGCCACCGGCCGCAAGCACTTCGGCGGCTCCGCGTTCCCCGTGTCCGAGTTCGGCTTCGACACCAAGCGCACCATCTACGTCGGACTC
Source organism: Krasilnikovia sp. MM14-A1004 (assembly GCF_047159485.1). Lineage (GTDB taxonomy): Bacteria > Actinomycetota > Actinomycetes > Mycobacteriales > Micromonosporaceae > Actinoplanes. The sequence continues at coordinate 5,176,523 of NZ_AP038773.1, read as the reverse complement.
GTGGCGGTACTCGTCAACCTGCTCGTCGCGGTCGTGGCCACGCTGATCCTGCGAGCCGCCAGGACACCGGACGGGGTGGACGGCACCGTCGCCGACGACTACTTCGCCGACGAGGGAGACCCTCGCCTGGAGAAGGCCCGGGTCACGCCGGAGGCCGTCGGCTCCTCGACCTGACCCGTTCCCTTGGCGAGCGCCGCGACCACGGGGGCGCGGCGCTCGCCCCTTTCCCGCTTGGCCCGCTCAGGCTGTGAATGCCCGCACCAGCAGGTACAGACCGATCGCGGTGCCGAACGAGACGATCACGATGCGGAGTACCGCGGCCGGGAGGCGGCGGGCGAGCCGGGCGCCCGCGTACCCTCCCACGATCGTGGCCGGTGCCACGATGAGCACCGCACCCCAGTGCACCGGGCCGAAGATCGCGAAGACCACGATCGTGACCAGGCCGATCGACGCGGACAGCACGTTCTTGAGTGCGTTGATCCGGTTCAGGGTCTCGTCCAGCACCAGGGCCAGCGCCGCCACCAGCATCACACCCAGCGCCGCGCCGAAGTAACCGCCGTACACGGAACCGGCGAAGACGACGACCTGCAAGGTGACCGCCCGGCGGCGCCGCGACAGCGCCCGCGGATGCCCCACCAGAGCCCGCAGCCGATTCTGGAACGCCAGCGTCGCGGCCGCCGCCAGCACCAGGAACGGCACCACCAGCTCGAACGCCCGCGCCGGGGTCGCCAGCAACAGCGCACACCCGGCCACCGCGCCGACCAGGCAGGTCGGCACCATCGCCCGCAGGCGGTGCCCCTGCCCCGCCAGGTCGGCGCGGCTGCCCACCACGCTGGAGACGTACCCCGGGCAGACGGCGACCGAGTTCGTCACGTTGGCCGCCACCGGCGGCAGGCCCGCCGCCAGCAGACTCGGGAAGGTGATCAGCGAACCGCCCCCGGCGATCGCGTTCACCGTTCCCGCGGCCAGACCGGCGACGACAAGGAGGAGAACATGTGCGAGATCCATGACCCGTCCGAATGTACGGGCCGCCACCCGCGCCCTGATTCCGACCCGGCTACCATGGCCGGGCGACGGACGAGTCGGCTGGGCGGTCGCGTCGGCGCCTTCACGGGTGCCGCCGAGGAACGTCCGGACTCCGCAGAGCAGGGTGGTTGTTAACGGCAACCCGGGGTGACCCGCGGGACAGTGCCACAGAAAACAGACCGCCGGCCGTGCCTCGGCACGCGCCGGTAAGGGTGAAACGGTGGGGTAAGAGCCCACCAGCACCCCGGGTGACCGGGGTGGCTCGGTAAACCCCACCCGGAGCAAGGCCAAGCAAGGCCACGGCCGCGAGGCGGTGGCCGGCGCAGGCGTTCGAGGGCTGCTCGCCCGAGCCTGCGGGTAGGCCGCATGAGCCTGTCGGCGACGGCAGGCCGAGATGGATGACCGCCGCCGGCGACCGCGAGGTCGCCGGTCACAGAATCCGGCGTACAGGCCGACTCGTCCGCCGCCCTCCTGGTGAGGGTGGTGTCCATCCTCCTTGAGCTGGCGTTTCATACGTCAGTACTAGTCGTCGTTGGTCAAGATTGGTGGTCGTTTGACGGCCCAGCCACGGCCCAGACGGCCCAGAGACGGCCCAGGAACGATCTTGATTGGCATGGGCCGGCCACTCATTCGGCTGTAGTGGCATCCCGTCGCGCAAGCTTCGCTCGGCCGGGCCGCGCCCGGCTGGGCCAGGTGGAGCGCCCCGCCGGACGTACGACCTGGCCCAGCCGGGCGCGGTCTGGTTGCCTACGGTGTGTGGCGGGGTGCCGCCGGTCCTGGCCATCCCGGAGTCGCCCGGGTCCAGGGCTGGAAGCCCTGGCCGCCGGAGGCTTCTACCGGGTCGTAGGGCCGGAGGCCCTACCCGCCGGAGGCTGGGGTCTTTTGGGTGGCGTGTCGGCGTCGTCGTCGGTGCCGCAGACGGTGTCCCAGAAGAACGGCGGCTACAAGTACCCAGCCGTGCCAAAGTCCGTGGAACCAGCGTGGCCCAACCTCGAAGAGCCAATGGGCCATCGCGTAGAAGCAAGTGAGCACGACGCTCGCAAACAAGCTGCCCCAGACAAACAGCGCCCAGTCCCACGGGGTGTCCGAGGGATCGCGATGTGGGGCCACATGAGCAATCTTGCCCAGGCTGCCCGAGGGCTCGCTACGGCCGAGAGGGGATCTTGGCGCTAGCCGTACGGTCGATCCGATAAGCCTCGGAGCTCTCGGTGAGAGATTCGAGGCTTCGGCGTGTCCGCCGGTGTCGCGGTGGCCGCTGCCGGTCCGCGCCGTGGCCGGAGGCCTTAGGCGCGGACGGCCGGCAGGATCGGCCCGCGCGGCGGCCCCGGAGGGCCGCCCTTGAAGAAACATGGAAAGTTGTCACCCGGTCGCGCCCGGACACGTGTCTGACTCCGCTTGACGTGTTACAGATCGGCTCCACATGACGCGTAACACTCCGCCGGGTGCTGCTGAGGTTGAGCGTGGATGAATACGGCGGCGGCCGTGCTCGATGTCCCCGACCGGATACTTGGTTGCTGGTCGGCTACTGGCGCACCATGGCGGCTCGTATGCGATCTTCTGGTGTGATCAGGTGGTCCTGGCTGTCACCGCCGATGTCAAGCCGTACCCAGTTGACCGTGCCGGTGAAGCTGTTGGCCTCCGCGGTGTAGTCGTCGCTCACCGCGGATCCGTGGTCTATGCCAAGGTTGGCGGTCTCGTCTGCGGAGAAAGCCATCGGGACGGTGGCATCGACTCGGCCTTCGCCAATTTTTGCGCCGTCCAGGATGAGTAGCACGGCGCCGCCTTTGCCCAGGCCGCCGCCGTCGTAGGCAAAATCCATGCGCAGCCGGTGGGTTCCGGGGGTCAGCTGGGTGTCGCCAGCGACGGTGTACCGGGCCAGGCCGAACAGGTTGTAGCAGTACCGGGGGGCGCCGTCTTTGGCGTAGAGAACCCATCCGCCGAACGCACCGCCCTGGGCGACAACGACCCCGTTCGCCGGCTGCTGACCGACCTCGATTTCAGCGGTCACCGTGTGGGACTTGTTCTTCAGGTTGATGACCGAGCCCTCGGACAGCCGGCCCATGTGCTTGTAGAGGATTTGGGATGGGCCGGTGATGAGGTTCGGTCGTCCGGCCATGTCGGCGTTGAGCCGTTCGACTCGCCGGTCGTCGAGGGGAAGAACGTTGTACTTCGTAGCCTCGATCAGGAAGAGGCGCTGTAGATCGCGAAGCTTGTCGGGCATCTGCGCGGCCAGGTCATGGGCCTGGGTCCAGTCGTTGGTGGTGTCGTACAGCTCCCACACGTCGTCGTCGAATGCGGGGAGTGTGGCGTCGAACATCCACGGGGTGCTGTGCCGGGTTACCGCTGTCCATCCCTTGTGGTAGATGCCCCGGTTGCAGAACATCTCGAAGTACTGGGTTTCCCGGCGCTCGGCAGCGGCCGGATCGTCGAAGCAGTACCGCATGGACAGCCCCTCCAGGGGGCGCTGTCGGGTGCCGTGGACGAAGTCGGGTGCGGGCAGACCCGCGGCCTCCAAAATGGTGGGGGCAACGTCGATGACGTGGTGGAATTGGGTGCGCGTCTCGCCGCGGACGGTGAACCCGTTGGGCCAGTGCACGATGGCCGGGTTGCGGGTGCCACCGAAATGGGACGCCACCTGTTTCGTCCACTGGTAGGGGGTGCACATGCAGTGCGCCCAGGACACGGCGTAGTGGTTGTAGGCGGTCGGCGTCCCGAATTCGTCGATATGCGCGGACATCAACGCGGGCGTTTCGAGCCTGGCCGCGCCGTTGAGCGAAATCAGCTCGTTGAAGGTGCCGTTGGGTGTTCCCTCGGCGCTGGCGCCATTGTCACCGATGATGTAGTAGACCAGAGTGTCGTCGAGCACGCCCAGGTTGGCCAGCGCGTCGACGAGGCGGCCGATGTGGAAGTCGGTGTGTTCGAGGAACGCCGCGTATATCTCCATCTGGCGGGCCAGCACCGGTTTGAGCGCGTCGTCCATGTCCTGCCATGCGGGGACCTCCTCGGGCCGGGCGGTCAGTTCCGCGTCGGCAGGGATCACGCCTAGTTCTTTCTGCCGGGCGAAGGTCTCCTCCCGCAGCGCGTCCCACCCGGCGTCGAACCGGCCCCGGTACCGGTCGAGCCATTCGGGGGGTACCTGGTGCGGGGCGTGAGTGGCGCCTGGCGCGAAGTACACAAAGAACGGCTTGTCAGGCATGAGCGCCTTCTGCTGGTGGACCCAGCTGATGGCCCGGTCGGTCATGTCCTCGGTGAAGTGGTACCCCGCCTCAGGGAGCCTGTCCTGCTCCACTGGGGTCGTGCCCTCATAGATGGCCGGGTAGAACTGGTTGGTCTCCCCGCCGAGGAACCCGTAGAAATATTCGAATCCGCTGCCGGTCGGCCACCGGTAGAACGGCCCCATTGGGCTGGTCTCCCACACCGGGATCTCGTGGCACTTTCCGAACTGTGCGGTGCTGTAACCGTTCAGCTTTAGAACCTCGGCCAGCGGAGCGCAGTCGTCGGGGCGCACCGAGCTGTACCCAGGAGCCGACGTGGCGATCTCAGTGATGCCGCCCATCCCCACTGAATGGTGGTTACGGCCACTCAGCAGTGCGGCCCGCGTCGGCGAGCACAAGGCGGTGGTGTGGAACCTGGTGAACTTGAGGCCGCCAGCAGCCAGGCGTTCTGCCACCGGATTCGACGAGGGACCACCAAACGCGCTCGACGCGCCGAAGCCCACATCATCCAGCAGGATGACCAGCACATTCGGCGCACCCGGCGGCGGCCGCAGCGGCAGGATCGGCGGGAAATTGGTATCGGGGTCCTTGGCGTCGTAGGTCGTGACGCCGACGTGCTTGTGTTCCGGAATGGGCAGCACACTTCGAGAACGTTCCACGGCAGCCATCACATCTCCTCACGCGTCCCGTCGAGACGGCCTTTCGTGGCCTTGCGGCCGACGTGCACCGCAGCATCGGGCGTCGCAAGGGTGCACCGCTTGCCGATCCTCTTCCAGTCGGCTGCTGGCGTCATCACCCAGCGCGGATGACTGTCGCCGCGCCGGCCAGCCCGCCGAGCGGGAGCCGACGACTGCACGAACCGGGTACCTCCAGAGAGCGGACCGGCCAGTCGAAAGGGGCAACATCACCATCCACGAGATCGTCTAGCCGCACCTGTTACGGATCATCTGACCCGGATCCGTAATGCATCTGTGAGGTTCGACATCAGGATCGGCACAAAGGTCGGCATCAAGATCGGCGTCCTCTGGGCGAGGACCAACTCCGAGCGCCTGGCAGAAAGAATGCTTGAGAGACCGCGATCTCCGGACCGCGGCCAGCTATTTTCCGAACCGCAAATCTTCGCGAATCGGGATGCCGGCCAGCGGGGAACGCCCTGGTTCAACCCCCGGTTGGGCTGGCCTCAGACGGAGGGCGGGGAGGGTGCTGCCCGCGCTGGACCGAACTTACGGCCTCGAATGTGCGAAGCCCCGGAGCTGCCGTGACTTGGCGTTTCGGGGCTTCTTCGTATCCGAATCATGCCTGCCCCAGGGCTGCAACCCCGGCGCCAGAGGCGACAGCCGCCGGCGCCCGGGCGGGACTTGGCCCGGACCTGCCGGGCGGCGCGAGCGGCCCGCGGAGCGGGCCGTTAATGCGGGGGAGACCATCAAGGCCCTGGCCGCGTACCTCGGGCACGCCCGACCCCGGCTTCACACTCCTGACCTACACCCACCTCATGCCCGCCAGCGAGGAGCGCACCCGTGCGGCAATCGACGCACTGTTCGGGCCGTGGAAGGTGCACTTCCCGGCGAAGCGGGTGACGACGACCTCGCGGCGCGGTCGAGGGGTGTGGACGGTGGCCGGTTCAAGCTCATCCCGCAGGCTTCGCACCCACGCCTGGCTCTCCGCCTCCGGCGCCTGAGTTCCCGCATCCCCCTTGAGCCGGGCGGGTGGCGCACCCCCGGCTCAAGGCATTCCTGCACGGGTCCGGGCCCCCGAACGATGGCGGTGCGGGCCTAGCAGGAGACGAAATACGTGTCGCTCTTGCGGACCAGCGTCTTGCCGTCGAAGACGATCTCGCAGGTGACCCGGTCGTCGATGTCGTTCGAGGTCACATCCATGCGGACGTAGGTGATCCGCTGCTTCTTCGTCTTGCGCTTCTTGTGCCATGTGTGGGCCGACGTTCCGGACTCGTATTTGTACTGCTTGCCCTTCTTCGTCTCGTAGCCGTACTCAATCTCGAGCGGCTCGCCCGCCATGGAGTGGCTGACCTTGTACGTGATCGTGTGCTTCTTCAGCGTCTGCTTCGACTTCGGGACTTCCGTGCACCCGGTGATCGCCACCAACGGGGCGAGCAGTAGCGCGACGACTATCGGCTTACGTGTCTTCATGGGGGATGTTCCTGTCCGTGCGGCCAGGCGACCGTCGCCCGGCATTCCTCACGATCGGCAGGCGCCGGGGTGGGGCGACGGCTCTGACGGCGAACGGGCCGGTGGGCACGGTGACTGCCGCCAGAGGTCCCGGCGATGCTTGCCAGAGGTCCCACTCATCGATGCCCACGATTGGTCGTGCGGCCCAGCTGATGGGTTCCGGCGGCATCCGTGACAATGGGGGAAGTCGGCCCGCACTCGCGGCGTCCCGCAATCACAGAGACGCTGGACTCAGCTCTTCCGCCGTTTCCACCAGCGGGAAGGTCGCGGGGTAATGGCGGCGACAGCTGTGCGAATCCGGTCGAACGGCGTGATCTCGTTGTCACTCTCGCCCGGCAGGACGACGCCCAGGCACACCAGCCGGTACTGCCCGCCACCGACCGGAACGCTGATGAACACCGGCGCACCGACGCAGCCCACGGGCATCCGGGCGTTCCACCGCAGGCGTCCACGGCCGTCCAGGACCACGGCGCCGACGGCAAGGCCCTGCTCACGCTCCTGCCCTTCCCCGACATCGTGACCGAGCACGTACGCCTCGACCGGCGTACGCCCGATCGTCGCGATGTCGGATTCCCGGGCCGCCAGCCCATCGGTGATCTCGTGGGTGTTCCACCGCCAGCCCTTGCGGTCGGCGTAGGCGTGCAGCATGGCCGCCGGCATGAGGGCGATGCCCAGCTCGGGCAGGCGCGTCCACGCCGTTCGGAAGTCGGCGATGGCCAGGATGTCGGCGCTGGGAGCGGGATCTCCCAACTCGGGACGGACGGTGAAGGTGGCGAGATCGAAGGTGGTGAGCGCCTCGGCCGTGATCAGGTACTGCGTGAAGATGTCCCGCCGGGGAGTCGCCTGGATCAGATGGTTGTACCAGAACGCCGTCCCGAAATGGCGCGGCCGCTCCGCCTCCTGGAACGGCAGCGTGGCCCGGCGGGCGCAACCCATGAGCGCCTCAACGAGGCCGTCGGTGGGCACGGACGCAGTCACGGCGGCACCCTACAGGCTCCTGAAGCATCTCGGGATGGCATGACGACAGCCGACGCGGAGCATCGGGGCGACGTCATCCGCCCCCGGAGAGGGTCACGGGCAGGCGCACTGCTCGCCATACACGCGGGGGCCGGTTCGGGAGCCTTAGTACACCCGTACTAATTTGCTCGGGGTCGGGGAGGATCCTCCAGCGAGAACGAAAGCCGCTGTGATGCTGTTTTGTCGGCCCGGTGGCGGGAATCGACTTCCCAGAGGCGCGGCCTTGATGAACGGGTGGCATCGATGGGCAGGATTCTCGTGGTCGACGATGAGCCGGATCTGCGGTTCCTGCTACGGCACGTCCTCGCATCGGCGGGCCACGAGGTCACCGACGCCGGTGACGGTGCCATCGCGCTGGCCTGCGTGCACGAGTCGCCACCGGACCTGGTGGTCACCGACATGATGATGCCGGTGATGGGCGGCGTCGAATTCATCCGCCGGCTGCGGGCCGACCCGGCAACCGCGGCGATCCCGGTCCTGGCGGTCACCGGGGACCTGCACCTCGCGCGCGGCGCCGACGCCATGCTGGCCAAACCCTGGCAGCGTGCCGAGTTGCTCGCGGCGGTCGACGACCTCTTCCGGAAGGGACGTGATGGGCGGTGAAACGACTGTCGACCGGGCTGGCGGACCTGGACCTGATCCTTGGCGGAGGCATGGAACGGGGATCGACGGTTGTCTTCGCCGGGCCGCCCGGGTCCGGCAAGACGATCCTGGCGCAGCAGATGTGTTTCGCCAGCGGCACCGTCGAGCACAAGGCCGTGTACTACACGACCTTGTCGGAGCCGCATTCCAAACTCGTGGAGCACCTGTGCGACTTCGCGTTCTTCGATCCGCAGGCACTGGGACCGGAGGTGGAGTACGTGCACCTGGGTGACATGCTGCGCGGCCCCGGCGCCGTCGACCTCAGCCTGTTGGTTGGCGAGGTGGTCCGCAAGTCCGTCGAAGAAGAGCCGGTGCTGATGGTCATCGACAGCACGAAGATGCTGCGGGACTTCTCCAGCGACCATGCCCTGCGATCAGCCCTGTACGACCTGACCAGCCGCGTCGCGCACAGTGGGGCCGTGCTGCTGCTCCTGGGCGAATACACCACAGAGGAGATGCAGACCAGGGCGGACTTCACGCTGGCCGACGCGATCGTGCACCTGACCTATCAGCCCCGCGAACCCGTCGACCGGCGCACCCTGCGCGTGGCCAAGATGCGCGGTGCCATCCACCTCAACGGCGCCCACACCGCCCAGATCACCTCCGACGGCTTCCAGGTCTATCCCCGCGTCGAGTCACTCCTGCCCGACGACGTGCCGCCCAAGGACGGACGGATCCCCACCGGCATTGCCGGCCTGGACCCGTTGTTGGCAGGCGGGATACCGGACTCGGACGCCACGCTCGTGCTGGGCCCCTCCGGCGTCGGTAAGACCGTCGGCTGTCTCAACTTCATCGCCGAAGGCCTGGCCCGCGGCGAACGCTGCCTCTACATGACCTTCCAGGACACCGTCGGCGAAGTCGTCGCCATGGCGGGTAGGTACGGCTGGGACTTCAGCGCCGCCCGGGGCAGCGATCAGCTCATGGTCTCCCACGTTCCGGTCGGCGAACTCGAACTCGACGTCCTGGCGGCGGTGGTCCGGCACCGCCTCACCGACGGCACGACAACCCGTGTCGTGATCGACGGGCTGGCCGAGATGGCCGCCACCGCCCGCGAAACTGAACGGTTCCCCGCCTACCTGCGCAGCATCCTCGGCGTGGTCCGTGCCTCCAGCGCCTCCCTCTGGGTCACCAGCGCCACCAACACCTTCGGCGCGATCGGAGAACCCCTGGCCGGACTCATGTACCTGTTCCACAACGTCATCCAGCTCCGCTACATCGAACACTGCGCCGAACTCGGCCGGGCCCTCAACGTGGTCAAGATGCACAGCAGCCGCCACGACCAGGCCATGCACACCTGCCACATCACCGACCACGGACTCACCATCGGCGATCCACTCGAACGCGTCACCGGCATGCTCGGCGGAAGCCCCCTGCGCGACTGCCCAACCACCAGCGGCGCCAACGACACCGGCACGGGGAACTGACATGGCGGCTGGCTGATCTCCACGCCCGGCGGATCATCCGATCCCGTGTCAGCCGACGTCGCGCCGCGAGCGCTGAACGAGTCGATCGCGCGGGCCCGATCGGGCGATCCTGACGGCGAGAGCGGGGAACACGATGACGGAGAGCACCCCTGCCCCGACGAGCGCAGCGGCATTCTCGGGCAGCATCGTCCCCGATGCCAGACCGATTTCGGCCAGCGCGACGAGCAGCGGTAGAGCCGTCGCGGTGAGCAGCATCATCTGGACCCGTCCGCGCATCGGCAAGTCGCGCCGGTAGAACAGCAGCGCAGGCATTCCGCGGACGACGAGGAACAGTACGAAGAAGACGAGCAGTCGCGCAGGTGACTCGATGATCGACCGAAGGTCGAGTCTCATGCCCGACCAGATGAAGAAGATCGGGATGAAGAAGCCATAGCCCACGGCGTCGAGCTTGGCTTCCAGGGCGTGTACGTCGCCCGGCGCCCAGCGACGCAGCACCACACCGGCGAGGAAGGCTCCGAGGACCACGTCGAGCCCGAATCTCGCGGCGATCACGAGGAGCGCCAGGAGCAGGAACATGGTCCAGCGAAGTGTGGTCTGGGAGGTTGCGTGCTCGCCTTCGGCGACGATCGTCCTGAGCTTCTCGTAGCGAACCAGCCGCGGGACCAATGTGAAAAGCAACGCGATCCCCGCGATGACGACCAGCGATATCAAGCCGAAGAACGCGCCGTTGGCGCTGAGGAAAACCGCGACGGCCACGATCGGAAGAAACTCACCCACCGCACCGGCAGCCATGATGAGCGCCCCGAATCGGCCGCCGAGCAGATGGTTGTCGCGCAGGATCGGAAGGAGGGTACCCAGCGCGGTCGTGGTCAGGCCGATCGCGATCGGCACGAACGCTCGGACGAATCCGACCGCCGCGAGGGCGCCGGTCACGACGATGGCGACCAGCGCTGTCACCAGCCATGACCTGATCGCGAGCCCGCCCGCCCGTTCGCGGAAGAGCCCGAGCTCGAGTTCATAGCCCGCCAGCAGGAAGAGGAACCCGAGGCCCACGTTGGCGATCAGCCCGAGGTCGTCCGGATGAACCCACCCCGAGACCTGCGGCCCGATCAGGATCCCCCCGACAATGAGGATCACCACCTGCGGCACAAGGAACCTGGACAGCAGACCCGCCATCAGCGGAGCCAGCGCGGCCACCAGGGTGACGACGGCGAGATCGAGCAGGCTCTGCTGAAGGCTCACGGGGATCTGCTCCTCCTTGTGAGACCACTATCGAGCATCGGGTCCGAGGACGTGCGTCAAATGGAGCCGGGCGCAGACCGGGCTGTGTCCTCCATCATGCGTGCCGGTGTGTGTGCTCGGATTGTCGAATGCGATTCGACGTCGATACGAAGGCTTCGCCCGAGCAGGTGCGCCGCGCCCTCACGGACTTCTCCGACCGCAGGCTGCAGATTTGGAACCGTACGCTCGACCCGAAGAAGTACGAGCTGCGCGAGCAGGGTGATACCTGGGCAGTTGCCAGGGAAAGCACTCCTGGATCACCCTTCTGGGTCGTTGCTCGCTACGACTGGTCCGACGCCGCCGCGATCCGCTGGACGGTCGTGGAGAGCAGCTATGGGGGAGGCGGCGACGGTTTCGTACGGATCATGTCGGGAGGCGGGGAGGGCAGCCGGCTGCACGTCGAGTGGACCACCACGGGAGCCCGCATCTCGCAACGGCCGCTGCTGTTCCTGCTGCATCTCGGCCCCGTGGCCCGCATGATCTCGCGGATGTGGACCGCTGCGCTCGACCGATATGCCCAGAGCGATCCGAGCTGATGAACTGCGGCGCATTGCCGCGTTGATGGATTCACCGCGCGAGTCCTCCGAGGCGCGCAGCCACGTGCCGTGCGCTCGCGGCGTCAATCTCTGAAATCGCAGTCCGGGCGACGGAGCCCTATGGTAGACAGCCGCCGTGGAAAAGATTCTCGAGTTCCCCGAGCTGCTGCGGCTGATCGACGAGCGGTCGACCGCATTTCGCGCCGTGGTCGCGTCCGCACCCAGCCTCGACGTGCCGGTGCCGACCTGCCCCGGGTGGACGCTCTTCGATCTCGTGCAGCACCTTGGCCTGGGCCGCCGCAAAGCGGCCGCGATCGTCGCCGCAGGGCCTGCCGAGGCTCCTCCGGCCCCATCCGCCTGGGACGACGGCACGGGCGCACCGCGGGAACGCGACGCCCTCCTGGCCTGGTTGACCGAGTCCATCGAGCAACTGGCGAGCACGCTGCGCGAGGCGGGCCCGGACCGTGGTTGCTGGACGTGGTGGGGCGACTCGCAGTCGCCGCAGACCTCGGGTGGCGTCGCCCGGCACCAGGTTCAGGAGGTCGCGGTGCACACGTACGATGCCCAGCTCGCCCTGGGTGCCCCGCAGCCGCTGCCGGACGAGGTCGCCGTCGATGGTGTCGAGGAGTTCCTGTTCACCTGCTGCTCGACGGACGTCGCCTGGCCGCACGAGCCCGGTGTCGTCGACTACCACGGCGCCGAGGGCCGCTCCTTCCGCCTTCGGCTTTCCGGCGAAGGCGCACGGGTCGCCCGCCTCGCCACGCCCGCTGCCAGCGCGGACCCGGACACGGCCGACGTCTCCGTCTGGGGCACGGCCAATGACCTGGTTCTGCTCTTCTACGGACGTCTGCCGTTGGAGTCCCTGAAGCTGGAGGGCGACCGCCGCATCCTCGACGGGCTCATCGCCTGGGACCCGAGCGCGTAACAAGCGTTGCTGTCACGGCCGGTCGCTCGATGAGGGGTAAGCGCCGGGAGAAGGGTCACAGCGCCGGGATCTCTCGCGTGCCGGGCCGCCAGTCGATGTGATGGCCATGCCTAACCTGAACCTCTCGGCCGTGAACGGCCGGCGACGTTTCCTCACGCTGCTCGGCACGGGCGCGGCGGTCCTCGCCGTGGCGGCCTCGACGACCCTCTCGACGCCCGCCATGGCCGCCGACCCGGTCACCGACTCCGGCACCGACCTGGCCGGCTGGACCACCGTCGTCGGCGACGGCGTCTTCGCGGCTGCCGGCCAGGCGCCGGTGAACGCCGCCGACATCACCACCGAGCACCGCGGCACCGACTCCCGGCTGCGCTCCAACATCCTCAACCGCGGGATCATGGCGCACAACATCACGTACAAGCCGGTCACGGGCGCGTCCATGATGACGGTTGTCCACCAGGCCAGCTACTCCTTCCAGATGCCGTTCGTGCCGTCCACGTCCGGCGGCCCCCGCAACGCCCAGACCGTCGAGGGTGGACTGTTCGTCTGGGACGGCGCGAACACCCGGTACGACTACGGCACCGCGTTCCAGTGGGTGCTCAACCCGTGGGACGCGAACTTCGGCAAGATCCGGGTGTGGACCGGCACCTCCTGGTCCGCGGCCAGCTACCTGAAGCCGGACACGGCGTGGCACCAGGTCTCCTTCCTCGTGGACCCGGTCGGCCAGCGGGTGGAACTCACCATCGACGGCACGCAGATCGCGGCGCCGTACTCCAAGACGACAAAGAATGGTTGGGGCACCGAGGTCGCGGCGCGCCTGCAGGCTGAGGCGATCTCCCTCTACCCGGGGTCCACGGCGACGTGGGGCCCGCAGCACGAGGTGCTGGTCAAGGACTGGAGCTGGACCCGGCAGTAGAACTGCCTGCAATTCACACACGGAAAGGCCCGGGTTCGAAACCCGGGCCTTTCTTCGTGGTCGACGCGGCGCGGCCGGGCCGGGAGTCACTCGTTCGAGGTCGTCCGGAGGGTCGTCCCTACCCGAGGCGGACTCCCGCCCGGTTCGGCGGTGATGTGGTCGCGGTGCTGGTCAGAGCACCTGAGGCCGACGGCCGGAAAGATCGAGAACCTATCGTTCACCAACTGGACATCCGGTGTTTCGCGAATGTCGGTCTGGTAACGAGGCATCGTGAGATCGTTCCGGTGGGCCTCCCACCGTCGTGAGGCGACGCCGGGATGCGGCACCACGGGGGCTGGACGCGAGAGCACCGCTTCGCCGTCCTCGTCGGATGTGGACGAACAGCCAGGCCGCGGCCCTGTCATCAACCTGACCAGCCAGCTGACTCAACCCGATCATCGTCCGGTGAAAGCGCTCTCCCGATCGTTGGAGGGTTATCAAGGTGGGCCCGACGATCCGATCGACGCAGCCGACATGCAGTCGCATCGGTGCCGTGGAGCTGAACAGAAGGTAACGAAGGGTGTAGGGAATGGATGCGCCTCCGCTCGACGTACGCACGGAGTCCGACGGGACGGTCATCATCCGGCCGGTGGGCGGGATCGACGCAGCCGATGCCGTGCGGCTCCAGCAGGTACTCGTGCACACCCTCCGGAAGGTCCGGCCGTCCCGGCTGGTGCTCGACCTGGCCGCGGTGTCGCGTCTCGACCCGATCAGCGCGGGCACCGTGTCCGCCGCGTGCGGCCTCGGCGACGACCACGACGTCGCCGTGTTCGTCCACAACCCGTCGAGCGGGATCGCCGAGCAGCTCTGCGCGGCCGGTGTGCCACACCACCGGCTTCGCCGGACGGCCGCTGTGGCCTGATCGTCGGGCTCGGCGGCGGCTGGGCCAATCGACCGCGGCGGTGTCGATCGGCTGAGAGGCTGGCATACGGAGTAACTCCGTTGCACGTCTGTGCAGGTCAGCCGAGGATGCGTGGCCATGTCCAATGACGTTGTCGAGCTGTTCGATCGGGTTGCCGATCGCTATGACGAGGTGCTGCCGTTCTTCGAGTCGTTCGGGCGGCTCTGCGTGGACCGGCTGCCCATGCCCGGCACGGGTGACCGCCTCCTGGACATCGGCGCCGGGCGCGGCGCCATCGCCGTCGCGGCGCAGGCCAGGGGATTCGCCGTGACCGCCACGGACGCCTCGACCGGCATGGTCCGCCAGCTGCAGCGGGAGCATGCCGGGATCGACGCCCGGGTCATGGACGCGGGGCGGCTCGACTTCGACGAGGACACATTCGACGTCGTGACGGCCGGTTTCGTCATGCACCTGCTCGACGAGCCGCAGGCTGCCGTACGCGAGGTCAAGCGCGTCCTGAAGCCGGGTGGCCTGTTCGCATTCACCGGACCCGGCCGGGTGCCGGACGGATTCGAGTTCGCCGACGGATCGGACGCACTGTTCGCGGAGTTCTCCCGGTATCTGCCGCCGGGCGGGAGTATGGGTGAGCCGTTCGAGGAGAGGGAGGCGCTGGCCGCCGCGGGCTTCACCGGCGTCGACGAGACGGATCTGCGCATCGAGCTGGCCGTCCCTGACGCGGAGACCTTCTGGCAGTGGCTGCAGACGCACGGCACCCGCAAGTTCTTCGACGATCTCAGCGCCGAACGGCGGGCGGAGTTCCGCGCCCGGCTGATCGCGGATCTGGAGTCGCGCGGGAGCGTCGTGCTGCGCCGGTACGCCTGGCTGTATCGCGGCTGGGCTTGATCACGGCCGGGGTGAGGGGTTGCTAAAGACATCTTTCTAAAGCATTCTCTAGGGTATGCAGGACGCGACACCCGAACACTCCATCAAGATCACCGATCCACGTACGCTGCGGGCGTACGCGCACCCGCTGCGCATGCGCCTGATCGGGCTGCTGCGCAGCGAGGGCCCGATGACCGCCACCCGGGCGGCCGCGCGGCTCGACGACAATGTGCCGAACTGCTCGTTCCACCTGCGCCAGCTCGCCAAGTACGGCCTGGCCGAACGCGCGCCGGGAGCGGACAGCCGGGAGCGGCCGTGGCGGGCCACCGCGCAGTCCACGGCCTGGGACGACGACACAGACGACCCGGCCATGCGCGCGGCGGCCGACGAGCTCAACGGCGTGCTGCTGGGCCTGTTCATGCAGAGCGCCCGGGACTACCTCGCCGTCCGTGGCGACGAGCCCGCCGAGTGGCGGGCCGCGGCGGGCTTCAGCGACGCGCTGCTGCACGTCACCGCGGCGGAACTGCGCGAGCTGACGGAGCAGATCGAGGCGCTGTTCTCCCGGTACGACCAGCGGCTCACCGACCCGGCGCAACGTCCGCCCGCGTCCCGACCCATCCATCTCATCCAGTTGGCGATTCCGCGCGGGCCGGTACCGGGGGACGACGAGGAGACCGGCCGTGACTGAGGCGGCCACGCTCCCGCGACCGGCGCCGACCCGCCGCCGGCGCATCCCCGACCTGCTGCACCGGACCGCGTTCCGGCGCTACTGGGCGGCGCAGACCGTCTCCCTGCTCGGCGATCAGGTCAGCGTGCTGGCCATGCCCCTGCTGGCGGCTCTCTCGATCGGCGCCGGGCCGGTCGAGATGGGCTACCTGACCGCCGCCGCGCTGCTGCCGAACCTGTTCTTCTCCCTGCCGGCGGGCGCCTGGGTGGACCGGTACCCGCGCAAACGACGACTCATGGTCGCCGCCGACCTGGGGCGGGCGGCGCTGTTGCTGGCCGTACCAATGCTGTGGTGGGTGAACGCCCTGAGCCTGCCGCTGCTGTACGCGGTCGCCTTCCTGGCCGGCACCCTCTCCGTCGTCTTCGAGGTGGCCGCCAGCAGCCTGTTCGCCTCGCTGGTGCCCCGTTCGGACTACGTGCGGGCCAACAGTCTGCTCAACGGCAGCCGGGCCCTGTCGTACCTGGTCGGGCCGAGCGTCGGCGGCGTGCTGGTGCAGGTGTTCACCGCCCCGTTCGCGCTGGTCGCCGACGTGCTCAGCTACCTGGCGTCGGCCGCGCTGCTGTCCCGCACCGACATCACCGAGGGACCCGTGGACCACACTCCGGGCCCGCGCCTGGCCGCCGGCGTCCGGTACGTGGCAGGTTCGCCGATCCTGCGGGCCATCCTGCTCGGCACCACCACGCTCAACCTGTTCAACTACATCTTCGCCGCGCTGTTCATCCTGTACGTGACGAAGGACCTGCACGTCGCCCCGGGCACGCTCGGCCTGGTCATCGGCGCCGGCGCGGCCGGTGGACTCCTCGGTGCCGCGCTCGCCGGTCCGATCAGCCGCCGCATCGGCATCGGCCCCGCACTGATCCTCGGACTCGTCGCGTTCCCGGCGCCGCTGATCCTCGTACCGTTGGCCGGCGGCCCACCGCCAGTGGTGCTCGCCCTGCTGTTCGCGGCCGAGTTCGTCTCGGCCCTGGGCGTCATGTTGCTCGACATCACGTCCGGCTCGGTGCAGACCGCGGCGACACCGCAGGCGATGCTGGCCGTGGTCGCCGGGTTCAACCGCACCGTCAACTACGGCATCCGGCCCCTCGGCGCGGTGCTCGGTGGCGCCCTGGGCGCGACGATCGGGATCCGCCCCGCGTTGTGGATCGCCACGGTCGGCGCGCTGCTCGGCACGCTCTGGGTGCTGTTCTCCCCGCTGCGCACCATGCGTCAACTCCCCGAGCACTGACACTCGAAGGCCCCCGTCACAGCACGCGGTTGGCGCCCTCCGCGGCGATCCGGGCGTCCAGGGCGGTGCGATCCATGTTGGCGCAGATGACGATCGACGCGCCGGCGGTCAGCGGGGCTAGCAGCCAGGCGACCGGCTGCTCGTGCGCGCCCGCGTCCACCAGCAGCCGGTCGCCGGGCCGCAGGTCCAGCGACGCGGCGATGCCCTGGGCCACGGTCTCCCACTGGCGGAAGGTCGTGCCGTCGGGGCTGGCGGCGTCCGTGCCCAGGATCGACCCGTACGCGGGCGGGGTGTCCGAGTAGCGGGCGACCTCGGTGAGGTAGTCCCGGTAGCCCGCCGGGACCGTGGTCGCCGGGGCGCTGCGCGAATCCAGGCCGAGCACGAACCGGTGCCGCGCCTCGGGCACCACCTCCAGCCAGTTGCCCAGGCGCTGGCGGGACACGAACACGGCCTCCAGCGGCTCGTCGGCGTCGGTGTCGGCCGGGGACAACCCGGCGGTCGCCCACGGGCGGAACGACACGGCGATCCCCACCGACCAGGCGCCCAGCAGCACGGCGGCGGTCTGCCAGTGCGGCGGCAACAACACCGCGGCGCGGTCGCCGACGCCGAGGCCGCACCCGTCGTACAGCAGCCCGGCGGTCCGCGCGGCCCAGACGCCCAGGGCGTCGGCGGTCAGCTCGATGCGTTCACCCGTCGCGTCGTCGCAGTACGTGAGCAGCGCGCGGTCACTGCGGGCCGGTGCCGTGCCGCCGTGCAGGGCGGTCCCGGCGGAGACGTTGGGCTGCATCGGCTGCTCCCAGCGCAGACGGGGTCGATGGTGCGAACGTACCGCCTGGTCGCCGCCGTGCGACACCGGATCACGGCAGGGGCACCCGTCCGGCCCGACTTCATCCGGTGGGGGTGATCTCCTCACCGGCCGGGCGGGGGACCGTGGACGCGGCCGGACGCCACGGCCCCGGGCCGCCCGTGATCCACCGGCCCGGACCGGTGCCCACCGTGATCAGGAGGCTTTCATGAACGGCTGGCTGATGTGGGGCCTCTTCCTGCCCATCCTGCTCGTCATCGCCGGAATCATCACGCTGCGCCGCAACAAGGGCCGCTGACCCGGGTCCCGTGCGCGGGCCCGGCCCGGGGTGGACCACGCACGTTACGGTCCGTACCCATGACTCGTCGCATCCTCGTCGTCGGGGCCACCGGCCACCTCGGGCGCCGCACGGCGGCCCGCGCCGCCGATGCCGGTTGGACCGTCGTCGGCACGTACTTCACCGCTGCGGGCGCGGCGGCCGCCGAGCGCCTCGATGTGCGCGATCCGGTCGCGGTCCGCGAGCTGCTGCATCGGGTACGCCCGGACGTCGTGGTGCACGCCGCGGCGGGCCGCGACGACTGGCGGGTCATCGCCGACGGCGCCGCGCACGTGGCGCTGGCGGCCGTCGCCGTGGGCGCCCGGCTGGTGCACCTGTCCAGCGACGCGCTGTTCTCCGGCCGGGAGGTGCACTACGACGAGTCGGCGCTGCCGGACCCGGTGTACCGCTACGGTGCGGCGAAGGCCGCGGCCGAGACGGCGGTCCGCGCGATCGATCCCGGCGCCGCCGTGGTCCGGACCTCGCTGATCCTCGGCGACGGCACCGGTATGCACGAGGTCCTGACCCACGATCTGATCGCCGGGCGCGTCGAGGGGATGCTGTTCACGGATCAGATCCGCCGGCCCGTGCACACCGACGACCTCGCCGACGCCGTGCTCGAACTGGCCGACAACGGGTACCGGGGCGTGCTCAACGTGGCAGGTGCGGACGCGATCAGCCGCTACGACCTCGGCGTGCTGGTCGCCCGGCGCGACGGTCTCGACCCCGCGCTCATCCCGGCGGGCACGATCGCCGACCGGGGGCTGCCGATGCCCACCGACGTACGGCTGCGTACCGAGCGGGCGGCCGCGCTGTTGCGTACCCGCCTGCGCGGTGCCCGGGAGTTCCTGGCAGTGCCGCTGGTGCGGTGAGGCGGCGCCGGGCGATGTCGTGGCGGGTGCGTGCGGCGGCTGGCAGAGTGGCCGTGTGGATCTCGACTCCGGCGCCGGGCTGCTGCACCGGCTGACGTCCTACACCCCCGACCGCGAGTGGGACGTGCCCGTGGACGACCCGCGGGTGCGTCACGACTTCACCCCGAACGATCTCGAGAGGATGCCGCCGCCGGTCAAGAGCTATCCGGACGGCCTGCCCCTGCTGGACCTGCCGCGCGAGCTGCCCGATCCCGGGGTCGCGGCGACCGCGGTGCTGGCCGGGCACCCGTGCCCGGCGCAGCCCCTGGACGCGGCCCAGCTGGGCCGGATCCTGTTCCTCGGCGCGGGCGTCGTGCGCACGGCCGAGCGCCGCGGCCGCCAATACCTGTTCCGCGCCGCGGGCTCCGCTGGCGGTCGCTTCCCGCTGGAGGTGTACGCGTCGACCCGCGGCGTCGCCGGGGTGCCCGACGGGGTGCACTGGTACGACCCGGTACGGCACGCGCTCCGGACGGTCGGGCCGCCCGCGTCCGGCGAGGCGACCACGCTCGTGGTGACCGGGGTGCCGTGGCGTACCGGCTGGCGCTACGCCGAGCGCGGCTTCCGGCACCTGTACTGGGACGCCGGGACCCTGCTGGCGCAGCTGCTGGCGGCGGCGGCCGGTGCGGGACTGGCGCCGCGGCTGCGTACCCGCTTCCCGGACGCGGCCGTGCGCGCGCTGGTCGGCGCGGACGGGGTGCACGAGTACCCGCTGGCCCTGCTGTCGCTGGGTGACGCGGCACCGGCGATCGGCGCGGGCGGCCCGGCGGCGGCCGGTGAGCTGCCCGCCGAGGAGTTCCCGCTGTGCACCGCGGCGCAGCGGGCGGGGGAGTGCGACGAACTCGGCCCGCCGTGGCCGGACGGGGCGCCGCTGGCCGACGCCGCGCCGTCCGCCTCGCTCGACGCGGTCACGCTGCAGCGCGGCTCCCAGCGCCGGATGGACCGTTCCCGTACGGTGCCCCGGCCGGTCCTGGAATGGTCGATGGCGGCGGCCCTGCGCGGCATAACCGTGCCGCACTGGGTGGCGGTGCACGGCGTGGACGGGGTGGCTCCGGGCCTGTACCGCTGGCCGGAGCTGGACACGCCGCTGAAGACCGGCGACCTGCGGTCCGAGATGGAGTGGCTGTGCGTGGGTCAGACGCTGGGCGCCGAGGCGGCGTACGTGGCGATGTCGGCCGTGCCCGCCGCGGCGCTGGACGACCACGGCTACCGGGAGGCGCAGCTGGCGGCCGGGGTGGCCGAGGGACGGTTGCATCTCGCGGCGTACGCGCTGGGGGCGAGCGCGACCGGCATGACCTTCATCGACTCGGCGGTGCCGGGGCTGCTGGGCGAGCCGGACGACCTGGTGTCGCTGCTGTTCACCTGCGTGGGGGTGCCCGAGTACGCGGGGCGGGCGGGTGGCGGCCCGGGCGCACCGGTCGAGGTGCGCCTGATCAACTCCCGGCTGGCCGAGGATTGAACCCCCGCAACGGCGCGGTGACCGATAACCGGCTCCATGGTTCGATCACCGGCCGTCCATAGAGGATCATATGTACGACCCGGCGTGGCGATCGCCGCGGGGCTCAGGGATGATCTCTGCGGTGTCGCATCGCCAGATGCGGTGTGACACCGGGGCGCGACCACTGTCCACGTTGCATCGTTCGACGTCTGACCTGCAGGTTCATGTCCACACGCGAGACCCCGGAGGGGGAGCCGGGGCGAGTGCGTTGACGTGCAACTTGCGTACTCATAGTGTCTGACGAGTGACGTCCTGTTGAACCTGGTAGTGATACCGATACGGTCGCGCCATGAGGGGCACCCTGCGGCCGTGAGGAGTCTTTGGTGACTGTCGCGATTGGCATCAACGGGTTCGGGCGGATAGGCCGCAGCCTCATGCGGATCGTCGGTGCGGGCCCGGAGACGGGCCTGACCGTGGCGGCGATCAACGACGTCGCCCCGGTCGAGCGGCTGGCGTACGCCCTGCGACGCGACAGCCTGCGCGGCGGCTTCCCCGGCACGGTCGCCGCCCGGCCGGACTACCTGGTCGTCAACGGGCGGCCCATCCGCGCCTTCAACGAGAGCAGCCCACGCCAGATCCCCTGGTCGGCGGTGGGCGCGGACGTCGTCATCGAGGCCACGGGCCAGTTCCGCAGCGGCGACCTGGCCCGGATGCACATCACCCACGGCGGCGCCCGCAAGGTCGTGGTCAGCGCGTCCGCCACCGACCCTGACGCGTTCCTGGTCTACGGCGCCAACCACCACACGTACGACCCGGCGCGGCACGACGTCGTCTCGCCCGCCTCGTGCGGCGTCAACGCGCTGACCGTCATGGCGAAGGTGCTGCTCGACCGGTTCGGCCTGCGGCAGGTCAGCACGTCGGTGATCCTGTCGGCGCAGGGCTGGCAGCGGGTGCACGACGCCACGTCCGGCACCTCCCGGGACGACCCCCGGCTGGGCCGGGCCACCAACGAGAGCATCGTCCCGCACGACCACGTGGTCGGCGACCTCGTCCGGGTGGTGCTGCCCCGGCTCGGCGAGATCCGGTACAGCACGTACTGCGTGCCCACCCCGATCGGGTCGCTGGCCGAGCTGTCCGGGCAGGCGGAACGCCCGCTCACCGTCGAGGAGATCAACAGCGCGATGGCCGAGGCCGCGGCGGGGTCGCTGCTGGGAGTGCTGGCGTACGACCCGGACCCGACCGTCTCGATCGACGTCAAGGGCAACCCGGCGTCGTGCCTGTTCGACCCGTCCGGCACGCAGGCCACGGCGGACGGCGGGCTCAAGGTCCGGGGCTGGTTCGACAACGAGTGGGGCTTCTCACACCGGCTGCTGGACCTGGCCAGGCTGGTCGGGGGCGAGCATCCGGCCCTGCCGCTGGCCCGGCACGCCTGGAGCGTCGTGTAGAACCGGGCCGGTCGTGTAGAACTGGGCCGGTGACGACCAGCGAGGATGTCCGCGCGTCGGCCGAGCGGATCGCGGGGCGGGTGCGCCGTACCCCGATCCTGCGGGACGGGTCCGCGCTGTTCAAGCTCGAATACCTGCAGCACACCGGGTCGTTCAAGGCCCGCGGGATGCTCAACCGGATCCTCGCCGCCGCGCAGCGCGGCGAGCTGCCGACCGCCGGGATCGTCGCGGCCTCCGGCGGCAACGCGGGCCTGGCCGCCGCGTACGCGGCCCGCGAGGCGGGTGTGCCCGCCGAGGTGTACGTGCCGGTGACCGCGCCGCCGGTCAAGGTCGCCAAGCTGGGCAAGCTGGGCGCCCGGGTGGTGCAGATCGGCGACGAGTACGCGGAGGCGTACGCCGCCGCGATCGTGCAGGCCGAGGCCACCGGGGCACTGTTCTGTCACGCCTACGACGATCCCGACATGGTCGCGGGCAACGGCTCGGCCGGGCTGGAGCTGCTGGACGAGGGCGGCTTCGACACCGTCCTGGTGGCGGTGGGCGGCGGTGGCCTGGCCGCCGGGGTGGCGGCCGCGCTGCACGGCCACGCCCGGGTGGTGGCCGTCGAGCCGCGCACCTGCGCGTCGCTGGCCGCGGCCCTGGCCGCGGGGGAGCCGGTCGACGTGCCGGTCTCCGGGGTGGCGGCCGACTCGCTGGGTGCCCGCCGGATCGGGACCCTTCCCTTCGAGGTGGCGGTCCGCACCCGGATGGCCTCGGTGCTGGTCGACGACCAGGCGATCGTCGACGCGCGCCGCCGGCTGTGGGAGGACTACCGGATCGTCGTGGAGCACGGCGCCGCCACGGCGCAGGCCGCGCTGACCAGCGGGGCGTACGTGCCCGCCGCCGGGGAGCGCGTGGTGGTGCTCTTGTGCGGGGCCAACACCAACCCCGCTGACCTGGCCTAAGTCGGGTGGCAGCGGGGTCGATGTGACGTTCGGCTCGTGGCTTCCCCTGTCGCGGGGGCGTATGGTCGAGGCGCACTTGAAGCGTCAAGTGCAGGAGAGAGGCCGTCATGTCTGAGGTTCGGACCCGGGTCACGGTGCCGCTGAAGTTCGCCGACGGGTACACGACGACCGCCGAGGTGGTCACGTTCACCGGCCTGGCCGACGGCCGCGAGCACCTGGCTCTCGCGCTCGGCGACGTCGCGAACGCCGACGTGCCGCTCGTGCGACCCCACTCCGAGTGCCTCACCGGCGACGTCCTGGGCTCCCAGCGCTGCGACTGCGGCCCGCAGCTGCGCGAGGCCGTCGAGCGCATCGCCTCGGTCGGCGGCTACCTGCTCTACCTGCGCCAGGAGGGCCGCGGCATCGGCCTGTACGCCAAGCTCGACGCGTACGCCCTGCAGGACGACGGCATGGACACCTACGAGGCGAACCGGGCGCTGGGGCGCGACGACGACGAGCGCGACTACACCGCCGCCGCCCAGATGCTCACCGCCCTGGGCGTCGGCCCGGTCGACCTGCTGACCAACAACCCCGACAAGCCGGCCCAGCTGCGCGCGCTCGGTGTCGACGTCCGTGACGTGGTGCCCACCGGGGTGCACGCCTCCGCCGCCAACGTGCGGTACCTGGCGGCCAAGGTGGCGCACACCGCGCACACCATCGCCCTGCCGCTGGCGGTCTGACCGGGGATTCCCACTCAGATTTTCCGGCGCTGGCCGAACGTGCTGGCGTGGGAATCGACGCAGTGAACTCGCGCATCGCCGACATCCAGAGCCGGATCATCGCGCTGCAGACCGCGCCGGCCGCCGCAGCCGGCACCAAGGCCACCACCCAGGGCACCTCGGCCACGGGCGGCACCGCCTTCGCCAGCTACCTCGCGGACGCGGTCTCGACCCAGCAGTCGTCCACGTCCTCCGCCAAGTCGTACTCGCTCAACGCCAAGGGCATCCCGACGGACCTCGCCGCGTACGGCAACGGCAAGATCCCGGCGAGCGCCCTCGGGCAGGTGGGCGACACCCGGCACCGGCTGTGGGCGCCCGCCGCCGAGTCGCTGACCAAGCTGATCGCCGACGCCCAGAAGGA
Organism: Krasilnikovia sp. MM14-A1004; assembly: GCF_047159485.1. GTDB lineage: Bacteria > Actinomycetota > Actinomycetes > Mycobacteriales > Micromonosporaceae > Actinoplanes. The sequence continues at coordinate 5,152,672 of NZ_AP038773.1, read as the reverse complement.
CGGCGTGAAGATCGGCATCACTGACTCCTACCGGTCCTACGACGAGCAGGTGGACCTGGTCCGCCGCAAGGGCCTGTACTCGCAGGGCGGGCTGGCCGCCAAGCCGGGCACCAGCGAGCACGGCTGGGGCATGGCCGCCGACCTGGACCTCAACGCCAAGGCCCTGGCCTGGATGCGGACCCACGCCGCCCAGTACGGCTTCGACGAGAACGTGCCCCGCGAGACGTGGCACTGGGCGTACAAGCCGAACGGGGTCTGACCGGTTCCGTCAGACACGGCAGAGCAGTTCGCCGTGGAGCAGTGACAACCACCCGTCGGGGTCGGCGGCCCAGCGCCGCCAGCCGTCCGCGATGCGGTCCAGATCCGCGGCCGTGGCCGCGCCGCCGGTCACGGCGGTGCGGGCGAAGTCCGAGTGCCGGATCCGGTCCGCCCACAGCCCGCCCCACCACGCGCGGTCCGTCTCGTCCGCGAAGCACCAGGTACTGGACGTCGCCGTGACATCGGTGAACCCGGCCGCATGCGCCCAGGACAGCAGGCGGCGGCCCGCGTCCGGCTCGCCGCCGTTGCCGCGGGCGACCCGCTCGTACAGCTCCAGCCACTCGTCCAGCTCGGGCAGCCGGGGAAACCAGGTGAACGCGGCGTAGTCGCTGTCGCGGACCGCGACCAGGCCACCGGGCCGGGTGACCCGGCGCATCTCGCGCAGTGCGGCGACCGGATCGCCCAGATGCTGCAGCACCTGGTGGGCGTGCACCACGTCGAAGGTGGCGTCCGGGAAGGCCAGGGCGTGCGCGTCCCCGACCGCGAAGTCGACAGTCGTGATGCCGCGCCCGCGCACCTCTGTGCGGGCCAGGTCCAGCGCCGCCTCGGTGACCTCCAGGGCGGTGACCCGGCCCGGAGTGACGCGCGTCGCGAGATCGGCGGTGATCGTGCCCGGTCCGCAGCCGACGTCCAGCACGGTCAGGCCGGAAGAAAGCCACGGCAACAGGTACGCGGCGGAATTCTCTGCGGTGCGCCAGCGGTGTGAGCGCAGTACCGACTCGTGATGCCCGTGGGTGTAGACGGCAGCCATACCCTCAGGAGTACTCCTGTGTCCTGCCATGCGGGAAGGAAATCCTGAAATGTGGAAGACTGGTGACTCGCCGTCGCCGTCGGCCGCTCAGCGAATGGGATACCGCGTACCGCCCGTGGATGGCAGGTCGTACTTTGTTGCCATGAGGATCGGCATCATGGGCGCTACGGGACAGGTCGGCGGAGTCATGCGCCGCATCCTCGCTGAGCGCCAGTTTCCCATCGACCAGCTCCGGCTCTTCGCCTCCGCCCGCTCCGCCGGGCGCACCCTGCCCTGGCAGGACTCCGAGGTGACCGTGGAGGACGCCGCGACGGCCGACTACCGCGGCCTCGACCTCGTCCTGTTCTCGGCCGGCAAGGGCAGCTCCAAGGAGTACGGCCCCCGCGTCGCCGAGGCCGGCGCCGTGGTCGTCGACAACTCCAGCGCCTGGCGGATGGACCCGCAGGTCCCGCTCGTGGTCGCCGAGGTCAACCCCGAGGCGGCACGGCAGCGGCCGCTCGGCATCATCGCCAACCCCAACTGCACCACGATGGCCGCGATGCCGGTGCTGCGCCCGCTGCACGACGAGGCCGGTCTCGTGGCCATGGTCGCCACCACGTACCAGGCGGTGTCCGGCGCCGGGCTGGCCGGCGTGGCCGAGCTGGACGAGCAGGTGCAGAAGGTCGCCGACCGGGCCACCGAGCTGACCCACGACGGGTCCGCGGTGGAGTTCCCGGAGCCGCGGTCGTTCGCCCGCCCCATCGCGTACAACGTGTTGCCACTGGCCGGGTCGATCGTCGACGACGGCAGCGACGAGACCGACGAGGAACAGAAGCTGCGCAACGAGAGCCGCAAGATCCTCGGCATTCCGGAGCTCAAGGTGTCCGGCACGTGCGTCCGGGTGCCGGTGTTCACCGGGCACTCGCTGCAGGTCAACGCCCGCTTCGCGCGGCCGATCAGCCCCGCGCGGGCCCGCGAGCTGCTGGCCGGGGCGCCCGGTGTGGAGTTGTCCGACGTACCGACCCCGCTGCAGGCCGCCGGCCGCGACCCGTCGTACGTGGGCCGGATCCGCGCCGACGAGACCGTCGACAACGGCCTGGCGCTGTTCATCTCCAACGACAACCTGCGCAAGGGCGCGGCGCTGAACGCCGTCCAGATCGCCGAGCTGGTCGCCGCCGAACTCGGCTGAAACCGCCCGTCTGTCCCTTTCCGACGCCCGTCCCGCCACCCGGCGGGGCGGGCGTCGCCGTCTGCCCGGAGGGCGGTGAATCGACGATCCACAATGGAAGAGCTGGGCTTTTTGCCGGAATCGGTAGCGCTTGGCCGGTTCCGGGTGCACAGTGATGGCATGAACGACAGTGGGCCGGGCGAGGGTGCCTATTTCTGGTGCCTGCGCCACGACCGGGTCGAGACGGGGGACGACAAGTGTCCTGCCCAGTACCGGCTCGGTCCGTTCCCCTCCGCTGACGACGCCACGCATGCACTCGAGACGGTCGCGAAGCGCAATGCGGCGTGGGATGCCGAGGACGCCCGCTGGACAGGGGAGCAGAGCTAGGCCGGCGCCGACGTCCTGTGTCCAAGCCGGAACCTTCGCAGTCGCCAGGCCCAGACGAGCCCGCAGTCATCGCAAGGAGGAAAGGTCCCCATGGCCGAAGTCAAGAAGGCCGCGAGAACGGCCGCCGCCCGCACGGGCGCGGGCCGCGCGTCGCCGACGGCCGCGAAGAAGGCCGCCGCGAAACGCGCACCATCAGCGGCCGCGAAGCGGACCGCGGCGAAGAAGACCACCACGGCCCGGACCACGGCGGCGAAGTCCGCCACGAGGCCCGCCGCGGCGAAGAAGAGCACCGCGAAGAAGACCACGGCGAGGCCGGCCGCGAAGCGGACCGTCGCGAAGAAGGCCGTCGCGAAGAAGGCCGTCGCGAAGAAGACGGTGGCGAAGAAGACGGTGGCGAAGAAGACGGTGGCGAAGAAGGCGCCCGCCAAGAAGGCCGTCGCGAAGAAGACGGTCGCGAAGAAGGCGCCCGCCAAGAAGGCCGTGGCGAAGAAGACGGTGGCCAAGAAGGCGCCCGCCAAGAAGGCTGTCGCGAAGCGGACCGTCGCGAAGCGGACCGTCGCGAAGAAGACGGTCGCGAAGAAGACGGTGGCGAAGAAGGCGCCCGCCAAGAAGGCGCCCGCCAAGAAGACGGTCGCGAAGAAGACGGTCGCGAAGAAGGCGCCCGCCAGGAAGACCGTCGCGAAGCGGGCCGTCGCGAAGAAGACCGTCGCGAAGAAGACGGCCGCCAAGCGGACCGTGGCGAAGAAGGCAGGCACCGCCCGGCCCACCGCCGCGAAGTCGGCCGCCGCCAAGCGGGTCGCCGCGAAGAAGGCGCCCGCCCGCGCGACCAAGGCCGTGAAGAAGACGGCGGCCAAGGCCACGGGCACGGCGCGCAAGACCGCGGCGAAGGCCGCCGGCACGGCGCGCAAGACCACCGCGAAAGCGACAGCCACCCGGACCGGGGTGAAGGCAGCCACCCGCAGCACGGCCAACGCCGCGGCGGCGAGGCTCCGTCCGGCCGGTACCGGCAAGGCAGCCAACGTGGCCAAGCGCGGCGGCACGACGAAGACGTCGGCCACCAACGCCGGCCGCGTCCGGGCACCCGCCTCGGCGGCCGCCGCCCGCAAGGCCGCGGCCGGCAACAGCCGCCGCACCGCCACCGCGGGCACCGCGCGCAAGGCGTCGGCCACACGCAACGCCGCGACCCGTACGGCGACCGCCGCCCGCAAGGCGACCGTCAGGGCCTGACCGCACGCCGCGGGCGCAGCGCTGTCCGGCTGCATCCGCGGCGGCGGTCCCGGCGCCGCACGTTCGTGGGAGGGCGCGGGTCACGTTCCTGCTGGTAGTAATGAGGCGTGCCGATCAACCGGGTGGTGCGGGCGCCCCGCATCGACTTCACCGTGCTGCGCCGCGAGCTCCAACTGCCCGGGGAGTTCCCCGCCGCCGCCCTGCAGGAGGCGACCGAGGCGGCGGCGCGCACGCCCACCGGGGTCGACCGTACGGATATCCCGCTGGTCACCCTCGACCCGCCGACCTCGCGCGACCTCGATCAGGCGCTGTGCCTGACCCGCCGCGCGGGCGGTGGTTACCGGGTGCACTACGCGATCGCGGACGTCGCCTCGTACGTGCGGCCCGGCGGCCCGCTGGAGGCCGAGACCTGGGCCCGCGGCCAGACCGTCTACCTGCCCGACGGCAAGGTGCCGCTGCATCCGCCGATCCTCAGCGAGGGCGCCGCCAGCCTGCTGCCGGACGCCGACCGGTCCGCCGTGCTGTGGACCATCGACCTCGACGCCGACGGTGACATCGCCGCGGTGGGCCTGGAGCGGGCCCGGGTGCGCAGCCGGGCGAAGCTGGACTACGCGGGAGTGCAGGCGGCCGTGGACGCGGGCCGGGCCCTGGAGCCGGTGGCGCTGCTGCCCGAGGTCGGCGCGCTGCTGGCCCGCCGGGCGGCCCAGCGCGGCGCCGTCAACCTGCCGATCCCGGAACAGGAGATCGAGCCCAGCGGGGACGACGGCTGGCGGCTGGTGCTGCGGGCCCCGCTGCCCGTCGAGGAGCACAACGCGCAGATCTCGCTGCTCACCGGCATGGCCGCGGCGTCGCTCATGCTCTCCGGCGGGGTGGGGCTGTTGCGGACGATGCCGCCCCCGCAGCCCGACGGGATCGCCCGGTTGCGCGCCGCCGCCGGGTCGCTCGGTGTCTCCTGGCCGGAGGGGACGCCGTTGGGTGATGTCGTGGCCGGGGTCGACGCGGGCAGCCCACGCGGGGCGGCGTTCGTGGACCAGGCCGCTGACCTGCTGCGCGGCGCCGCGTACACCGCATTCGACGGACAGCCGCCCGCGCAGACCGGGCACGGCGGCGTCGGCGCACCGTACGCGCATGTCACTGCGCCGCTGCGCCGCCTGGCCGACCGGTACGCGACCGAGGCCTGCCTGGCCCTGCACGAGGGCCGGCCGGTGCCGGACTGGGTGCGCGACGCGCTCCAGCGGCTGCCCGCCAGCATGTCGGCCAGTGACCGGGTGGCCTCCGCGGCCTACCGCGGTGCAATCGACCTGGCCGAGGCGGTGCTCCTGGCGGACCGGGTGGGCGCCACGTTCGACGCGGGGGTGCTGGACGTGGACGAGCCGCGTAACGGTGCCACCAACCGCCGGCCACCGGGCGGCACGATCGCGATCGACACCCCGGCGGTGCGGGCCCGCTGCACCGGCGAGCTGCCACTGGGCGAGCGCATCCGGGTACGGCTGACCACGGCCGACCCGCAGACCCGCACGGTGCTGTTCGCCCGCGAATGATCGCGCCCGGCGATCCGCTCCCGCTCGGTGACCAGCCCCGGCCCGGCAGATCACGGCAGGCCGGATCAGGGCAGACGGGGGACCCCGGCCTCGTCGAGCGGCCAGCCGGGATTGTGGGTGACCTCCCACAGGTGCCCGTCCGGGTCGGTGAAGTAGCCGAGGTAGCCGCCCCAGTCGGTGGCGCCGCCCGCCTTCACCAGCCCGGCACCCGCCTGGACGGCCGCGCGCAGTGCCTCGTCCACCGACGCGCGGCTCTCCACGTTGATCGCCAGCATCGTGCCGCGGAAGTCCGTCGCCGGGTTCGCGGGCGGGAGACGGGCGGGTAGGCCCGCGTCGGCGGCCAGGTCGTCCGTGGCGATCAGGCTGAGCAGGCCGCCCGCGGTGTGGAAGAAGCTGACCACGCCCGGAATCGAGGCCGGCGACAGCCGCCAGCCGAGCCGCGAGTAGAACGCGGTCGCGCGCGCGACGTCGCCGACGCCGAGGGTGGCGAGGCTGACCCGGGCGGGTACTGACACGTGGCACCTCCGATCACGGAGTCTGCCATCGGCCCGCCCGGGCAGCCGCGCCGCCGCGCCTAACTGAACGTGTGCTCCGAAGCCGGGAACTCGCCGCCGCGCACCTCGTCGGCGAACCGCCGGGTCGCCTCGCCGAGCACGGTCGCCAGGTCGGCGTAGCGCTTCACGAAGCGCGGCGCCTTGCCCGTACGCAGGCCGGCCATGTCCTGCCAGACCAGCACCTGCGCGTCGGTGTCCGCGCCAGCCCCGATGCCGACCGTCGGGATGCTCAGCTCCTTGGTGATCTGGGCGGCCACCTCGCCGGGCACCATCTCCAGCACCACCGCGAACGCGCCCGCCTCGGCGACCGCGCGGGCGTCCGCGACCAGCTCCTCGGCGGCACGGTCACCGCGGCCCTGCACCCGGTACCCGCCGAACACGTGCTCGCTCTGCGGGGTGAAGCCGATGTGCGCCATCACCGGGATCCCGGCACCGGTCAGGGCGGAGATCTGCGCGGACACCCGGCGGCCGCCCTCCAGCTTGACGGCGTGCGCGCCGCCCTCCTTCATGAACCGCACCGCCGTACGCAGGGCCTGGGTGGGCCCCTCCTCGTACGAGCCGAACGGCAGGTCACCCACGATCAGCGCGGTCTTCGTGGCGCGCACGACCGCGCGTACCAGAGGAAGCAGCTCGTCGGTGGTGACCGGGACGGTCGTCTCGTAGCCGAACACGTTGTTGGCCGCGGAGTCACCGACCAGCAGCACCGGGATGCCGGCGGCGTCGAAGATGCCGGCCGTGTACTGGTCGTACGAGGTGAGCATGGCCCAGCGGTCGCCGCGCTCCTTGGCGGCGATCAGGTCGCGGGTGCGGACCCGGCGGGTCGGTGGGCCGCCGTAGAGGGTGGGCACCTCGGTGTCAGACATCGTCGTCTCCTTCCCTCGAGGCCGCGCGGTGCGGTCCCCGGGTTGTGCCCTCGATCGTCGCACCGCCGGGCCGTCCCCGGTCAGGGTTGAGTGCAGGTCGTCACACGCCCTCGCGGAATCTGTTCGTGATGGGCAGCCGCCGATCCCGCCCGAACGCCTTGATCGAGATCTTGGTGCCGGGCGCGGACTGGCGGCGCTTGTACTCGGCGCCGTCGACCAGGCGCAGCACGCGATCCACCAGGGCCGGGTCGTGGCCGGCCGCGATGAGGTCGTCGCGGCCCGCGTCGTTGTCGATGTAGCCGGTGAGCACCGCGTCCAGCAGGTCGTAGTCGGGCAGCGAGTCCGCGTCGACCTGGCCGGGGCGCAGTTCGGCGCTGGGCGGCTTGGTGATCGAGTTCTCGGGGATGGGTGGCTGGTCGCCGCAGGCGGCGGCCTCCGCGTTGCGCCAGTTCGCCAGGCGCCAGACCATCGTCTTGGGCACGTCCTTGAGCGGGTTGAAACCGCCGACGGAGTCGCCGTACAGGGTCGAGTAGCCGACCGCCAGCTCGCTCTTGTTGCCCGTGGTGAGCACGAGGTGGCCCTCCTGGTTCGACAGCGCCATGAGGATGACGCCGCGGACCCGGGCCTGCAGATTCTCCACGGCCAGGCCGGACAGCGACAGGTTCGACAGGAACGCGTCGACCATCGGCTGGATCGGCTCGACCCGGTAGTCCAGCCCGGTGCGCTTGGCCAGGTCGGCCGCGTCGTCGCGGGAGTGACCGGAGGAGAACGCGCTGGGCATCGAGACGCCGAAGACCCGTTGCGGGCCGATCGCGTCGACGGCGATCGCGGCGACCACGGCCGAGTCGATGCCACCGGAGAGGCCGAGCACGACCGAGCGGAAGCCGTTCTTCTCGACGTAGTCGCGCAACCCCAGGGTCAGCGCCGACCAGATCTCCGCCTCGTCGCCGATGCGCTCGGCGACACCGCCGACCACCCGGTCGCCGGTGACCGGGCGCGGCGCGCCGGTCAGCGTGATCCGCTCGATCGCCAGGTCCTCGTCGCGGGTCTGTTCGCCGTGCAGCGACTCGCCGGAGCGGCGGGTCAGCTCGGGGCCCGCGCCCTCGACGTTGGGGGTCTCGTCGGCCGCGGGCAACTCCAGGTCGTGCACCAGCAGGTCCTCGACGAACTGCGGGGAACGGGCCAGCAGCTCGCCCGCCGCGCCGACGATGATCGAGTCGCCGTCGAAGACCAGCTCGTCCTGGCCGCCGACCATGTTCACGTACGCGACGGTGGCGCCCGCCTCGGCCGCGCGGCGCTGCACCAGCGGCAGCCGCACGTCGTCCTTGTTCAGCTCGTACGGCGAGGCGTTGATGTTGACGACCAGCCCGACTCCGGCGCGCCGCGCCGCGGCGAACGGGCCGCCCGCCTGCCACACGTCCTCGCAGACAGTGAGCGCGATGTCGACCCCGCCGAAGCGCACCACGGTCAGCGCCGAGCCGGGCTCGAAGTAGCGGTCCTCGTCGAACACCCCGTAGTTGGGCAGGTGGTGTTTGAAGTACGTGGCGGCGACGGTGCCGCCGTACAGCAGGGCGGAGGCGTCGCGGCGGCCGCTGCCGGGGACGGCGTCGGCGCTGGTCGGGGCGGGACCGTCGGCATCCACGTAGCCGACCACCACGGCGAGGTCGCCCAGGCCGTCCGCGGCCAGGTCGGCGGCGAGGGTACGCAGCGCCGCCTGCGAGGCCCGCACGAACGAGTCCCGGAACACCAGGTCCTCGATGGGGTATCCGGTCAGCATCATCTCGGGGAACGCGACCAGCTGCGCCCCGGCGTCCGCGGCCGTCCGGGACCAGCGCCGGATCGCCGCGGCGTTACCGGCGATGTCACCGACCGTCGAGTTGACCTGGGCCAGGGCGATGCGTATCGAGGGCATGCCCTCATTGTTCCCCAGCCTGGCAGCGTCACCCGGCCCGGCCTGTTCTACCGTTCGGTGATCACCGTGCGACCTCACCCGGAGCACCCGGAACGGCATGGTCAGCGTAATCTCGGCGTAACGGGACCGGGGGACACTGACCGCCGAGCGGGCGGGCCGGTCGCAGCCGCTGGCGTACGAGGGGTTGACGTGGACCGACAGCAGGAGTTCGTGCTTCGCACGCTCGAAGAACGCGACATCCGTTTTGTCCGTCTCTGGTTCACCGACGTGCTGGGCACCCTCAAGAGCGTGTCCGTCGCCCCCGCCGAGTTGGAGAGCGCCTTCGAGGAGGGCATCGGGATCGACGGGTCGGCCATCGAGGGCTTCGCCCGGGTCTACGAGTCCGACATGGTCGCCATGCCCGACCCGACCACGTTCCAGGTCTTCCCGTTCGAGGGTGGCGCCAGCGGCGAGAGCGCCCGGATGTTCTGCGACATCCTGCTGCCCGACGGCAGCCCCGCGTGGGCCGACCCGCGGCACGTGCTGCGCCGCATGCTGAGCAAGGCCGCCGAGAAGGGCTTCACCTACTACACCCACCCGGAAATAGAGTTCTTCCTCGTCCAGGACACCTCGCTGGACGGCACCGTGCCCGTACCGGTCGACGACGGCGGCTACTTCGACCACACCAACCACGTGGTGGCCCGCGACTTCCGCCGCCAGGCCGTGCTCGCGCTGGAACGCATCGGCATCTCCGTGGAGTTCAGCCACCACGAGGTCGCCCCCGGCCAGCAGGAGATCGACCTGCGCTACGCCGACGCGCTCACCACGGCCGACAACATCATGACGTTCCGGCACGTGGTCAAGGAGGTGGCGCTGACCCAGGGGGTGCGCGCCTCGTTCATGCCCAAGCCGTTCACCGACCAGCCCGGCAGCGGCATGCACACCCACCTGTCGCTGTTCGAGGGCGAGCGCAACGCGTTCTTCGACGGCGACGACCCGCAGAAGCTGTCCAAGACCGCGCGGGCGTTCATCGCCGGGCTGCTCGTGCACGCCCGCGAGTACACGGCGGTCACGAATCAGTGGGTGAACTCGTACAAGCGGCTGTTCCCGATGCAGCTGCCGGACCGGATCACCGAATCGCCCGCGTTCGTCAGCTGGGGCCACCTGAACCGCTCCGCGCTGGTGCGGGTGCCCGCGTTCGGCAAGCCGAACTCGGCGCGGGTCGAGGTCCGTTCGATCGACTCGGCCACCAACCCCTACCTGGCCTTCGCGGTCATGCTCGGCGCCGGTCTCAAGGGCATCGAGGAGGGGTACGAGCTGCCGCCGGGCGCCGAGGACGACGTCTGGTCGCTGTCGGCGGCCGAGCGCAAGGCGATGGGGTACGACTCGCTGCCGGAGAACCTGTCCGAGGCGATCGACGTGATGGAGAAGTCGGAACTCGTGCCCGAGGTGCTCGGCGAGCACGTCTTCGACTTCTTCCTGCGCAACAAGCGCACCGAGTGGGAGCAGTACCGCCGCGAGGTCACCCCGTACGAGCGGCAGCGCTACCTCGCGCTGTGACACGCGAAATTCGGCCCGGCGGTGGATCACCGTCGGGCCGTCGGTCGGCTACGGTGCCTGCGTCAGATCACGTTCTGAGGAGACACCGTGCTGCAAGACTTGCTTGAGGGCGCCGGACGCAGCGTCGTGTTCGGACTGGTCGGTATCGGGCTGATGGCGCTGGGCTATCTGCTCGTCGACGTGCTGACCCCGGGCAAGCTGAAGGATCTCATCTTCGTCGAGCGCAACCACAACGCCGGGCTGCTGCTGGTGGCCAACCAGCTCGGCATCGCGCTGATCGTCTTCACCGCGATCTTCACGACGTACGACGACTTCGCCAAGGGCCTCGCCTCGACGCTGATCTTCGGCCTGATCGGCATCGGCGTCATGGGCTTCGCCTTCCTGGTCCTGGACTGGCTGACGCCGGGCAAGCTGGGCGAGGTGATCTGCACCCCGGACCGGCACCCCGGCGCCATGGTCAGCGCCGCGTCGCACTTCGGTGCCGCCCTCATCGTCTGCGCCTGCATCGCCTGACCGGCGCGTCGCCTCAGCCCGGCGGCTCGCCTCAGTCGGGCGGTGCGCCCGGCGTGCGGCCGAACGTGCTGATCGCGGTCCCGCCCGAGCGGCGGACCCGCGGCACGTCCTCGGCGATGGCCGCCGCCATCATGATCAGCGGGATGGCGGCGAGCTGCGCCACGGCCTGGACGTGCCCGAGCGGGATCACCGCCAGCACCACCAGGGCCGCCACCACCCGGTGCGCTACCCCGCTGATCCGCAGCAGCCGTAGGAACGTGGCGTGGCCCAGCTGGTACAGGGCCACGCCACCGCTCAGCGCGATCGCCTGCCCCCAGTGCAGCGGCGCGAACGCGTACCCGACCGTCTTCTTCACCCCGACCGCGGCGACGACGATGCCCAGCAGCATCGGGTAGTGCGCATACCCCCACGCGTCGCGGGCCAGCGCGGCCCGCCGCCCCGGATCGGTGACTCCCGCCAGCACGTGCTCGGACCGCTCGTCGTCACCCGCGAAGTAGATCCACCACAGGTAGTACGCGATGCACAGGCCGAGCACCGCGACCAGGATCTCGCCCGGCCCCGACGGGAGCCCGCCGAAGCCGACACCGATGGCCACGATGGATTCGCCGATCGCCACGATCACCACGAGGCCGTGCCGTTCCACGAAGTGGCCCGCGGCGATCGAGTGCATCTCTATGCGGTGCAGGTAGCCCGCCGAGATCTGCACCAGCGGCGCACACACCCAACACAGATGCCGGTACGGCTCGGGCAGGAAACCGCCGGTCAGCACGAGCAGCGCGGCGAGGATGTTCATCGGCCCGAGCCGCCGCATCGCCGCCCGCGCGGCGGGACCGGCCTGCATGAACAGCGCCGAATGCACCACGTTGACGACCAGGTAGCTGAAGCCGAACAGCCACCCGTACGCGCCGAACGCCTCGGGGATCGCCAGCGCCATCAGCAGGAACCCGGTCATCCCGGCCAGCAGCAGGGTCCGCCGGGTGGTGCTGCTCGGCGCGACCGCGTTGGTCAGCCAGGCGTAGCCCGAGTACATCCACCAGATCACGAACAGCATCAGCAGGACGTTGCCCAGCGTGCGCAGGGTCAGGTCGTCCGCCAGCGTCGTCGCGAGCTGGGTGACAGTGAAGACGAAGACCAGGTCGAAGAAGAGTTCCAGCGTCGAGACGCGGATCGCCGACTCGGGCTGCGCCATGCTCAGGCCGCGTCCAGGCGGGAGGACAGGGCCTGCGCCTCGGCGCGCAGCCGCTGCGCCTGCTCGGGGCGTTGCAGGCGGGCGTACTCGTCGGCGGCCGCCAGCCTCTCGGCGATCTCCGCCCGGACGATCCGTTCCACCTCGGCGTCGTCCTGCGGCCGCCGGGCCACCTCGGCGGCACCGAGCCCGGCGGTGGACTTGGCGAAGGGCCCCCCGCCGTCCACCGGCGCGGCCCCGGCGTCGGGTGCGGCGTCGGGTGCGGCGACGGCGGCCGCGTTCTCGATGGCGGCCAGCGCCGACCGCAGCGCCGCCACGGCGGCGGTGTCGCGCGCCTTCATCGCCGGAACCAGAGCGGCCTGCAACCGCTCACGCAGCATCGACATCCGGTGTCCTGCCCCGTTCTCTAGGTGGCATGACCGTACCGGGCTGTCGTGGGCGGTGGCCGCCGATTTCCGGTGATGGCGGTGGGTCACCCGGCCGGGTGGGCCGGACAGAGAACGGCGCGGCGTCGAACGCCGCGCCGTTCCTCCTCGTGAACTCGTGTCAGGCTTGTGAACTCGTGTCAGGCGCCGCTCTGGCCGGCGGCGAGGGCCCGTTCGGCGAGCGCCAGCCAGCCCGAGTCGGCCACGGTCCACGGCCACGGCCGGCCCGTCGCGCCCCACTGCGCGCGGGCGTTCGACACGTACGTGGCCGCGGCGGCAGTGTCGCCCTGGACGACCGCGGTGTGTGCCAGCACCGCCCACGGGGTGCCCCCGCACGGCGCGGCCGACGGGTCCGCCACCTGGCAGGCGCCGGTCCACTGCGGCCACTCCGCGGTGAACGTGGCCCACAGCTGCTCGCGGCGGGTGGCCGTGCCCAGGCCCGCCCACAGCGGCCAGGCCTGACCGACGGACGTGGAGTGGTCCTGCGCGTTCGGGTACCAGGTGTCCCAATCCGGGCAGACGTTGTCGGTGGCGCACTGGCCGGCCGCGCCGACGTCGTTGGCGTACATGCCGGCGCTCGGGACGTACAGCTGGGACTCGATGCCGGCGGCGACCGCGTCCGCCTCACCGGCCCAGTAGTCGGCCTTGGCCGCGTCGTTGAACACGTGCCGGGCCAGCCAGCTCAGCGCCGCGAAGCCCTGCTGCGCCTCGACGTTGTCCATCAGGTACTTCGCGTGGTAGTCCGGCTTCGCCCAGGTGAGCCCGTCGGCCTGCTTGGTGGCCTCGATGGCGTTCGCGATGGACTCCAGCAGGTAGCTCTGGTTCGCGACCCAGGCGGCGTCGGCGGGGTTGGCCTCGGCGTACGCCCGCATCGCCATCAGGAACGTCCCGGCGTAGCCGTCGGACGAGTCGTAGTAGCAGACCCCGGACGGGTTGCCGGAGCCGTCGATGAGGGTCTCGACGCCCGTCACCACGTTGATCCGGTAGTCGCACACGGTGCCGTGCACGCCGTACTGGTCCGGCCACTGCACGTGCCGCAGGTACCAGTCGAGGTACGCCTTCGCCATGGGGAAGTAGCGCGGACCGGCGGCGACCAGGCCGGGCACCGCCAGGTTGGCCAGGTACGGACGCACCAGGGCGTCCGTCGCGGCGGTGATGCCACCGGCCGGGACGTTGACAGAGATCGCGCCGCTCGCCGTGCCGAAGCCCGTCGGCACCTGGGCCAGCGAGATCCAGTAGGCCTCGTCGTCGGCGGCTGCCGCGTAGTCGACGCCGTTGGCGTGTGCGGGGCCGGCGGCCACGAGCGTGCTCGTCGCGGCGAGTACGGCGGCGCCGAGCGCGGCACGGGACAGACCGCTGCGGACGCGGCGGGACCAGGACAAACGCATGAAGCTTCCTCCCCGGGAGCAGGCCGGGTGGGGCGGATGCCCAGCCGGCGGGCGCGGCCGACAGGGCGGCTACGCGGAGCCCGAGATCGGCGGGGGAACCCGACAGCTGAGCGAATCGTGGCTGAGACCAATTCCATAGCCGGAACGCCGGCCGCCGACAGCCGCGGTGCGGCCACGCCGGGCGGCGGCCCATTCGTTAGCCTCGGGGGGTGGGTACTGCGCTGGTGATCGAGAACGACCCGACGGACGATCTGCGCCGGCTCGGTGACTGGTTCGCCGAGGCCGGGCTGGCGGTGAGCGTGGTGCGCCCGCACCTGGGCGAACCGCTGCCGGAGAGCCTGGACGACTACCTCGCCCTGGTGGTGCTGGGCGGCGAGCAGGACGCGTACCCGAACGCGGCGGGGGAGCCGGGCGCGCCCTGGTTCCCGGCGGTGGAGGCGCTGCTGCGCAAGGCCGTGCGGCACCGGGTGCCGACGCTGGGGATCTGCCTCGGGGGCCAGCTGCTGGCCGCCGCGCACGGCGGCGTGGTCGAGCGCAGCACGGCCGGACCGGAGATCGGGCCCGGCCTGGTCGGGCGGCGCGACGCCGCGGACACCGACCCCCTTTTCCGGTACGTCCCCCTGCTGCCCGACGTGATCCAGTGGCACAGCGACGAGATCACCGAGCTGCCCCGCAACGCGGTGCTGCTGGCCGCGTCGACCCGGTACCCGCACCAGGCGTTCCGGCTCGGCGACCGGGCCTGGGGAGTGCAGTTCCACATCGAGTGCGACGCCGCGATGATCGCCGACTGGGCGACCGACTCGACGCTGCTGGCGGAGCTGGGCTACGACCCGGAGGTGGTGGTCGCGGCCACCGCCGACATGCTGCCCGACGTGGAGGAGGTGTGGCAGCCGTTCGCGGCCCGGTTCGCGGCGCTGGCCCTGGGCACCCTGCCGGACGCGGACATCGCGAATCCGGGCACCGGCCCCACCCTGCCGCTCCTGGGCCGATGAGCGCCGCGCGATGACCCGGCTCAGCCGCCTCGTCCGGTACGGCTTCGACGACGGGGCCCGCGCGGCCGAGCTGCTCGGCGAGTCGGGGCTGCGGCTGTGGGACCCCGACGCGCAGGAACCCTCCGACGAGGCCGGCGGCGAACTGCTGCACGCCCTGTCCCGCACCGCCGACCCCAACCTGGCGCTGCTCCAGCTGCACCGCATGGTCGAGTCGGCGGGTCGCGCCGCGGTCCGCGGCAACGGCGGCTCGGTCGCCGGGTCCCACGGCCCGATCGCGGACAATCCGGCCGCCACGGCGGTCCTGACCGCGCTGTCCGGCGACGCGGGGCTGCGCCGGAGGCTGCTGGCCGTACTCGGAGCCTCGGCCGCGCTGGGCGACCACCTCGTCGCCAACCCGGAGGAGTGGCGGGTGCTGGCCACGGGCAAGACCGGGCTGCCGCCCAACGCCGAGGGGCATCTGGAGTTCGGCGACTCGGCGGGGGAGGGCGCGCCGACCGTGCCCGCCCTGCGCCGGGCGTACCGGATCGCGTTGTTGCGGATCGCGGCCGCCGACCTGACGGGGGGCCGCGGCCTGGAGCCGACGATGGCCGCCCTGTCCCGCCTCGCCGACGAGACGCTCGCGGCGGCGTACGCGATCGCCGTGGGCGAGCTGACCGCGGCCGTGCCCCAGCTCGCGGTGGTGGCAATGGGCAAGTGTGGCGGCAACGAGCTGAACTACGTGTCCGACGTGGACGTCATCTTCATCGCCCGCGGCGACGAGGACCTGGCCGCGGGCACGACGGTGGCGGCGCGGCTGATCGAGATCTGTGGGCAGGTCGCCTGGCCGGTCGACGCCGCGCTGCGGCCCGAGGGCAGCCGGGGCCCGCTGGTGCGGACCCTGGCCAGCCACGACGCCTACTACCGGCGGTGGGCGCGGACGTGGGAGTTCCAGGCGCTGCTCAAGGCCCGGCCCGCGGCCGGGGACCTGGCGTTGGCGCAGGAGTGGATCGACAACCTGGCGCCGCTGGTGTGGCACGCGGCGGAGCGGCCCGAGGCGGTCGACGACGTCCGCGACATGCGCCGCAAGATCATCGAGAACGTCCCGCCGAAGGAACTCGCCCGCGAGATCAAGCGCGGGCCGGGCGGACTGCGCGACATCGAGTTCGCGGTGCAGCTGCTGCAGCTCGTGCACGGACGCGTCGACGAGACACTGCACGAACCCGGCACCCTGCCCACGCTGCGCGCGCTGGTCGCGGGCGGCTACGTGGGCCGCGACGACGGCGAGACGCTGCTGCGCGGCTACCGTTTCCTGCGCTCCGTCGAACACCGGCTGCAACTGCAGAACCTGCGCCGCACGCACACCGTGCCCGACGATCCGGCGGCGCTGCGCTGGCTGGCCGCCGCCCTCGGGTACACGGCGGTGCCCGGCCGCGACGCGGTCGAGGAGTTCCGCGCCGACTGGGTGGGGCACGCCGCGCAGGTGCGCCGTCTGCACGTCAAACTGCTGTACCGGCCGCTGCTGGAGGCGGTGGCGCGGGTGCCCGCCGAGGCGCTGCGGATGACGCCCGAGTCGGCGGGGCGGCGGCTGGAGATCCTCGGCTTCGCCGATCCGGGCGCGGCCCTGCGGCACCTGCAGGCGCTGACCGGCGGGGTCACCCGTACGTCGGCGATCCAGCGCACGCTGCTGCCGATGCTGCTGCAGGAGTTCGCGGACGCGCCCGAGCCCGACCGCGGGCTGCTCAACTACCGGCACGTCTCCGACAAGCTGGGCAGCACCCCCTGGTATCTGCGGCTGCTGCGCGACGGCGGCCCGGTGGCCCGCCGCCTGGCCCGCGTGCTCAGCCTCTCCCGGTACGCCACGGACCTGCTCACCCGCGACCCGGAGGCGCTGCGGCTGCTGGCCGACGACGCCGAACTGCAGCCCCGCCCGGCCGACGTGCTGCGCGACGGCTTCCTCGCCGCAGCCGAACGCTACGCCGACCCGCAGAAGGCGATCGACGCCGTCCGCGCCCTGCGCCGCCGCGAGCTGTTCCGGATCGCCTGCGCCGACATCCTCAGCCGCGCCGGTGACCTGGCCCCCGCGCACCCGCTCGACGTCGACGCCATCGGCATCGCGCTGTCCGACGTCACCGACGCCACCCTGGGCGCCGCGCTGGCCGCCGCCCGCCGGGCCAAGCCGGCGCCCGAGGGCCTGCGCTTCGCGGTGATCGGCATGGGCCGCCTCGGCGGGTACGAGATGAGCTACCCCTCCGACGCCGACGTGCTGTTCGTGTACGACGCCCCGGCCACCACCCCGGAGAGCGAGGCGTCCGCCGCCGCCCACGCGATCGCCGAGGAACTGCGCCGCCTGCTGTCCGCGCCCGCCCCCGACCCGCCGCTGGGCATCGACGCCGACCTGCGCCCCGAGGGCCGCCAGGGCCCGCTGGTCCGCAGCCTCGCCGCGTACGCGCAGTACTACGCCCGCTGGTCGCGGGTGTGGGAGTCGCAGGCGCTGCTGCGTGCCCGGCTCGTCTGCGGCGACGCCGGACTGGGCCGCGAGTTCGAGCTGCTCGCCGACGGCATGCGGTGGCCCGGCGGCGGGCTCACCCGGGAACAGGTCGTGGAGATCCGCCGGATCAAGGCGCGGGTGGAAACCGAGCGGATGCCCCGCGGCGCGGATCCGCACACGCACACGAAGCTGGGCCGGGGCGGGCTCGCCGACGTCGAGTGGGCGGTCCAGCTGCTGCAGTTGCGGCACGCGTACGACGTACCGGCGCTGCGGCTCACCCGGACCCTGGAGGCCCTCGCCGCCGCCCGGGACGCCGGGCTGGTCGACCGGGCCGACGCGGCCGCCATGGCGGCGGGCTGGACGCTCGCGGCCCGGGTCCGCAACGCGCTCACCCTGGTCCGCGGCCGCCCCACCGACCAGCTGCCGCAGCACGGCGTGGAGCTGGCCGGCACGGTGCAGCTGCTCGGCGGGGGTGATCCGGGCGAGTTCGTGGACCGCTACCTGCGGGTGACCCGGCACTCGCGGGCGGCCATGGAACGCGTCCTCGACTCCTGACGCCCGCTACTTCCGTTTCCAGGTGCGTACCGGCGTGACGGCGGTGTTGCCGGCGCGGTCCACGGCGCGCACCTGAACCTTGAGGGACTTGCCGGCCTTGGCGTACTTGTTGACGTCGAAGCGGAACGAGTACCCGGCCGACGTGTCCTTGGCGATGACCTTCCCGTTGACGAGCAGCTCCGCGCGGACCAGGCCGTACCCGTCGGCGGCGCTGACGGCCACGTTCTGGGGACCGCGGACCTTGGCACGGTCCTTCGGAGCCTTGGTGATCTTCACGGTGGGCGCCTTGTTGTCGATGGTCACCGTGCGGTTCAGGACGGTCGTGTGTCCCGTCCTGTCGAGCAGCGTCCACCGCAGCCGCACCGTGCCGTAGCGGCCCGTCACCGGCACCGAGTACGGGGCGGTGGTGTCAGGCGCGTAGGAGGTGCCGTTGACGGACAGGGAGGCCGAGGCGATGCCGGACAGGTCGGTGGCCGCGACGGTGGCGGTGAAGGTGGTCTTCGGCAGGTAGGCACCGGCCGCCGGGGAGGCGGTGGTGACGCTCGGCCCCTGACTGTCGATGGTGACCGTACGCGTCAGCTGGGCGACGTTGCCCCGCGCGTCGACGGCCTTGACGGTGTAGGCCAGCGGGCCGCTACGGACGCCCGCGTCCCAGGTCAGCGTCCAGGGATCGGCGGTCGCGGTGGCCACCACCGCCCCGGCCACCGACAGGGTGACGCTGGTGATGCCGGTCGGGTCGCTGACGGCCGGTTGGACGGTCAGCATGCGGTCCACGATCTGGTCGCTGGTCGGCGAGACGATGTCCAGGACGGGCGGGTCGATGTCGACCACCCGCATCGCCCCGGTCGCGGTACCCAGCGCGCCGTGGGCGTTGTCGCCCCAGCACCACAGCGTGGTGTCGGTGCCGACGGCGCACGTCAGGTTCCGGCCCGCCGCGACGCTGGCCCAGGTCGTACCGGTGATCCGGCCCGGCATGGACTGGGTGGTGGTCGTGCCGTCGCCCAGCTGACCGAAGCTGTTGTCGCCCCAGCACCACAGCGTGCCGTCGGTCCGCGTCGCGCAGGTGTGCCCGGAACCGGCGTCGACGCCGGCCCACGTCGTGGCGGGATTGACCTGCGCGGGCGTCGACCGGACCGCGTTCGTGCTGTCGCCGAGCTGGTGGTAGGTGTTGTCGCCCCAGCACCACAGGGTGCCGGCGACGGCCGTGGCGCACGTGAAGGCGTCGCCCGCGCTGACCGACGCCCACGGCGTTGCCGCCCCGACCTGGATCGGAGTGACCTGCTGGGCGGCCTGCACGCCAGTGCCCAGGTAGCCCTTGCCCCAGCACCAGAGCGTGTGGTCGGTCCGGACGGCGCAGGTGTGGTTGCGCCCGGCGCTGACGCCGGCCCAGGTCGTCTCGGTGCCGACCTGCGTGGGCGAGGTAGCGGCTGCGGTGCTGCCGATGCCGAGCTGACCGTAGGTGTTGTCGCCCCAGCACCACAGGGTGCCCTCGGTACGGATCGCGCAGGCGTGCTGCTCCCCGGTGCTGACGGTGGCCCAGTCGGCGGAGGCGCCGATCCGCCCGGGCGTGGACCGGTTCACGGTGGTGGCGTCGCCGAGCTGCCCCGACGCGTTGTACCCCCAGCACCACAGGCTGTGGTCGTCCGCGCCGATCGCACACGTGAAGAGCGAGCCGGCGCTGACGTGGGACCAGCCGGCGACCGCATCGATCTGCACGGGACTGAACCGGACGGCGGTGGTGCCGTCGCCGAGCTGTCCGTACGTGTTGTCGCCCCAGCACCACAGGGTCCGGTCGGTGCTCACCGCGCAGGCGTGCGTGGCGCCGAACCCGTCGGCGTTGACGGACGCCCACGCGGTGCCGTCGCCGACCCGCAGCGGGCGCGCCGTGACGGCGGACGGGACGGTGGTGCCGTCGCCGAGCTGCCCGGAGCTGTTGCTGCCCCAGCACCACAACGACGTACCGCCGTCCTCGATGGCGCAGGCGTGCGCGGCGCCGGTGCTCACCGACGCCCAGTTGGTCGTGGTGCCGGCCTGCACCGGCGTGGCCTGCCGGGCCGGGGTGGTGGTGCCGAGCTCCCCGTTGTCGCCGCTGCCCCAGCACCACAGCGAGAGGTCGGTGCGCGTCGCGCACGTGTTCTTGGCACCGGCGCCGACCGACGCCCACGTCGTGGCCACACCGACGCGTACCGGGGTGGACCGGTCGGTGGTGGTGCCGTCACCGAGCTGTCCGCTGGGGTTGGCGCCCCAGCACCACAGCGCGCCGTCGGTGGTGATGCCGCAGGTGTATGAGTCCCCCGCACTGACCGCGGCCCACCGGAGGGCGTTGCCGACCTGCCAGGGTTCGGCCCGGTTGGTGGCGGTGCCGTCGCCGAGCTGGGCCGAACCGTTGGCGCCCCAGCACCACAGGGTCTCGTCGGTGCGGGTCGCACAGGTGTGCCCGGCGCCGACGCTGACGGTGGCCCAGGTGGTGGCGGTGCCGACCCGCGCAGGTGTGGTGCTGGCGCCGCCGACGGTGCCGAGCCCGAGCCGCCCGAGGCCGTTGTCGCCCCAGCACCAGAGGGTGCCGTCGGTGCGGGTCGCGCAGGTGTGCCCGGTGCCGGCGCTGACGGTGGCCCAGGTGGTGGCGGCGCCGATCCGTACCGGCTTGTACTGGGAGGTGGTGTTGCCGTTGCCGAGCCGCCCGGATCCGTTGGCGCCCCAGCACCACAGGCTGCCGTCGGTCTGCGTCGCGCAGGTGTGCGCGGACCGGGTGCTCACGGTGGCCCAGGTGGTCGCGGTGCCGACCCGTACCGGTGTCGTCCGGTTGGTGGTGGTGGCGTCGCCCAGCCGGCCGGATCCGTTGGCTCCCCAGCACCACAGCGCGCCGTCGGCCCGGATCGCGCAGGTGTGACCCGCCGCCGCCGACACCGAACGCCACGAGGCGGAGCTGCTCGACGCGGCGGCCGCCGCATCCGGGAACCCGCCCACGCCGGCGCCCACGAGCGCGACCACCGCCAGGAATGCCATCAGGCGGCTGCACATCACCGTCCACGTGCCACGACTGCGCGCCATCGTCCGAACCCATCCGTCGACCTGGCGACGTCGGGGGCGTGACATCGCCGCGCGCCTTCGCGGAGTCCCGGAGAAGCGTCGGGCCGCCAGCGCACGCGGACGGGTCCGCAGACACATCCGTTGGGCCAGAGCGTGACCGTACGACGTTGCGGATCCCGAGCGGCCCGGGTGCGATCCGGTAGCGGACGGCCGTCGGCGCTACGAGCGCACCGTGTACCGGCCGGGCGCGGGCACCCGGACGACGGTCCAGTCACCGTCCTTCGCGACGCTCGCGCCGTGGTCGGCGTGGAGCCAGCGGCTGTGGCGTACCCGCAGCCGTACCTCGCCCGCGGCCGGGGCGTCGAAGGTGACCGCCGCGGCGGTGTGCGCCACCAGCCGGGCCGGGGCCGCGACCAGCGGCACCGGCCCGTCGACCGCGTACAGCCGCCAGTGCGCATCGGACCAGACCGGCTTCAGGTACGGCAGCCCGCCCGCGACCAGCCCGGCCTCCGCCCGGCCCACCCAGGACAGCTCCGCGTCCGGCACGGCCACGTACTGCACCGCCTGCTCGGCGAGCCAGGCCCGGTAGCTGTCCGCGGTCAGCGGCACGCCGGTGCCGGCGGCGCCCGGAACGGTGGTGAAGAACAACGGATTGCGGTCGATGTCGGCCTGCCGCAGCCAGCCCCGGGCCAGCGGCACGTCACCCAGATCCGCCGCCTCCCAGTAGTCACGCGTCGGCGGGATCTCCACCCGCCCGGTGAGGCCCTCGCCGGCCAGCCGCGCCCGCAGCGGCGCGAAGTACCCGGGGTCGGCCGTCGGGTTGCCGATGTCGCGGACGTCGGCGACCACGACCGGCGGTTGCCACCAGCAGAGCCCCACCAGCACCGCGGCCAGCGCCCACGGCCGCGACCGGGCGGGCACCCGGCCGGGCAGGCGGGCGCAGGCGGCCAGCACCGGCAGCCCGAACGTGACCGCGAGGCGGGTGGCGTTCAGCCCGACCGGGGTGTGCACGAGCGCGGCCGTGACCACCCCGGCCGCCGACAGCAGCGCGCCGTAGCGGACCGGCCGCTGCGGCACGAGCGCGGCCACGGCCAGGCTCACGCCGACGGCCCGGACCGCGTCGCCGTGGCTGATGTTCATCCAGCCCCCGTCGCCGAACAGCCCCGCGCTCAGGGCGAGCGGCACGGCCGCGGGCACGGCCACCAGCAGCCCGTCGGCCCACCGGCGGCAGGCCAGCAGCGCCACCCCGGCCAACCCGAGGAACAGCCCGGCGACCGGGCTGGTCGCGGACGCCAGCAGGGCCGCGGCCACCGCGGCCGGGCGCAGCCGCGGGTACGTGAGAGCCAGCAGCGCCGCCAGTCCCAGCGCGACACCGGCCCCGTAGGTGATCCGGCCGGACAGCAGGTTCGCGGCCAGGCACACCGCGCCGAGCAGGGCACCCGCCAGCGGACGGGGCACACCGGTGCGGCGCAGGAGCGCGGCGAACGTCACCGCGGACAGGACGAGGGCGAGCACCCCGGTCACCCGAACGCCGAGCAATGCCATCACGGGCTGTGACAGCAGGCTGTAGCCGAGCTGGTTCACCCCCGCGTACCAGCGCAGGTCGACGACCGCCCAGCCGTGTGCCGCGAAGAAGTCGGCGCGGGCCATCTGGGCGGACAGATCCGAGCCCGGCCGGGGGAGCAGCAGGTAGGCGACGCCGAGGGCCGCCGCCAGTCCGGCGGTGACCAGTTCGGTTCGCCACCGGGCCCACACGGGCACCGACAGTACCCGCTGGTAGAGCACGACCGACTGCACCGAGCGCGGCGGGCCGGCCGGTGCGTCACGGTAGGGTGGCCGCCATGCTTCGCGCCCGCCTTGTCCGCTATGCGGGCCTGGCGGGTAGCCTCCTGCTGGCGCTCGCCGCCCAGATGGGTGGGGCCACCCGGCCGTGGCAGCCCACGATGACCCCGCGCAGCGTCTTCGCCGGTACCGACGGCGTGCTCCTGCCGCTGAGCTGGCTACTCGGCACCGTCCTGCTGATCGGGGCGTGGTGGCTGGGCCGCGCCGCGGTGCCGTCCCTGCGCTGGGCGTACGTGACGGCCGCGCTGTGGACCGTGCCGCTGTTGCCGGTGCTTCCGCTGGGCAGCTACGACGTCTACTCGTACGCCTGTCAGGGCTACGCGTTGGCGGCCGGGCACGACCCGTACGCGGCCGGGGTCAGTGTGCTGGGCTGCCCGTGGGCGGACGCCGTGGCACCGACGTGGCGCGACTCGCCCGCCCCGTACGGTCCGGTGTTCCTGCTGCTGGCGGCCGCGGCGGCGAGGCTCGGCGGTGGCCTGGCCGGGACGGTCGCGGTGCTGCGCGGCCTCGCCGTGCTGGGTGTCGTCCTCGTCGGGGCGTGCCTGCCGGTGTTGGCCCGGCGCCACGGCGTGCCGCCGGAACGGGCGGCGTGGCTGGTGCTGGCCTGCCCGCTGGTCGCCGTGCACCTGGTGGCCGGTGCGCACAACGACGCCGTGATGGTGGGGCTGCTGGTCGCGGGCCTGGCCGTCGCCGCCACCGTGGGCGCGGCGGCTCCGGGGTCACGGCTCGGCCGCCCGGTGGTCCGGGTGGGGCTGCTGGCCGGTGCGGGGGTGCTGCTCGGGCTCGCGGTCGGGGTCAAGGTGACGGCGATCGTGGTGCTGCCGTTCGCGGTGCTGGCCGCGGCCGGGGCCGTTCCGGGCGGTCGCCGCGCAGAGCGCGTCCTGCTGCAGCCGGATGAGGCCCTGCTGGAGCCGGATGAGGCCCTGCTGGAGCCGGATGAGGCCCTGCTGGAGCCGGATGAGGCCCTGCTGGAGCCGGATGAGGCCCTGCTGCAGCCGGATGAGGCCCAGCTGCAGCCGGATCAGGCCCTGCTGGAGCCGGATCAGGCCCTGCTGCGGGCCGACGGGTCAGCGCTGTCGTCGGCTCTGCCGCCTGGGGACCGCGCTCCGCTGCGCGCGCTGTGGGGGCCCGGAGCCGTGCTGGCCGCCGGTGCGGCGGGAGCGCTCGCCGCGGTGTCGCTGGCCGCCGGCCTCGGGTTCGGCTGGGTGCGCAATCTCGCCGACAGCGGAGTCTCCGTACAGTGGACGTCTCCGCCGACCGCCGTCGGCCTCAGCGTGTCGTCCCTGGCCAGGGTGTTCGGCGTCGAGGTCGAAACCGTGCCGGTGACCCGGCTGCTCGGCGTCGCGGCCCTCGCGGTCGTGCTGGTGGTGTTGTGGTGGCGGGCGCGCAGCGGCAGGGCACTGCTCGGCGCGGGACTGGCGCTGGCCGCCACGGTCGCGTTGGCGCCGGTGTTCCATCCCTGGTATCTGACATGGCCGCTCGCGGTGCTGGCGGCGACGGCCGCCGGAGCCCACCGCTGGCTGGTCGCGACGTGCGCGATGGCCGCGGCGCTGTGCCTGCCCGACGGTTACAACCTCGCCCTGGCGACCCGGGTGCAGGGCGCGTTCGCGGTGACGGCGTTACTGATCGTGATGCTGGTGGTACGACTGGTGCGGGCGCGACGGCGAGTGGCGGATGGGACCGGATCTTAATCACTGTCCGCGACATGCGGTGTGGGCCGTCTCGTATCCTGGCGCCCATGTTCACCCCCCGTTCGGTTCGCTACCTCGGCCTGGCCGGCAGCCTGCTGACCGCGCTCGGCGCTTACCTGGGTGGTGCCGAACTCCTGCGCGGCAACGCCTACAACGTGGTGAACCTGCTGAGCGGCGACCGCGGGCTGCTGCTGCCGGTGTGCTGGGTGGTGGGCACCGCGCTGTTGATCAGGGCCTGGTGGAACGGGCGCCGGGTGGTCCCGTCCACCCGGTGGGCGCTGGTCACGGCCGGGCTGTGGGCGCTGCCGTTGCTGCCGTTCCTGCCGCTGGGCAGCGAGGACGTCTACTCGTACGCCTGCCAGGGCTATGTCCAGCTGGCCGGCGGTGACCCGTACGCGACGAACGCCCAGGCGTTCGGCTGCCCCTGGCTCGGCTCGGTGTCGCAGGCATGGCGTGATTCCCCCGCCCCGTACGGTCCGCTGTTCCTGCTCTTGTCGGCGGCCGCGGTGCGTGCCGGCGGCTCCCTGATCGGTACGGTCGCCGTGTTCCGCCTGATCGCGGTGGCCGGCGTGGCGCTGATCGCGGCCGGGGTGCCCGCGCTGGCCCGCCGCGCCGGGGTGGCGCCCGCGAAGGCTGCCTGGACCGTGCTGGCCTGCCCGCTCGTGCTGGTCCACCTGGTCTCCGGGGCGCACAACGAGGCGGTGATGATCGGCCTGCTGGTGGCCGGTCTGGCCCTGGTGGCCGGTCGGCGCACGGCCGACGTTCCCGGTCCGCAGCCGGCCGACGGTGAACCGCTGCTGCCCCGGACGGCGGCGCTGGTGCTGGGTGGCGCGCTGCTCGGCCTCGCGGTCGGTGTCAAGGCGACCGCGATCGTGGTGCTGCCGTTCGCGGTGCTCGCGGCCGTGCCGCGGGGAACGTCGCTGCGGGCGCTGTGGCGCCCCGGTGCGGCGGTCGGCGGCGGTGCGGTCGGCGCCCTGGCGGCCCTGTCGTTGTTCTCCGGGCGCGGGGTGGGCTGGGCGTACGGGCTGCTGCGCAGCGGGGACACCGTGGAGTGGACGTCGCCCTCGACCTCGATCGGGATGACCGTGGGCAGGTTCGTGGCGGTGTTCGGCGTCCATGTCGACGCGCTGCCGGCTAGCCGGCTGATCGCCACGGTGCTGCTCGTGCCGGCCCTGGTGGCGCTGTGGTGGTGGGCGCGTCGGGGCGACGCGCTGCTCGGGGCGGGACTGGCGCTGGCGCTGACCGTGGTGCTGGCCCCGGTGTTCCACCCGTGGTACGCGATCTGGCCGCTCGCGGTGCTCGCCGCGACCTGGACGCGCGCCGAGACGAACTTCACCCGTTGGGTGCTCGTGCCGTGCGCGGTGGCGGCGACCCTGACGATCCCCGACGGCTACAACTGGGCATTGGCCACCAAGACGCAGGGGTCGCTGCTGATGACCGCCGCGCTGGTCGCGCTCGTGGTGTGGCTGGTCCGCCGGAACCGTGCGGAGCGCGAGGGCGCCGGCCACGCCTCCTTGCTCGCACCGGAGCGCGCTGACCTGCGCTGAGACGCCGGCTCTGCCTTGAGTCGCCGGCCCTGCGCTGAGGCGCCGGCTCTGCGCTGAGTCGCGGGCCCTCCGGCAGGACAGGCCCGCGAGCGACGGGACCGGCCCGCGACAGGGGCCGCTTTTCGGACCCGACCTGGCTGCCGCCCTGCGACCGACTCCTGGCGGTGTCGTTCTTCGACGCCTGGAATGCTCAGCGCTGACCGGCGGGGTCGGGGGCATCGGCATGCCGGCGGGTCAGCTCGACCAGGGCGTCCGGCTCGTCGGCGTAGAGCCGGATCTCGCCGACGTTCTCTGTGCGCCCGGCGGGCAGGTCGACCGCCATCGGCTGCCGCAATACGAGGTCGACGCTGGTCTGGCGGCCGGCGCCGATGCTGAGCACCGTGCCGGAGTCGGCCGACTCCAGATGGACCGTGCGGCTGGAGGGCAGCGACCGGTACCGCGCCCGGACCGACTCGACCGCCTCCCACGGCACAAGGAACTCAAGGGTGGCGCCGTTGCGGACGCGCAGCCCCGCGGGCCCGGCGACGTGCGGATGCATGCGCAGCATCGCCATCAGGCCGATCATCCAGAGCAGGCCGTAGACACCAAGGACGAGCACGGTACGGCGCAGGCCCTCCCACGGCAGGATGTGCCGCAGGATGAGGTCGAAGATCGGGATCTCGACGGCGGACAGGATGATGAACGCCCACAGGATGGGCTTGACCACGCCGATGTAGCCGAACGTCCGGGCGCCCGGCTCGACATGCAGCGGCCGGCGGAAGATCCATCGGTAGAGGCTGTGCCACATGGCCAGCTCGTACGCGACCAGCTTGCGCAGCATCCGTACGGCGTGCGACATGGGCGTCCTCCCTTTTGCGTTGCAGTCGCAATCTTAAAGTCACCCCTGGGCCGGAGTCAATGCGACTGCAATGTGAAAGCATGGGCGTATGCCGAAGAAGGTCGACCATCAGGCGCGCCGGACCTTGATCGCCGACGCGCTCATGCGGGTCGCCGCCGCCAGCGGGCTGGAAGCGGTCAGCCTGCGCCACGTGGCCGCCGAGGCGGGCGTGACCTCGGGCATGGTGCAGCACTACTTCGCCACCAAGGACGAAATGATGGGCTTCGCCCTGTCGGTGATCCGCGAACGCAACGAGGAGCGGGTGACCCGCGCGGTCGCCGCGCTGCCCCAGCCGGTGGCCCCCCGCGCACTGGTCCGCACGATCCTGGTCGAACTGCTGCCGCTCGACGAGCAGCGGCGGGCCGACGGCCGCGTCGCCCTGGCGTTCCTCGCCTACACCGCCGTGCGCCCCGAGGCGGCGGCGCGGATGCGGGACGACACCGACCAGATGGTCGCCTTCATCGCCGATCAGATCCGTGCCGCGCAGGCATCAGACGACAGCCCAGCCGGCCTGAACCCCGAGCATCTGGCCGCGGGCCTGCTGGCCGCGATGGAAGGGCTCGGCGTCTACCTGCTCGGCGGTCAGTACGACGCGCAGACCGCGGTGTCCGCACTCGACGATCACCTCTCGCTGATTTTCACCGGGTAGGCGCGGCACGGCAGCGCCCCGGTCAGCCGATTGAGGCGCCGGCGTCGCGCGCCACGCTCTCCAGACGGTCGCGATACTCCTGCCACCAGGCACGGTCACCCGGCGGCATGTTGTCGTTGCCCTGCCGCATCCCGGTGGACCCGTCGATGAGTTCCCGCACGACGTCCGCGTGCCCGGCGTGCCGGTGCGTCTCGGCGATCATGTGAGTCAGGATCCGGTGCAGCGTCACCTCGTTGTGCTCGGCGGGCCACCACGGCACGCGGCCGATGGCGTCCAGCGCGAGCGCGTCGATCGTGGCGTCCGCGTGCGCCCACACACGGCGGTACAGGTCGGTGATCTCCGCCCGGCTCTCCCCGGCGGTGGCCCACATGTCGGCGTTCGGCTCGGCGTCCACCGCCATCCACGGCAGCGGCTGGGCGAACGGGCGGCCGAACGTCTCGCCGAAGTATCCCGCCTCGACGCCGGCCAGGTGTTTGACCAGGCCCAGCAGGTTGGTGCCGGTCGGCACGACGGGGCGGCGCACGTCGTACTCGGAAAGGCCGTCCAGTTTCCACAACAGGGCGTCGCGGGCGGCCTGGAGATACTGGTGGAGGTCTGCCTTCGGGTCCCATCCGGTCATGCCGGCGAGCATGGCACGCGGGTCCGACATCCTCGTTCACCGTGACGCGACGGCGATGATCCACGGCAATTCGGTGATTCCTCCCTACCCTGGCATTTCGTGAAGATGACAGGTGTTCGTGCGCGCCGGGCAACGGCCGCCATCGTGACCGCCGTGGGTCTCGCTGCTTCGCTGGTCACGCCCCCGCCGGCACTCGGCGCCGGGCGGCACCACTCCGCCGGTCACCTGGTCGCGAACTCGACCGCGTGGGCCCAGGACGGCTTCGACCCGGCGAACACCAGCTACAACCCCAAAGAGTCGGCCATCAACGCGTCGACGATCGGGAAGGTCACCCGTCGCTGGCGCATCACCGTGCCGGCGTTCCCGGAGGACTGCCCTCCGGCTGTGGCGCCGGTCGTCGCGGGTAGCCGGCTGTTCCTGGTCGACAACGAGGGGGTGGCCGCGTTCCGGATCAGCGACGGGCGCCTGCTGTGGCGGTGGCACCGCCCGATCACCGAAGACCTCGGCTACGCGCGGCTCGCGGTCGTGGGCAGCACGCTCGTCGTCGGCATCTCCCACTGTGGAAGCGTCAGCGACCCGACCGGCAGCCTGCGTGCCTTCGACGTCCGCACCGGCACCGTACGGTGGAGCAAGTCTCTCCCGATCGGCACCATGGTGGCCGACCGTGGTCTGATCGTCGTCTCGGACACCAGCGCGACCGAGCACCCGGACGGGATCGTCCTGGTGTACCGGGCCACCGACGGCGTCCTGGTGTGGTCCCGGGTGGGCGTCTCGAACCGCAGCAACGTGTCGGCCAAGGGCCGCCTGCTGCTGTCCTCGTCGGCGGGCGGCACGGTCTGCGTCTCGACCAGCACCGGCGCGGAGCTCTGGCACCGGGCGCAGCCCTACGAGGGGGTACTGACCGCCAGCCCCACCGGTGACAGGTTCTTCGTGGTCGACTTCGACAACGTGCTGCGCGCCGTGAACGCCAACACCGGCGCGACCGTGTGGAGCCGTCCCGGTGTCGAGATCTACTTCGGAAACGACACCGTGGCGACCGACGGACGTCGGCTGTTCATCGCGATCGGCCTGACGCTGACCGCGCTGCGGGCCGACACCGGAGCGGTCAGCTGGGCCAAAACCCTGCCCGGTGAGGTCCGCCAGCCGATCCGCGCCGGTGGCCTGGTCTACACCGTCGTGAA
The DNA here is from genome assembly GCF_047159485.1 of Krasilnikovia sp. MM14-A1004. Lineage (GTDB taxonomy): Bacteria > Actinomycetota > Actinomycetes > Mycobacteriales > Micromonosporaceae > Actinoplanes. The sequence continues at coordinate 5,123,471 of NZ_AP038773.1, read as the reverse complement.
CGGCGACACCGGCTCCTCGCTGGCGATCCTCAACGCCGCCACTGGTGCGTCCGCCGTGAGCGGCAGCCCCTTCCGCGGCGCGGTGGATCACCCGGTGATCGTCAACGGCCGTCTCTACCTCCGGCAATCCGCCGCGCTGAGCCTCTACCGGCCCTAGCGCGGACAGCCGTGCGGGTGCCTCCGGCCGAGCCGGTGGCCGGAGGCACCTGCGGTGACGAGCGATCCCGGCATTGAAGCCGGAGCGTCGCTTGTGGAAGCCCCTGCCGGAGGATCGTGGGAGCCGGCGATCTAGTCCGGTGCTCTGGCCGAGCCGGGTGGGGGCGCGGGTGGTTCGAAGGCAACGCCACCGGCGGTCCACCGGGATACGGGTGCAGCTCGAAGCATGCGCCAGGCCTACACGGCCTCAAATTGCAAATCTGTGGCCGGTCCGACTGCCTTACCACTCGAATCTAACGCTTGAAGCTCCAACTCCATACTTTCGTGGGGCCAGTAATCCTTGACCATCGCCAGCCCATGCTGGACCGGAATTGGGCCGATGCGTTGCCCACCCGGTGCAATGATCAGTATCGCGTCACCTTGCTGCTTGGGTACTGCGAAGAGAAACGTTTGCATGCCTCGCGCGAACCGCCAGTCCGAATCAGACTTGACCCAACAAGAGCCTGAAGCGGCCGACCTATGATGTCCACCTCGATCGATCTCCTCCTGGATGGCACATATTGCTAGGTCTTGCTCATGAGCCCACAGCCTGACGGACCCTTCGCCGAGGTCAAGGCTGGAGATAACTGAGTATCCGGCAGGGGCCTTCCACGCGGAGGACGGGTCAGGATCCGTTTCGGTCAGGCGCTCGATTTGTGAAGCACAGATGACAGTGGCAATCGCGCAAACCGCGATTAGGAGCGTGCGAGAGTACGCCGACAGGCGGCCCCAAGATGCTCTGATCGCAGAGAGTCCGACCATTTCCTCGTCCCTAGTCGCTGCTCGGCCCTCACGTCAGAGAGGGCGTGTCATGGTGTAAATTCGTCCGCAGCGCCGGCATCCTTGGATGTCGACGTGCGTGTTTCTCAGAATCCAAAGCTGCTGCATTAGAAGAATGACGGCATTTCGGTTCCGCAGTGTGGTCGCTGACATTCGAGGGCAATCAATGTTCCTCGCAAGGTCGGCATCGCATTGTCGAGCGAATCTTGCCTACTCTCCCTGCACACGAGATCTGTGTTACACATTCCTGCACGCACCCAAGCCTGCATGGGTACTTCTGAATCGTTTGATACCCAAGCGCCGACAAGGGACGCCTGGAGCGATGCGGGGGCACCCGCTCCAGGCCGCACAGAGTAGATACCTGCCGCCTGACGTCGCGGTGAAATGATTCGGGTTGCATTGGCGTGCAACTGTGCATCGTGCAGAAGCCGCGATGCAATTTCGAGTGCAGCCGCCACGCGCAGCGGATTCTGCCGTTCGAACTTGGATGTCCTGTCGATTAGCTTTCGGCACGCTTCAATCTGCTGTCTGTTGAGGCGTGGAACCTGGGCAAACGCGACCATTCGCATGAGCCCTGCTCCGGCGTCTCCCGGAATGTCATTCGAAGAAATCTCGGAGGGTACTGGTTGCCCAAGGTATCTTGATATCTCGGCCACGCGCGCGAGTCGTGTCGCCTGCGCTAACGTCACGAAGGTTGAATCTTTAATTCCTGGAATCCAACTATTGTGTAATGTGTTTATGAGTTTGGCGTGAACAGTGGCCGGTAGGGCGGTTCCGTTGCGCCGGTACAGTCGCAGCATCTCGGCCGTGGGGGCAACCGCATTCTGGATCATTGTGGTTAGCGGCTTTCCGCCATTGTCCGGCCATCCTGCCCTTGAATATGGCGCTTCCGGCGGGATGCGGACATGGCAACCAAGCGATGACGCATAGTATGTCAATTGAAGATTAGGAGTGTCGTCGTCAGGCAAACGAACCGACCCGTCGGAGTCAAGGATCCTGCACATGATTCGCTTGTCAGTCGCTACCGTCAAACCCAAGCTTTTTGCGGCGGTGTCGAGGATGGCGCGGGTGGCAACAGTCGCCGGGTCCGCGCCGGCGTCATCCAGGATGGATATAGCCCTGTTGTATGTCTCCTGGGGCACTGGGCGACTGATCTGATCCTTAAGCAAAGCCGCAATGAGCATTTGCGGTGCCAGATCTTCAACAACTTGGACGGCCGTTGTTTCGGTCGACGCTGTCGCCAGTGCTGTACGAACCTTTTCGCGCACAGATGCATCCACGGGGGCGCCAACTTGGCGAAGGGCCGATACGGCGTGGGCGGTGCTACCCCAATCGCCTTGCTCGTCGTTCGATGAAGACCTGTACAGCCCGTTGATCCGCATTGGTTCAAGAGCGGATGTGACCACATTGGGGTCTACGCTGATGTTGAGAGCCCGAGCGGTTCCCACTGCGTATTCGACCTGGACAGCACGCGGCAGGCTTTCAGTGCGCTGTCCGGTGATGTCCTTCAGCAACCAAGGCTTGATCCTAACGGGGTTGAGCCGATTTCCCCGGGTAGGTGCATATTCTCTTAGCCGAACGTTCCAATAGGTGTCCGCGAGCGAGAAGGGAGTCGCGTTAGGGTCTGGCTGACCGAGGTAATAGCCGGCCTTGTCGCCGGAAATCCAAAGGTCCTCGGCGGCCGCCGCCACGGAAGTGGGATCAAAATGCGAGCTTGGGCTTGGGCTTGGCGATACATGTGGTGTGTTGTCGTCAACACCCGTGCATCCGGCTGTCCCCATGGCGGCGGCCATCGAGAAAGCGCTGATCGTCACGCCGACGAGTCGGCGAGATACAAAAGCCATCACTTGCATCCTCACGTGCAATGCTGCGCTGCGGCGGTTGTCGCCGCAGCGCAGCATTCCTATCGGCTACGTCGGTCGTTGCCGGATCCGGCTAGCAGCTCTTGGTCAAGTAGGGCTGAGCCTGCCTCCAATTCCAATTGATGTCGCTGTGGGAATAGCCCGAGACGGTGTACGTGGTGTAGCCAAATGCAAAGCTACCTTTGACGCTCAAGCCCACCGCGGTGATGTCTCCTGTACCAGAAACTCGCAACCTGGTGAGGTCGTCTTCCAGGAGGTTCCGCCAGTCCTTGTTGATTGTCCTTGACCAGGTCACGGCTCCTCCACCCTGGTTGACTGCCCCAGATGGCGACGCGCCAACGCTGAACGATCCAAGCCAGTAGTCAATATCCCATGTCACAGTGTTTCCAACGCTGGTGGCCTTGTAGGGATTGGTTCCCCTCCAAGCAACGAATGCCGAAGTGTTGGTGAAGTCTGCGTAGGAAAGGGTGCCCAGAACCTTGTTGTAGCTCAAAGTGATACCGGCCCTGACACTGGCGTCAATTTGGGATGCTGATCCCTTGGGGGGAGTGATCGTCCGCGACTTGCTTGCGCACAGACTTCCAGCGTTCTTGATCGACGCAATGGAGACATCGCCCTCCGGGGGCGCCGGCGCCATGGTGCCCGCCTCAATCGGCTGATAGGCCTTATCGACGGCGGAGGGATCGGCCGGATCGTTTTCTGCGCCCGTTCCTACGGTGAAGGGGTACTGCACCACGCTGGATGCCATGCCGTTGGCGTCGTATGCCAGGACGTAGAGGGTGTGCTGACCGGCCGTCGGCGGGGTGATCTGGATGCTGGTTTCGCCCGATGCCGCGACGACCGTAGCAGGCGGATTCTGATCCAGCCCGTACGCAAACGACGACACAGTGGCGCCGGTCGCCGGAGTGAGCGTGAACGTGCCAGCGGAATTGGGCCCGCCGGCGATACCCCCTGCCGGGTAATCCATCGAGGTTACGCTCGGCGCGGACGTGGCGACCGTGAATTCGCAGAATCCAGACCAGCCTGAATATTTACCCGTGCTGTCTCGGGCCTGGGTCCGCCATTGATACGCGCCGCCATTCGCGAGAACAGCGTCGGGGATCGTGACGCTGGCTTCCACATCGACGGGGACGCCGCTAGCAGTCTGCGTTCCGAGTGCAGAGCTGCCACCAACCTTCCACCACTCGAACGTAATGTCTGTGGTACTCGAGTCAGTGTCGCTGGCGGTCGCCGTCAGTGTCGGGGCCGTCGTGTTCAGCGCGGGTCGCGTGGTCCCAGTGACACAGGGAGATGCCGGGACCGTGCTCTTGGACTGGATGGTGGGGGCCTCGTAGTCGATACGGAATTCGCAGAAGCCACTGAACGGGCCCCATCCCGTGCCGTCGGCGGTACGCACCCGCCACGCGTAGGCATTACCGACTGCCATGGCGCCTGCAGGAACACTCACGGCCGTGATGCCGCCCGATGCGACCGGGTTCGACACGACGCTACCGATCTTCGTCGCCCCACCGGCGGTCCACCATTCGAACTCCCCCCAAATCGTCTGAGAGTTCTCCGGGTCAGAAACCTGCGCAAAGAGCCCCGGCGTGGTGGTGGTGATTGTCGGACGGGCGGTACCGGTTGCGCACGTCTGCGTGGTGTCAGCGGCTCGCGCGGTGACCGTGGCGTAAGAGTTGTAGTTGATCACGGCGTATGGCACCTGGGAGGCGTCGGCCGCATTGCGCGATCGGAACTGCTTGAACGAGTAGCTGTCAGTCTCGCTGGTAGCGCGGATACCCATGTACCCCTTGGTCTGCTGTTCGTCGGCGGCGCGGTCGAAGAACGACGTGCCCGAAACAGTGACCCACCCGTCACCACAGCTGCTGCTGTAGCCCTTGGTAGCGGTCGAGGTGGCCTCTTTGTACCGCCAGATCGGCGGGTTGGCCCAGGTCACGGTGCCGTCGAAGGCGCCCGTCGTCCAAATGTCCCAGCTACGCGCGGAGCAGGAAGGCGACCACCAGTTGTAGAAGTACACGGTGGCGGAAGTGATCTGCTTGCCGCGTAGCCCGCTGGTGTCCCAGGTGACCAAGGAGCGAGTCCGGTCACCGTTGACCACGCCGATCTGCAAGTCGGTGGCGCCACCGTGGTCGGAGCTGGTGCCCTCCTTGATGTAGGCGTCACCCCAGGTCTTGAACGGGTTGATCTGCGGGTCTACGGTCACCGGGTACACCGTTGATGGATCGGCGAAGAAGCTCATGTCTGGCGTCAGCGTCAGGTCAGCACCAGCACCATCGATTGCAGTGGCACCGCGGCCAATCTTGCGGGCCTTCCGCCCAGTGACCTTCGACTTGACAGCTCGGATCCGGGCTGGCTCACCGCTCTGCGGGCTGATCTGCGCGTCCCACATCAACGGGGCGGGCGAAGTCGCGACTGGCTTACCCTGAGCGTTCAGCAGGGTGGTGTCGCCGTCTGTGCCGCTTCGAAGCGAAGCAACTGTCTGTCCGGTGACCGGCACGGTGAGGTTTGCGACCTCTTTGGCGGCCGCGCGGTTCTTCACTACGTAGAAGGTTTCGACCCCGCTGAGAGTGGCCTCGATGACGAGGTCCACACCGGGACGTACCTCTGCGTAGGTGGCGCGGTTACCGTTAAGCACGGGCTCGGGTAGAGCGCCTGTCCACCCCATCGCGACGCGGTCATCGCCCGAGCCGACACTGGCAAGCTCACGATCGACAGTGGTTGTCGCCGCGCCGGAGATGGTGAGGTCGAACGGATGGGCCACCGGTGCTACGGACCCGTCGGCCTGTTTGGTGAGCGTCAGATCCACCGGGAGCCAACGTCCACCGCGCCGAATTCGTACTGGCGCGGTATGGGTCTGCTGCTCGAACTGGCCGGACGGCAGGGCCCACGCTTGTGTGGTCTCGGTAGTGGCGGCGCTGACGAGTACCCGATCGCCGCACGATCGCGCAGCGAGCAAAGCAGCGGCCTCGTCAGGCTGCTCAGACGGACACGCCGGCTTTGGTGAAGGCGCCGCAAGAGCGGTAGCCGGACCTGCTGGCATCTGCGCCGCTGAAACTACGAGCGACGTGGCCAGCACGCCTGCAATTCGGCGGCTCCATGGTAATGCACGGCCAGACCATAGCGTCGAGGCGCCAAGTGGACGCCTACGCGATGCGAACACGCTGAAATTCCTTCCGATGACCTCGATGGAGGCAAGGAAGTTACGCGCTGCAGTGCGGCTACAACAGGGACTTGACAGCCGTCCGATGCTCATGCTTAAGCATGACAAGAGCGTACTTGGGAGTTTAAATCCTGTATGTCCGTAAATCCTGGGCATCATGGTTGACGACTGCCTATCCGATCATCCACCGGACATCACCTTAATGAGGACTCCCGCACCCGGAACAGGCTAGGAGGCCGCATTGAATGGGCCACATGAGGGGTCGCGGTAGGCGATATGCCGCTCACCGTGCGTGATTCCCGTCGTCAGGCGCGCCTAGATGATCAGCGGTCTTGCTATTGCACGAAGCGAGGCAACCCGAACAAGGCGACTTCGGCGGGACGGCGCCGGCCTCCCTGGCGGCATTGGCTCGGGCGGCGACAACTGGCAGCTTTAGATTCCGCGAGAGGTGGATCAGGCATCGAGCAGCAACTGTCGTTGATTATCGGGTGCCGGCGTCAATTGATGGAGATCTGACGGCGTTAGGGTGAGTGGGTCCAGACCAGGCGAAGATAGATTCCGTACCAGGTGGAGGTGATGGCGAGCACTATAAAGACCACAACCAGCACAGATCGGCGAGCTCCTGCGAGGGCGTACGCCACGGGTAGCAGAAGCGGGAACGCTGGCAGCAGCAGCCGGGCTTTGGCGTGGTAATAACCGGCGCCACCGAGAACAATCGCCAAAACCAGTCCAGCATAGACGACCAGCGGCCAGGGCGCGGTATCGACGACAAGTAATACCATAAGGGCTAGGGCAACCACGAGAACAAACGTCGTGACGTATTGCCCCAGCTCCGCCGGGTGGGTAAGAAGCCGACGCAGAATATGGACTGTATATTGTCCCCCGTCGTAGGACATGTGCCAGGCGTCTCGCTGTACATGCAGGTATCCATCGATGCGACCCAATCGGAGGCCGACCCACGCCACATACCCCAGGAGTCCGGCCGGCGCTAGCAAGCTGGCTATCCATGGGCGCCAACCATCCTGCCCGCGACACAAAGGGACCAGCAAAGCCAGCGCTACCGCAAATGCAAGCGCCATGGCAGTTGGGCGAGCGAGGCCCGCGAAGAAGCAGAGTAGCCCGGCCGTTATCCACCGACGGCGTAGTACCGCGAACAGCGACCAAGCGGCCAGTGCCGTGAAGGAAGTCTCTGCATATCCCATCGATTCCACCACGGCGTGCGGCACGACTGCCCACAGCCCGGCCAGCATAACGCCTGTGCGCTGATCGCGGACATCCCGCCCGATGGCGTACAGCCCCCAAGCTGCCGCGAGACCAGCACTCCATGACACCACAACAGCGGCAATATCCGGGCCCCCTGGTAGTGCAGGGTCAACTATCGCAACTAGTGCAGGATAGAGCGGGAAAAAGGCGAGATTGGTATAACCCAGACTGCCGTCCGGTCGAACGGGGATGGCAACGTCATAGCCGCGAGTGACGATGTCCAAATACCGGAGGGTGTCCCAGTCCACGAGGAGTTCGGTCAAACTGTGACCGTGCAAGGCTGCGATCCAGCCCGTTGCCAGGACCGCCGTGGAGCGCAACGCTACGTACAATGCGAGCGCGGGCCACGCCGTACTCAGAGCGCGCGCCACCCGCCACCGGTACGACGCGGGCGCCGTCTCGTGGTCGATGCTGCCGGCGGCCAACTCGGGTCTCGGCCGTGCAAAGGCGTTCCTCGGCTGCGGCGGAGCGAGAACCTTTCTCGAACCCGGACGCTTGATCGAACCGGGATTCGGAGAAGAAGGAGACGCTTCCGGTGATAATTCGGGCATAGCGCCAGATTCTGCCACCGGGTGTTGATCTGTCGTAGCTGCCCCTACGCAACGAGCGCGTGTGCGAGTGGTTGGACGAGCTACACCAGACTGCCCCTTGGCCGGCGATGGGTTGGAGAAACGCCAAGCGGCGGCCACGCTGGCTGAGAGCCAATCGTGACCGCCGCTTCGAGGTTCTATACCCGCGACCAAGCTCGTTCGGAAACGCTCTCGTCAGGGAACCAAGATCGGTCAGACGTTGTAGTACATCTCGAACTCGTGCGGGGTGGGGCGCAGGCGTACCGGGTCGATCTCGTTAGCCCGCTTCCAGTCGATCCAGGTCGAGATCAGGTCCTCAGTGAACACGCCACCGGCGGTCAGGAACTCGTGGTCGGACTCGAGCGAGTTGAGCACCGCGTCCAGTGAACCCGGCACCTGCTTGACGCTGCCCCACTCCTCCGGCGGCAGGTCGTACAGGTCCTTGTCGATCGGGGCCGGCGGCTCGATCTTGTTCTTGATGCCGTCCAGGCCGGCCATCATCATGGCCGAGAACGCCAGGTACGGGTTGCTCGACGGGTCCGGCACGCGGAACTCGACGCGCTTGGCCTTCGGGTTGCTGCCCGTCACCGGGATCCGGGTGCAGGCGGAGCGGTTGCGCTGCGAGTACACCAGGTTGACCGGGGCCTCGTAGCCGGGCACCAGGCGCCGGTACGAGTTGACGGTCGGGTTGGTGAACGCCAGCAGCGACGGCGCGTGCTGCAGCAGGCCGCCGATGTACCAGCGGGCGGTGTCGGACAGGCCCGCGTAGCCGGTCTCGTCGTAGAACAGCGGCTCGCCGCCGAGCCAGAGGCTCTGGTGGGTGTGCATGCCGGAGCCGTTGTCACCGAACAGCGGCTTGGGCATGAAGGTGACGGTCTTGCCGTGCTCCCAGGCGGTGTTCTTGATGATGTACTTGAACATCTGCATCTGGTCGCCGGCGTGCAGCAGCGTGGAGAACTTGTAGTTGATCTCCGCCTGGCCGGCGGTGCCGACCTCGTGGTGCGAGCGCTCGACCGTGAAGCCGACGTCGATCAGCCGGCGCACCATGGCGTCGCGCAGGTCGGAGTAGTGGTCGACCGGCGAGACGGGGAAGTAGCCACCCTTGTAGGCGGTCTTGTACCCGCGGTTGCCGCCCGCCTCCTCCCGGCCGGAGTTCCAGGCGCCCTCGATCGAGTCGATGTAGTAGAACGCCTGGTGGGCGGAGGTCTCGTGGCGGATCGAGTCGAAGATGTAGAACTCCGCCTCGGCGCCGAAGTACGCGGTGTCCGCGATGCCGCTGGAGGCCAGGTAGGTCTCGGCCTTCTTGGCGACGTTGCGCGGGTCGCGCGAGTAGGCCTCGCGGGTGAACGGGTCGTGGATGAAGAAGTTCAGCGCCAGGGTCTTCTGCGCCCGGAACGGGTCGATGAAGGCCGTGCTGACGTCCGGCAGCAGCATCATGTCGGACTCGTGGATGGCCTGGAACCCGCGGATCGACGATCCGTCGAAGGCGAGGCCGTCGGTGACGACACTGTCGTCGAACGATTCCACCGGGATGTTGAAGTGCTGCATCACACCGGGCAGGTCACAGAACCGTACGTCGACGAACTTAACGTCCTCGTCCTTGAGGTATCGCAGGAGTTCCTCGGGATTGGCGAACACACGTCCTCCTGGCACGTCTTATCTCAAACCGGGGCGGCGTCACCGCCACGTCGCTAGACTCGTCGCGACGTTATGGGCACACAGTTGCCCGTGCGTGTCCCTATTGTTTCCTTCGTGTTACGGCCACGTTGGGCCTGGTCGCGACCCCCGGAGGTTAGCGTGGCCGCGCGGCGCGGCGGGCGCGAACGGCGCCGACATCACCCCAGCCGGGTACGCCGGTTACGCTCACCGACTGTGGCAACGCGCGCGAACGACACTCCGCCCACCGGCGCTTACGACCTGACGACTGTCGAGCTTGCCCCGTTCGGCCGCCGCCTCGGCGCGCTGATGATCGATTGGGCGATCTGCCTGGTGGTGGCCGCGTTCTATGCCGATCCGCGGATCGTCGCGTGGCCGCCCGTACTCGTCCTGATCGTGCTGAACGCCGTCGGCATCGGCCTGTTCGGACAGACGCCGGGCATGGCCCTGGCGGGTCTGCGCTGCGTCGCCGTCCGTGACGGCGGCGCGATCGGCCCGATCGGCGGGCTGGCGCGGGGCGTCCTGCTGGCCCTGCTCGTCCCGGCGGTCATCATGGACGGCGACCGGCGCGGCCTGCACGACCGCGCCGCCGGATCCGTCGTGATCCGCAAGCCCCGCTAGGGGTCAGCGGGGGCGCTGCTGGCGGAACGCGCCCTTGCTGGGCCGCATGTTCTTCGGGATGGCGCCCTTGGGCATCTGCGGCCGGGCCATCAGCGCACCGAGCCGCTTGTCCAGCGCGTTGACGTCCTTGCCGCTGAGGTTGCGCGGCAGCCGCATCACGGTGGTGCGCAGCTTGCGGATCGACAGCTGGCCCTCCTCCGTGCCGATCACGTAGTCGTACAGCGGGGCGTTGCCGATCACCTTGGCGAGGCGGCGCTTCTCCTGGCTCATCAGGTTGCGCACCCGCTGCGGCTGGCCCTCACCCAGCAGGATCACGCCGGGGCGGCCGATGACCACGTGCACCATGTCGAACTGGGTGGTCGAACTGGCGGCGGGGCGCACCCGCCAGTCGCCGCGCATGTTCTCCAGGATCGAGGCGGCCGCGCCGGGCTGGCCCTCGGCCGCGTTCATCATCGCGGCGTTGGACCGCAGGTTGAGCACGATCAGCGCGCCCAGCAGGGCGATCATGATCCCGATCGGGATCCACACCAGGCCGCCACCCAGGAGTACGACCAGCACGGTCAGCGCCAGCGGGATCAGCACCGCGGCGGCGACCAGCGGGACGAACCACTTGTCCTGCTTCGCCGTGAACCCGACGACCTGACCGATCTGCTTCAGGCGCGTGCCGAACGACACCTTCTCCTGGGGTTTTGCCATACCCGGGAGTCTAGTGGTGGCCCACCCGGGCGCCGCGCGGTGGATCGACTGAGTGCCTTACCCCGCGCTGAGGCCCCGGCCGGGCCGGGTAAGGCACCCGCGGCGCCCGGGATGGGGCAGCGTCCCCATGTGCCGGGCCCCCCTTCGCGCGAAGAGTTCAGCTCAGACCGATCGCGAAGGAGAATCCGATGTTCCACTACACCGACCCCGGCCTGCGGCTCGACATGCACCAGCGGCGCGCGGAGGAACTGCAGCGGGCCGCCGACGCCCACCGGCTGGCCGCGCAGGCGCGGGCCGGGGCCCCCCGCGGGCCGCGGTGGCGCTGGCCGGGCCACGGCCGCACGCTGCGCGCCGTACGGGCACCGGTCGCGCCGTGACCGTCGCGCAGGACGCGGTTCTGTCGTACCGCCATGGCATGCTCGAATTCGTGGCGGCGCATCCCCGTACGTGCAGCAGCGAGGTCATGGTCGGCCGGGAGGCCGACCTGGCCGCGCTGCGCGACGCGCTGAAGGCCGCCCGCAGCGGCGAGCCCTCGGCCGTCCTGCTCGGCGGCGAGGCCGGGATCGGCAAGACCCGCCTCGTCGAGGAGTTCTGCCGCATCGCCGAGGCCGACGGCGCCCAGCTGCTCACCGGCCAGTGCCTGGAGCTGGGCGAGGAGGGCCTGCCCTACGCGCCGTTCGCGGCCGCGCTGCGCCAGCTCGTGCACCGCGACGGTCCCGCGGTGTTCGAGGGCCGCGAGGCGGATTTCGCCGGGCTGCTGCCCGAGCTGGGCGCGCCGGGCGCCGACCGGCGCGGGCACCTGTTCGAGCTGGTGGCGACGCTGTTCGCGCGCCTGGCCGAGGCGCGCCCGCTGGTGCTGATCATCGAGGATCTGCACTGGGCCGACCGCTCGACCCGCGACCTGATCGCGTTCCTGGTCCGCTCGGCCCGGCTGCCCCGGGTGCTGATCGTCGCCACCTACCGGACGGACGAGCTGCACCGCGGGCATCCGCTGCGGCCGTTCCTGGGCGAGCTCGACCGGGTCCGCGGGGTGCACCGGCTGGAGCTGGACCGGCTCGACCGCGACGGCACCGCCCGGCTGCTGGCGGAGCTGGCCGACGCGGAGCCCGAGCCGCGGACGGTCGACGACATCCACGCCCGGGCCCAGGGCAACCCGTTCTTCGTCGAGCAGCTGGCCGCCTCCGCCGCGCAGGGCTGCGGCGACATCCCGGACACGCTGCGCGACCTGCTGCTGGCCCGCGTCGACCAGCTCCCCGAGCCCGCCCAGCGGGTGCTGCGGATCGCCGCCGTCGGCGGCACCAGGTTCGGCCACGAGCTGCTCAGCCGGGTGGTGGGCGGATCCGAGGCCGAGCTGGAGTCGGCGCTGCGGACCGTCGTCGTGGCCCAGCTCATCGTCGTGGACGGCACCGGTGGCTACGAATTCCGCCACGCGCTGGTCCGCGAGGCCGTGCACGACGACCTGCTGCCCGGCGAGCACGCGCGGCTGCACGCCCGCTACGCCCGGGCCCTGGAGGCGGAGCCGGAGCTGGTCGGGATGGGCCGCGCCCCGGCCGAGATCGCCCACCACTGGCACGCGGCGCACGACCACCCGCGCGCCCTGGTCGCCGCCAAGCAGGCCGCCGACTCCGCCGGGCGCCGCTTCGCGTACGCGGAGCAGGCCCGCCTGCTCGACCGGGTGCTGGAGCTGTGGGAGCAGGCCGGCGACCCCGCGCAGCTGCTCGGCGAGAGCCACCTCGACCTGCTGGAGGAGGCGGCCCTGGTCGCCATCGAGGCGGGCGAGCTCCTGCGCGCGCTGAAACTGACCCGGGCCGCGCTCGGCGACCTCGACTCCGCCGCCGAGCCGGTGCGCGCCGCCCGCCTGCTGGTGCGCCGGGGCAAGCTGCTGCACAACGCGGGCACCAGCGACGGCGCCGCCGAGTCGCGGGAGGCGTACCGGCTGCTGCGTGCGGCGCCGCCCTCCGAGGAACGGGCGATGCTGCTGGCCGACATCGCGTACGCGCTGGCGCCGATCGATCAGGAGGAGGGCGGGCGGTTCGCGCGGGAGGCGATGGCCGCCGCGGGTGAACTCGGGGACGTCGCCGCCGAGGTGTCCGCCACGATCACGTTCGGGCAGCTGTGCGCGGGCTCCGTGTCGCCGGAGGAAGGCCTCGCCACCATGCGTACGGCGGCCAAGCAGGCCCGTACCGCGGGGCACCTGCCCACGCTGGCCCGCGCCCTGGTCAACATCTCCGACCTCCTGTTCGCGCTGGGCCGCTACGAGGAGTCGGCGGGAGCCGCCGACGAGGGGGTTCCGTACGCGGACCGGGTCGGCGTGAGCCGCACCACCGGGGTGTTCCTGCTGGCCAACCATGCCGAGGCACTGATGGCCCTGGGCCGGTGGGACGAGGCGGACGCCCGCCTCGCGCAGGCCGCCCGACTCGATCCGCCCGGCACCCTCGCGCTGCCGTGGCTGCGCCTGCGCGCCCGGCTGCGGCTGGCCCGCGGCCACGAGGGCGCGGGGCCGCTGGTGGACCGCGCGGTCGGCTTCCTCACCCGGCCGTTCCTGCACGCCGACAACCGGCTCTCCCTGCTGGATCTGCGCATCGAGGCCGCCCTGCACGCGGGCGACACCACGGCCGCGCTCGCCGCCGCCCGAGCGGCACTGGCCGAGCCGGAGATCGTGGACCGCCCCCGTTACGGCTGGCCGCTGCTGGCCTCCGCGGCAACCGCCCTCGATCGCGCGACCGCTTCGGACCTGGCTGACGTGGCGGATCTGCGGGAGCGGGTCAGTGCGTGGGCCGCCGCCACGCCGCAGCGGCAGGGCACCGACCGGGCCTACGCGGCTCAGGTCGCGGCGCTGCTCGACGGCGGCCAGCAGCGGTGGACGGCGGCGGTCGAGGCGTGGCGGGCGGACGGGCAGCGCTACCGGCTGGCGGTGGCCCTGCTCGGGCTGGCCGGTGCCGCCGCGGGTGCGGGTGACCGGGCGGTCGCGGCCGCCTCCGTCGAGGAGGCCGTCGCGGTGGGCGCCGCCCTGGGCGCCCGGCCGCTGTGCGAGGCGGCGGACACTCTGGCCCGCCGCATCGGGCTGCGTGCGGCCGGCCAACCTGCCTCCGCCGGCACGGAGGTGCTCACCTCACGCGAGCGGGAGGTGCTTCGCCTGGTCGCCGAGGGGCACAGCAACGGGCGCATCGCCGAGCGGCTCTACATCTCACCGAAGACCGCCAGCGTGCACGTCTCCCGGATCATCGCGAAGCTCGACGTCGCGAACCGCGTGGAGGCCGCCGCGGTCGCCCATCGCCTCGGCCTGCTCGACGAGCGCTAGGACCGGGGTCAGCCGCGGGCGGCGAGGGCCTGCTGGTAGAGCCGGCCGGCGCGGTACGACGAGCGCACCAGCGGGCCGCTCATCACCCCGGCGAAGCCGATCTGCTCGGCCTCCTGGCCCAGCTCGATGAACTCCTCCGGCTTCACCCAGCGCTCGACCGGGTGGTGCCGCGGGGTGGGCCGCAGGTACTGCGTGATGGTGATTAGTTCGCAGCCCGCGCCGTGCAGGTCGCGCAGGGCCTGCGACACCTCTGCACGCTCCTCGCCCATGCCGAGGATCAGGTTGCTCTTGGTGACCAGCCCGGCGGAGCGGGCACGGGTGATGACCTCCAGCGAGCGCTCGTACCGGAAGGCGGGGCGGATCCGCTTGAAGATCCGGGGCACGGTCTCGACGTTGTGGGCCAGCACCTCGGGGGCCGCGCCGAACACCTCGGCGAGCTGCTCGGGCTCGGCGTTGAAGTCGGGGATGAGCAGCTCGACGCCGCAGCCGGGCTGCAGCTTGTGGATCTGTCGTACCGTCTCGGCGTACAGCCAGGCGCCGCCGTCGGGCAGGTCGTCGCGGGCGACACCGGTGACGGTCGCGTACTTCAGGCCCATCGTGGCGACGGACTCGCCGACGCGGCGCGGCTCGTCGGCGTCGAACTCGGCGGGCTTGCCGGTGTCGATCTGGCAGAAGTCGCAGCGCCGGGTGCACTGGTCGCCGCCGATGAGGAACGTCGCCTCCCGGTCCTCCCAACATTCGTAGATGTTGGGGCAGCCGGCTTCCTGGCAGACGGTGTGCAGACCCTCTTTCTGCACCAGCCCGCGCAGTTGCGTGTACTCCGGGCCCATCTTCGCCTTGACCTTGATCCACGGCGGCTTGCGCTCGATCGGAGTCTCGGCGTTGCGCGCCTCGATGCGCAGCATGCGGCGGCCCTCGGGAGCAACTGTCACGTGGACGAGGTTACGCCCGAGACAAGATCATGCGGGCGGTGGGCGACGAGGCTCACGTCCCCGGTTCTGTGACCGCCCTCACCGCCGTACGGGGAAAACGCTTTCACTTCCTGTCACCGCACTGTTAGCGTCCGGCCACGGCGACGACGGAACCGAGTAACGCCCCGACCCCGCCGGCGAAGAGAGCCACCGGCAGCTGCGAAGGTGGCCCGGTGCCGGGGCGCGAAGACACTCCCGAGCCGAGCACGACAAGAGGCGCCGAACGGCGCGAAGGTGTGGTGGCACCGCGAGGATCCCGCTCGCCCACACCTGTCTGGGGCCGCGTTGCAGTCACCAGAGGAGGTACCCGCCGTGCAACGCATCCTCTCCACCCACCTGGCCGCCCACGTCGGCGAGACCGTCACGGTCGCCGGCTGGGTGCACCGCCGCCGCCTGCTGAAGTCGGTGGCCTTCCTGATCCTGCGCGACGCCGCGGGCCTCGCCCAGGTCGTCGCGACCTCGGCCGAGGACCGCGCGCGGGTCGGGGCGCTGACCGAGGAGAGCGTCGTCGAGATCACCGCCACGGTCACCACGAACGCCGCGGCGCCCGCGGGGGTCGAGCTCACCACGCCCACGGTACGGGTGCACAGCGCGGTCGCCGTACCGTTGCCTGTCGAACTGCACCGGCCCGCCCCGACCGGGACCCTGCCCACCCAGCTCGACCACGCCGCGCTGGCCCTGCGGCACCCGGCCCGCGCCGCCGCGCTACGGGTGGCCGCTGCGGCCACCGCGGGGTTCCGTGCGGCGCTGGAGGCCCGCCGCTTCGTCGAGATCCACACCCCGAAGATCGTCGCGTCGGCCACCGAGTCGGGGGCCAACGTGTTCCGCCTCGACTACTTCGGCCGGCCCGGATACCTGGCCCAGTCGCCGCAGTTCTACAAGCAGCTCATGGTCGGCGTCTTCGAGCGGGTGTACGAGGTCGGGCCGGTGTTCCGCGCCGAGCCGCACGACACCGCGCGGCACCTGGCGCAGTACACCTCCCTCGACGCCGAGCTGGGCTTCATCGCCGACCACCGGGACGTGATGGCGGTGCTGCGCGACGTCGTGGCGACCATGCTCGGCGCCGTCGCCGACCGGACCGGCACCCCGGTGCCGGGCGTGCCGGAGCAGATCCCGGCGGTGCACTTCAGCGAGGCCTTGCGGATCGCCGGGGCGCCCGCCGACGAGCCGGACCTGGCCCCGGTGCACGAGCGGGCGCTGGGGGAGTGGGCGGCGGCTGAGCACGGCAGCGACTTCGTGTTCGTCACCGGCTACCCCATGCGCAAGCGGCCGTTCTACACCCACCCGCAGCCGTCCGACCCGACCTGGTCGAACAGCTTCGACCTGCTGTTTCGCGGGGTCGAGCTGGTCACCGGCGGGCAGCGGCTGCACCGGTACTCCGACTACACCGCGGCCCTCGCGGCGCGGGGCGAGGCGGTCACCGCCTACGAGGGGTACCTCGACGGGTTCCGGTTCGGGATGCCGCCGCACGGTGGTTTCGCGATCGGGCTGGAACGCTTCGTCGCGCGGCTGCTCGGCGCGGCCAACGTCCGCGAGGTGACCGCGTTCCCGCGCGACCTGCACCGCCTCACGCCCTGATCGCGGAGTGGCCGGAACCGGACACGGTTCCGGCCGCTGCCGGGAACCGTGGCGATGCCGGACCGCTGCGGTGGCACACGGGCGCGGGATGCGCTGCCTGTCGCGGCGACGCGGCGACCGTGCCGGATCCGGTGCAGACGGCGGCGGCGCTCGGTCTCAGGCCAGCAGGGTCGGGAGGTGGCGTTCGACGACCGGGAGGACCTCGGCGACCGGCACGGGGCGGCCCAGCTCGGCGCTCAGTGAGGTGACCCCTGCATCGCGGATGCCGCACGGGACGAAACGGTTGAAATTCGACAGGTCGCAGTCGCAGTTCAGGGCGAAGCCGTGCTGGGTGACGCCGCGCGAGACCCGGATGCCGATGGCCGCCACCTTGCGGTCGGGACCGCGCTCGTCGGCGCGTACCCAGGCGCCGCTGCGCCCCTCGACCCGCTCCACGACGACCCCGAACTCGGCGCACACGTCGATGAGCATCTGCTCCGTGCGGCGCACGTACGCCACCACGTCGACCGGGTCGGGCAGCTTCACGATCGGGTAGCCGACCAGCTGGCCCGGGCCGTGCCAGGTGATCTTGCCGCCGCGGTCGACGTCCACCACCGGGGTGCCGTCCAGCGGCCGGTCCTGCGGCTCTGTGCGCTTGCCGGCCGTGAACACGCTCGGGTGTTCCAGCAACAGGATGGTGTCCGGGCGGGCACCGGCCACCACGTCGTCGTGGAGGCGGCGCTGCTCGTCCCACGCCACCTGGTAGTCGACCAGACCGGGACGCAGCACCGCGAGCGTAGAAGTCGTCACCGTTGCAGCGTAGTCCGGCGCGCGTGGCGACCGGCTCAGCCGCCGGGCGTCACCGGATCCACCCCGGGGCGGATGCGCCACAGCAGCACGTCGTCGACCCGTTCCGGCGGGCCCAGCAGGGCGGTCGTGGTCTGCTCCAGCGTCGTGTGGAACAGCGGCCCCTGCGAGCCGATGATCTTGTCGGGGAGGAACACCGCCTCGATGCCCCAGTACGCGAAGTCGCGCCGCGCCTGCTCGCGTTCCACGTCGGTGATCGGCGGCAGATAGCCGTAGAGGGCGGCCTGCTGCAGCAGCAGATCGGTGGGCAGCAACGGGGCACCGATCTGCCCCTTGCCGTCCGGGCCACCCGGCCCCAGGAAGTAGCCGCCGGGGATCCGGAACACCGGACCGCCCCGGGCCAGCGTGTACGCCAGCCACCGCTGCGCGTCGGGGCCCGGATTGGTGGCGAACGGCAGCGCGCTGAGCACCCCGCCGTCGGGCACGTAGCGGCGCCAGGTGCCGTCGGCGATGAACCGCGGCTCCGGCGCCCGTTCGGCGGTGGTCACGGGCAGCGGCAGCAGGGGCAGCAGCGCGACGGTGAACACGGCCGCCCACGTGGCGCGGCGGGGCGGGGCGGGCGTACTGAGCACCTGCTCCGCGGCCAGTGCCAGCAGGATGCCCAGGACACCCGCGACCACCAGCGAGAACCGGGTGGGCAGGGCCGAGTCGAACAGCGGCAGGCGGGCCAGCACCGCGTACGGCAGGGGCAGGTGGGTCTCGTGGTCCAGGACCCGCAGCCGGGGCCCCCACGACAGCACCGTGAATACCGCGCCGACGATCAGCAGGGCGCGCAGGGTGGCCCGGCGGCCCGCGTCCGCGCGCTGCCACAGGCTGACCGTGGCGAACCCGGCCAGCAGGACCAGCGGCAGCCCGAAGAACGACGCCTGCTCGGTCGGATTCGACGCCAGGTTGGCGCTGTCCAGCCCGGCCCAGCCGGCCACCGACCGGCTGGGATAGCTGACGTACGCGGCGACGTCCTCCGAGAACTCCTGCTGGTTGAAGCCGGTGCCGGAGAACGTCTGCGGCCCGGCGAAGTGCATGTACAGCGGGTACGCCAGCAGGGCCCCCGCCACCACGGCCGTCACACCGAGGGCGGCCAGCACGGTCGGGGCGGCGGCCCGCGCCTGCGCCCGGGTGGCCGGCGCGGCGGCCCAGGCCAGCACGAACACCCCGCTGGCGAGGGCCGTGAAGAACAGGCCCTCGGCGGCGATCGTGAAGCAGACCGCCAGCACCGCGCCGAGGACCACGCCGTTGCGTAGCCACCGGCCCGGTTCGCGCAGCGTGAGCACCCGCCACAGCACCAGCGGGGCGATCCATCCGGCGGTCCAGTTCAGATGGCCGTTGGCATGCGAGACGAAACCCGGTGCGAAGCCGCAGAACAGCCCGCCCAGGGCGGCGGCGGCCCGGTGCCGTACGAGGTGGCGGTGCAGGAACAGATACCACGCGAACGCGGACCCCGCGAGGTTGAGCGTCAGGATGGTCACGTAGGTGACCTGCGGCCCGGCCAGCATGGTCAGCGGCGCGAACAGCAGGATGTACGCCGTGATCGCGGTGTTCGCCGCCAGGTTCACCCCGAGCGGGGCGTTCAGCAGGTCGGTGAAGAACGGGTCGCCGCCGTGCCGCAGCAGGTGCACCCCGTACCCGAGAAGTCCTTCGAAGAATGCCTGGTCGCCGGGGTTTGCGGCGATGGCCCGGGTGGTGGGGGAGGCCCACAGGCCGGAGGTCACCCAGACCGCCAGCAGCAGGGCGGTCGAGGCCACCAGCAGATGTGCGGGCCAGGCCCGGCCGCCCCGCGACGCACCGGCCCGTGCGACCGGGGGATCTGCGGGTGCGGTGGCGACGGGCACGAGCCGCACGGTAGCAAGCCGAGGCCGCCGGGGCCCGTAGCCAGCCCGGATTGCGCGCCGCCGGCGCCGCGGATCAAGGCCGTGGCCAGCGTGAATCCGGGCAGGAAGGGTGGCGTCAGTGTGCCCCCGTGGCTGCCGGGGTCAGCGCGGCCTGCAGGGCGGACTCCACGGTCGGGTGCTGCCAGGTGAAGCCGGCCCGGCGCAGCACCGCGGGCATGACCCGCTGGCTGCGCAGCGCCTCGTCGGCGAGTCCGCCGAGCGCCACCTTCAGCGCCACGCCGGGGATCTGCATGATCGTGGGCCGGTGCAGGGCCCGGCCGAACGCGGCAGTGAAGGCGGCGTTGGTCACCGGCTCGGGGCCGACGACGTTGACCGGTCCGGCGATGTCGGAGCGCTCCAGCAGCAGCTCGATCGCGTCCAGCCAGTCGGACAGGGCGATCCACGGCAGCCACTGCCGGCCCCCGCCGAGCTTGCCGCCGACCCCCAGCCGGAACGGCAGCAGCTGCGGCTTGAGCAGGCCACCGCCCGCGTCCAGCGGCATGCCGGTGCGCAGCAGCACCACCCGGCTGCCGGCGTCCTCGGCCGGGCGGGCGGCGGCCTCCCAGACCCGGCACACGTCGGCGAGGAACCCGGTGCCGGCGGGTGCCTCCTCGGTGACCTCGCGGTCGCCGGTGTCGCCGTACCAGCCGACCGCGGAACCCTGCAGCAGCATCCGGGGACGCTCCGGGGCGGGCAACTGGCTGATCACGCGGGCGAGGGTGCCGGCGCTGTCCACCCGGCTGTTGCGGATCACCTTCCGGTAGCCCGCGGTCCAGCGTTTGTCTCCCACACCCGCGCCGGCCAGATTGATCACTGCGTCGACGCCGGCGACCGGTCCGGGATCGAGCTGGCCGGCCGTCGGCTTCCAGTACGCCTCGCCGGGCCGTTGCGGCTCGCGCCGGACGAGTCGGGTGATGTCGTGGCCGGCGGCGTCGAGCCGTTCGGCGAGGGCGGTGCCGAGAAAGCCGGACGCGCCGGCCATGAGGATCCGCATGGCCCCATCATTGCCCGATACGTGGTTCGTCTGCACAGGTGTCCCCCGTGGGGCGTCGACGAACGAACGAGGGCGCGCCGGCGGGTGCCGGCGCGCCCTCGGGCGTACGCGGGTCAGCTCAGCCCGAGGTCGCCCTCGAACTGCCCGGCCTCCAGCCGGTCCTTCAGGGTGACCAGGAACCGGGCGGCGTCGGCGCCGTCGACGAGCCGGTGGTCGTACGACAGGGCCAGGTAGACCATCGACCGGGGCACGATCACCTCGCCGAGGTCCGGGTCGTCGAGGACGACGGCCCGCTTGACCACGGCGCCGGTGCCCAGGATGCCCACCTGCGGCTGGTTGATGATCGGGGTGTCGAACAGGGCGCCCCGGCTGCCGGTGTTGGTCAGCGTGAACGTGCCGCCGGACAGCTCGTCCGGGCTGATCTTGTTGGCCCGGGTGCGCTCGGCCACGTCGGCGATCCGCTTGGCGAGCCCGCCCAGGTTGAGGTCGCCCGCGTCACGGATGACCGGCACGACCAGGCCCTTCTCCGTGTCCACCGCGATGGCCAGGTGCTCGCCGTCGTGGTAGGTGACGGTGCCGGCCTCCTGGTCGATCGACGCGTTGACGACCGGGTGGGCGCGCAGCGCCTCGACCGCCGCCAGCGCGAAGAACGGCATGAACGACAGCTTCACGCCGTGCTTGGCGAAGAAGTCGTTCTTCGCACGGGTACGCAGCTGGGCGATCTTCGTGACGTCGACCTCGACCACCGTGGTGAGCTGCGCCGAGACCTGCAGCGACTCGACCATGCGCCGGGCGATCGTGGCGCGGATGCGGGTCAGCTTCTCGGTGCGGCCGCGCAGCGGGCTGGGGGCCGGCTTCGGCGTGGGAGCGGCCGCGGGACGCGACGCCGGGGCGGGAGCCGCCGAGGCCACCTTCTCGGCCGCCTCCAGGACGTCCTGCTTGCGGATCCGGCCGCCGACCCCGGTGCCGGTGAGGGTGGCGAGGTCGACACCCTTCTCGGCGGCCAGCTTGCGGACCAGCGGGGTCACGTAACCGGCGTCGCCGGCGCCGTTCGCCCGGACCGTGTCGGCGGCCGGGGTGGCCGGTGCGGCGGCCCGGGCAGCCGGCTCGGCGGGCCGCGCGACCGGTGCTGGGGGCGGAGCCGACTCGACCGCGGGCGCCTCGGGCTGCGCCGGAGCTGCCGGGCGGGCCGGTGCCGGGGTGGCCGGAGCCGGAGCGGCCGCCTGGGGTGCCGGTGCGGACGGGGCCGGGGCCGCCGGGGCGCTGCCCGGGGTGCCCACCACGGCCAGCACCGCGCCGACGTCGGCGGTCTCGTCCTCGGGGACCCTGATCTCCAGCAGGGTGCCGGCGACCGGCGACGGGATCTCGGTGTCCACCTTGTCCGTGGAGACCTCCAGCAGCGGCTCGTCCACCTCGACGGCGTCGCCGACCTGCTTGAGCCAGCGGGTGACCGTACCCTCGGTGACGCTCTCGCCCAGGGCGGGCATCTTCACGTCCGTGCCCTCGCCGCCCGCCGCCGGGGCCGCGGTCTGCGGCGCCGGGGCTTCCTGGCCGACCGGGGTCTCCGTGGACGGGGTGGTCGGCGCGGGGGGCTCCGGCTCGGCCTGCGGGGCCGGAGCCGGCTGGGCCGGGGCCTGCTGCGTGGGGGCCTGCTGCGTGGGGGCCGCGGCCTCGCCGTCGCCCGCGATCACCGCCAGCTCGCTGCCCACCTCGGCGGTCTCGTCCTCGCCGACGACGATGCGCGACAGGACGCCGGCGGCGGGCGACGGGATCTCTGTGTCGACCTTGTCGGTGGAGACCTCCAGCAGCGGCTCGTCCGCCTCGACCCGCTCGCCCTCCTGCTTGAGCCAGCGGGTGACGGTGCCCTCGGTGACACTCTCACCCAGCCGCGGCATGGTGACCGATACCGGCATCTCTTCGAACTCCTTAGGGCCTGCGGTAGTGGATGGGCTCGGCTCAGGCGTGCGCGTGCAGCGGCTTGCCCGCCAGCGCGAGGTGGGCCTCGCCGAGCGCCTCGTTCTGCGTGGGGTGGGCGTGCACGAGCTGGGCGACCTCGTCCGGGTACGCCTCCCAGTTGAAGATCAGCTGCGCCTCACCGATGAGTTCGCCGACCCGTGCACCGACCATGTGGACGCCCACGACGGGGCCGTCGTTGACCCGGACCAGCTTGATGAAGCCCGCGGTCTTGAGGATCTGGCTCTTGCCGTTGCCGCCGAGGTTGTAGTTGTACGTCGACACCTTGTCCGCGCCGTACTGCTCCTTGGCCTTGGCCTCGGTGATGCCGACCGACGCGACCTCCGGGTCGGAGTACGTGACGCGGGGGATGCCGTTCTCGTCGATGACCGCCGGGTTCTTGCCCGCGATCTCCTCGGCGACGAAGATGCCCTGCTGGAAGCCGCGGTGCGCCAGCTGCAGGCCGGGGACGATGTCGCCGACCGCGTAGATGTTGCCGACGCCGGTGTGCAGCCGCTCGTTGGTGATCACGAAGCCGCGGTCGAGCGTGATGCCCTGCTGCTCGTACCCGAGATCCCGGGTCGTCGGGCCGCGGCCGACCGCGACCAGCAGCAGTTCGGCCTCGATGACCTCGCCGCCCGCGATCGTGGCGCGCACGCCGTTCTCTGTGTGCTCGACCTTCTCGAACGGCTTGCCGGTCTTGAACGCGATGCCGCGCTTGCGGAACGCCCGCTCGACCTGCTTGGAAATCTCCTCGTCCTCGGCGGCGACCAGGCGGGGCAGGGCCTCCACAATGGTCACGTCCACGCCGAAGGACTTCCAGGCGCTGGCGAACTCGCAGCCGATGACGCCGCCGCCCAGCACGATCGCCGAGGCGGGGACGTGGTCCAGGCGCAGCGCGTGCTCGCTGGTGATCACCCGGCGGCCGTCGACCTCCAGGCCCGGCAGCGAGCGCGAGTACGACCCGGTGGCGAGCACGATGTTGCGCCCGGTGTAGCGCTTCCCGTCGACCTCGACGGTGTCCTTCGCGACCAGCTTGCCGGAGCCCGCGACGTGCGTGATGCTCGGCTGCTTGAGCAGGCCCTGCAGGCCCTTGTACAGCCGGGCCACGACGCCGTCCTTGTACGCATTCACGCCGGCCATGTCGATGCCGACCAGGTCGGCCTTGACCCCGAACTGCTCGCTCTCGCGGGTCTGGTCCGCGACCTCGCCCGCGTGCAGCAGCGCCTTCGTCGGGATGCAGCCACGGTGCAGGCAGGTGCCGCCGACCTCGGCCTTCTCGATGAGGGCGACCGTCAGGCCGAGCTGGGCGGCGCGCAGGGCGCACGCATAGCCACCGCTGCCGGCGCCGAGGATCACGATGTCGAAGGTGTTCGGCTGGCTCACGTCAACTCCAAGGTCGCGTCGTCACCACGTGGATCTCACTATGGAAACGGTCACAAGTCGTCCAGGTCATCTTGTCACTTGCAACGCCGATCGATGCAGCCAGGTGCCCAACGACACCCGGGTGCGACGTACCCTTTCCGCAATCGACCGTGAGGAGTGCTCCGTGGCCTGGTTTCGGCGGCGCAGAGAGCCGGCGCGACGCTTCGGCCGGCCGGTGGATCGTGCCGATCTGGAGCATCTTGCGGAGTTTGTCCGGTCCCGCCGGGGCGTCGAGGCGTTCATCGAGCCGCAGACGACCGTGACGGAGACCACGGTGTTGCTCGTCGCACACGACGGCGAATGGACCCGGCGGCGCATCGACACCCCCGAGGTAGCCCGCCGCTTCGCCCACCAGCTGGCCCTGCCCATCTACGACGTGAGGCTCCTCGGCTACCCCCAGCGAATGCGCGACTACAACAGCCGCCAGAAGCGCAGGGAGCTGAGCTGAGCCAGACCGGCGATCGCCGCCGGTGACTCGGGGGTTCTGACGGCTGCGGGGTAGGCAGTCGTCAGAACCCCCGAGTCAGCGGTGTACCAGGCGATCGCCCGCGGAGCGAAGCGAAGCCAGCAAGCTCAGCTCAGCCGTTGGCGGCGATGTCGTCGATCAAGGTGAGCAGGGTGCGGACGGGGACGCCGGTGCCGCCCTTCGTCCAGTAGCCGGTGGCCTCGCCGGTGTGGAACGACGGGCCCGCGATGTCGATGTGCGCCCACGACACCCCGTCGGCCACGAACTCGCGCAGGAACACCCCGCCCTGCAGCATGTGCCCGGCGCGGTCCATGCTCGCGTTGGTCTGGCAGATGTCGGCCACGTCCGACTCCATGCCCTTGCGGACGTCGTCGGGCAGTGGCATCGGCCACGCGGGCTCGCCCACCGCCGCACCGGCCGCCTTGACCCGCTCGCAGGTGGCCGCCTCGCCCATCACGCCCGAGATCCGCTTGCCCAGCGACACCACCTGGCCGCCGGTCAGCGTCGACGTCTCGAACAGGTAGTCGGTGCCGTCCGCGCAGGCCCGGGCGATCGCGTCGGCCAGCACCATCCGGCCCTCGGCGTCGGTGTTGAGCACCTCCACCCGCTTGCCGTTGATCATCGTGATGACATCGCCCGGCCGGTACGCCGTACCCGAAGGCATGTTCTCCGCGATGGCCAGGTAGCCGGTGACCGCGACGTCCGGCTTGAGCGCGGCCACCGCCAGCAGGACCGCGCCGACCGCGGCGGCACCCGCCATGTCGGACTTCATCTCCCACATGCCCGCCGCGGGCTTGATGCTGATGCCGCCCGTGTCGAACGTGATGCCCTTGCCGACCAGCGCCACCCGCTTCGGGTCCGCCACGCCCTCGGGGGTGTAGCTCAGCTTCACCAGCCGCGGCGGCGCCTCCGAGCCCTGGCCCACCGCGACGATGCCGCCGTAGCCGCCGGCCTTGAGTGCCTCGAAGTCCAGCACCTCCACCGCCAGGCCGGTGCCCTTGGCGGCCGCCGCCACGGCGTCCGCGAACTGCGGCGGGCGCAGCTCGTTCGGGGCCTGGTTCACCCAGTCGCGGGTCAGGCGCACCGCGTGCGCCACGATCGCGGCGCGCTCCACCTCGGCCCGCGCGGCGGCGTCCGCGGCGTCCGGCACGTACACCTGCAGCGCCGTCACCGGCTCGCGGCGATGGGGCTGCGGCTTGGTCTTGTAGCCCGCGAACCGGTACCCGCCCAGCAGCGCACCCTCCAGGATGGCCCGCAGCACGCCCGGCGCGTCCGCGTCGTCCGGCAGCGGCAGGGCCAGCGCGACCGTGGCGCTGCCCGCGAGGGCGCGCACCGCGGCGCCCGTGCCCCGGCGCAGCGTCTCGGGGTCCGGCGCCGCGCCGGACGGCTCGTCGCCGAGACCGACCGCCACCAGCAGGGGCGCGGACACCGTGCCCAGGGTGGCCAGCTTGGTGACCTCGCCCGGCGCGCCGGTCGCGCCGAGCAGCGACAGGGTGGCGGTCAGCTTGCCGTCGAACGCCGCGGCGATGCTCTCCGCACCGGCGGCGGGCAGCAGTGCGCCGCCCTCGTCGGGCTGGCTGTGCAGGCCGATGACGATGGCATCGACGGCCAGCTCGGCGGGGTCGGTGTCGACCAGGCTGAGGGAGGGGGCGGGCTGGGTCACTCGAGAACTCCGCGGAGGTCCGGGGCCGGAGCGCACCTCCTGGGCGCCTCCGACGGCATGGCCCGACCGGCGCGGGTCGCGCCGCTCGGCGGTGGTGTCTCGCCGACTCTAACGACAGATGCGGCCCCGTCGTGCGAACGGGCGGGATCACGTCGATCGGGGTGCCTCGTGGCGCGGTAAGTTGACAGCCATGTCCACCGAGGTCGCTGGCACGCTGCTGCGTTCGCCCCTGCACGAGCGCCACGTCGCGCTCGGTGCCAAGTTCGCCGCCTTCGGCGGCTGGGAGATGCCCCTGGAGTACGCGGGCGGCGGGGTGATCAAGGAGCACACCGCGGTGCGTACCGGGGCCGGGGTCTTCGACGTCTCACACCTGGGCAAGGCCACGGTGCTCGGGCCGGGCGCGGCGGACTTCGTCAACGCGTGCCTCACCAACGACCTGGACCGCATCGCCGCGGGCAAGGCGCAGTACACGATGTGCTGCGACGAGCGCGGCGGCGTGGTCGACGACCTGATCGCATACCTGTACGGCCCGGACGACGTGTTCCTGGTGCCGAACGCCGCCAACACCGCCGAGGTGGTGCGCCGCATGGCCGCGGCGGCACCGGCCGGGATCGCGGTCACCGACCAGCACCGTACGTACGCGATCCTCGCCGTCCAGGGGCCCGGGTCGGCCGACGTGCTGGCGAAGCTCGGCCTGCCCACCGAGCTGGAGTACATGTCGTTCCAGGCGTCGCCGGAGGTGGTGGTGTGCCGCACCGGCTACACCGGCGAGCACGGCTACGAGCTGGTCATCCCGTGGGACAAGGCCGCCGCGACCTGGGACGCGCTGATCGACGCCGGGGTGCAGCCGTGCGGGCTCGGCGCCCGCGACACGCTGCGCACAGAGATGGGCTACCCGCTGCACGGCCAGGACCTGTCGTTGGAGATCACGCCGGTGCAGGCCCGTGCCGGGTGGGCGGTCGGCTGGTCCAAGCCCGCCTTCTGGGGCCGCGACGCGCTGCTGGCGGAGAAGGCCGAGGGCCCGCGCCGCAGCCTGCGCGGCCTGGAACTGACCGGCCGCGGCATCCCCCGCGGCCACATGCAGGTGTACGTGGGTGAGCAGCTGGTCGGCGAGACCACCAGCGGCACGTTCTCGCCCACGAAGAAGGTCGGCGTCGCGCTGGCCCTGCTCGACACGGCCGCCGGGCTCACCGACGGCGACCTGGTCGAGGTGGACATCCGGGGGCGGCGGACACAGGCGCGGGTCGTGAAGCCGCCGTTCGTGCAGACGTCGGTGCGCTGATGGCTGTCACCTACGCGCAGGTGCGCGACTGGGTGCTGGCGCTGCCCGGCACCCGGGAGGTGATGGTCGAGCAGTGGGGGCATCCGACGCTGCGGGTCGGCGACAAGATGATCGCCGGTGGGGCGCCTGACTCGCCGACGATGTCGGTCAAGGCGACCCGTGAGGAGCAGGCCGAGCTGATCGCGGCGGCGCCGCAGACGTACGCGGTCGCCGAGTACGTGGGGCGCCACGGCTGGGTCCGGGTCGACCTGGCCAGCGCCGATGCCGAGGAGCTGCACCAGGTCGTCGTCGAGGCGTGGCGGCGTACCGCCCCCAAGAAGCTCGTCAAGGAGTACGACTCAGCCCAGGGCTAGCGCGATCAGGGCCACGGTGGTGGCGAGTTCGACCGCCGCGCCGATGACGTCGCCGGTCATCCCGCCGAAGCGGCGTACCGCGTGGCGTACCAGCAGCAGGGCGGCCAGGGTCGCGGCGGCGACCGCGGCCGGGCCCTGCCACGGGCGGCCGGGCACCGCCCAGATCGAGGCGGCCGCCACCAGGGCCACCGCGGCGGCCGCCGCCGGCACGGGCACCGTACCGGCGACCAGCGCGCCCAGCCCCTCCGGCCGCGCCGCCGGTACGCCCCGGCGGCAGGCCAGCGGCACGGCGAGGCGACCCGCCGCCCACGCCGCGACCACCGCACCGGCGCCCAGCCCGGTCAGCGCCCCCGCCTGCACCAGCAGGGTCACCGCGATGGCCGCCACCCCGAACGGGCCGATGTCCGGCTTCTTCATGATCTCCAACGCACCGTCGGTGGACCGGTACGAGCCCAGCGCATCCACCGTGTCGGCCAGCCCGTCCAGGTGCAGACCCCGGGTGAGCACCGCCCCGGTGCCGACGGCCAGCGCGGCGGCCAGCCCGGCGGGAGCGCCCGCGGCCGAGGAGCCGGTCAGCACCGCCGCGACGGCCGCGCCGAGCAACGCACCCACCACCGGGGCCGCCGCCATCGCCACCGCCGCCACGGCCCGGTCCACCCGGCCCGCACGCAGCGGGAGGACGGTCAGCGTGGTGACCGCCAGCCGCAGGCCCGCCGCGAGGTCACGCACCGGGGGCGAGCGCCGGGCCCGGCCCGTCCGGTTCCGGCTCGACGAAGTCGGCGTCCTCCCAGCCGGGGTCGCCGGGCGAGTCGAGCAGGGCCGGGTGCACAGCGAGGGACTCGGTGAGGCCGATCGCGCTGCGCACCAGCGGCAGGGCGGCCAACGCGTTGGCGCCCTCGCCCAGGTCCAGGCCGAGCCGCAGCACCGGGGTCAGACCCAGCACGTCGGCGCCCTGCTTCACCAGCGGCGACGTGCCCGCCTCGGCCAGCAGGCACCAGTGCCGGGTCTGCGCCGCCAGGTCCCGCGCCACCAGCCCGGCCGCGATGCCGACCGGGCCGTCCACGACCACGGGCAGGCGGCGGGACGCGGCACCGAGCAGCACCCCGGTCGCCACGGCCACGTCGGCGCCGCCGAGCTGCGACAGGATGTCGCGGGCGCCGCGCGGCTCCCGGCGTACCCGGTGCAGGGCGTCGCGGACCGCCGCGCAGCGCCGCATCCAGGCCTCGTCGTCGTACCGGCCGCCCGGAACCAGGACCCGCGGCAGCACCGCGACCGGCTCGGCGCCGGTGCTGGCCGCCATCACGGCGGCCGCGGCGGCCTCGGTACCGGTGCCGCACGCGCCGAGCACCACCGCGTCGCGGCCGTCGTCCGCGGCCTGCTCGGCGAGCGCCCAGCCCTGCCGCAGGGCGGCCTCCACGCCGTCGGCGTCGAGTACCGGCCCGTCCTCCATGGCACCCGCGGCCGCCACCCGGACGACCTGGATGTCCGCACCCGCCTCGGCGGCGAGCCGGGCCAGCGGCCCCGAACCGTCGGTCGCGGCGGCGACCCGGCGTTGCGCGTCCGCCGGGTCGGCCCCGGCCGCGGCGTCGCCGGTGTGCTCGCCGGAGAGCAGCAGCAGCCGGACCGGGCCCCACGGCCGGGGCACCGCGGTGCCCTGCGCGCCCGCGGCGAACTCCACCGCCTCGCCGAGCGCGCCCAGCCCGGCGCCGGGCAGGTCCAGGGTCTCCAGGCGGTCGCGGGCGTCCGGGCCCGCGTCGTTGTCGGGCAGCGGCAGATCCATGCCGGGCTCGAACTCCGGCACCGTGCCGGACGGCACCTCGGTGGTCACCACGTCGACGGCGACCGGCGCGACGGCCGCCGCGACAACCGTCGACGGAGCAGCGGCAGCCGGTGTGGGCGTCGTGGTGGCTTCCAGATCAGGCGCGGTCTCGGCGGTGGTCCGGTCCGGTGTGCCGGTGCTGGTGGTGGTGCCGGCTTCGGTCGCGGTGTCGGTGTCGGTGTCGGTGTCGGTGTCGGTGTCGGTGTCCGTAGCGGTGCCGGTGGGGAGGCCGCTGTCGGTGGCCGGTGCCGTGGACAGCGCGGCCAGCTCCGGGGCGGTCGGCTTCAGCCAGCTCGCCTGGCCCGCGATCACCAGCACCACGGCGTCGCAGGCCGCCGCGACGGCCTGGTTGGCGGCGCCGAGCGCATCCGTGAACGCGCGGCCGACCGGTGTCGTCGGCACGAGCGACAACCCCACCTCGGGGCTCACGAGAACCACCCGGGCCACGCAGGCGCGCACCGCGTCAGCGAGCGCGGCGACCGTCTCGTCGGTGGCAGGCGGGACCGCCGTGCCGCCGGTCGCCCCGGTCGGCGCTGAGTGGTCGTCGCGCTGGCCGCCCGCCGGATCGGACCGGTGGCCGGGGTCGAGCAGCGCGGCCACCCAGCCGCCCAGGTCGTCGACGAACAGCAGGTCGCCGGGCTTCGCGTCGGCCAGGAGCGCGGCCAGCCGACCGGGGTCGGCGCCGATCTCCTCGGTGGGCCAGGAACCCGGCCGGCGGCGCTGATGCGCCTCGATCCGGGCGTTCCATTCGGGATCATCCGGCGCCCCGGCGGCCGTGGCGATATAGCGGACCGACGACGCGTCCGCGACCAGGGACTCCGCGAACGCCGACTTGCCGGAGCGGATCCCGCCGAGCACCAGGACGGTGTTCCACCGATCAACGGACATGCCCCGTACCTTAAGGCCGCGGCCGGTCCGGGTGCGGGCGGCCCCGAACGGCGCCCGTGAGGCCGTAGGGTGGACGGGGGTTGGCAACCTGATCTACACGAGCCGACAGACACGAGGAGGCCGCGGGATGCCGTGGAGTTGGCGGTACGAGGGCGCCGACGGGCAGGCGATCGCCGGCCCGGTGGAGACGTTCAGCAGCCAGGCGGACGCCGAGTCGTGGATCGGTCAGGCGTGGCGTGAGCTGGCCGGTGCCGGGATCACCGCCGTCACCCTGGTCGAGGACGACCGGGAGGACTACAAGATGAGTCTGCTGCCGGCCGAGTGAACGTCCCGAGTTCCGTGGGGCCGCGCAACGCGTTCGTCCCCAGCCCGGTCTTCGTCGGCATCGTCGCGCTGACCGCGGTCAGCGGGTGGATGGCGTGGACCGGTTTCGGCAACGTCCGGGTCGACGTGTTCCTGTTCGTCGTCTGCGGCTGGCTGCTGTCGCTGTGCCTGCACGAGTACGCCCACGCCGCGGTCGCCTACGCGTGCGGGGACCGCGGCGTCGCCGAACGCGGCTACCTGCGGCTCAACCCGCTGAAATACACCAGCCCGCTGCTGTCCATCGTGCTGCCGATCATCGCGGTGGTGCTCGGCGGCATCGGCCTGCCCGGCGGTGCCGTGTGGATCGACCACTCGCTGGTCCGTACCCGGGCCCGCGAATCGCTGATCAGCCTCGCCGGGCCCGCCACCAACGTGGTGTTCGCGCTGATCATCGCGGTGCCGTTCGCGCTGGGCGCGGCGGACGACCTCGGCTTCACCGGCGGGGAGCTGATCGGTGCGCACGCCAACTTCTGGATCGCGCTGGCCGCGCTGGGCTTCCTGCAGGTGACCGCGAGCGTGCTCAACTTCATGCCCGTTCCCGGTCTGGACGGCGGCAACATCGTCCGGCCCTGGCTGAACCGCGAATACCAGCGGGCCTACGACCTGTTCGCCCCGTACGGATTCATGCTGTTGTTCGTGCTGTTGTGGCAGTCCAAGGTCAACGTGTGGTTCTTCAGCCTCGTCGGCATCCTGTGCGACGCCGTCGGCATTCCGGACCTGGCCGGGCGGGTGGGTCTGGAGTGGATGCGGTTCTGGTCCGAGATCTGAGCCCGGCCCAGAACCGCACCCCGTTACGTCAGGGGCGCCGGGCCGGGCTGGCCGTGTGCGCCGGGTCCCGCTCGGCGATCGGGTCGAGGATCTCGTCGATCGCCTTGAGCAGGTCGGCGTCGAGTTTCACGCCGGACGCCTTCGCGTTGTCGTAGACCTGCTCCGGGCGCGACGCGCCGACGATGGCGGCCGAGACGTTCGGGTTCTGCAGCACCCAGGCCACCGCCAGCTGCGCCATCGACAGCCCGGCCTGCTCGGCGAGCGGCCGCAGCTTCTGTACGGTCGTCAGCACCTCGTCGGCCAGCAGCCGCTGGATGAACCCGGAACCCGACTCGTCCGTCGCGCGCGACCCCGCCGGTGGCGGCTGGCCCGGCTGGTACTTGCCGGTGAGCACGCCCTGCGCGATCGGGGAGAAGACCACCTGGCCCAGCCCCAGCTCCTCGCACGTGGGCACCACCTCGGCCTCGATGACCCGCCACAGCATCGAGTACTGCGGCTGGTTCGAGACCAGCTGGAACTTCAGCTCCTTCGCCAGCGCGACGCCCGCGCGGATCTCCGACGCCTTCCACTCCGAGACGCCGATGTAGAGGGCCTTGCCGGAGTGCACGATGTCGGCGAACGCCTCCATCGTCTCCTCCAGCGGAGTCGAGTAGTCGAAGCGGTGGGCCTGGTAGACGTCGACGTAGTCGGTCTGCAGGCGGCGCAGCGAACCGGCGATCGATTCCATGATGTGCTTGCGGGACAGGCCGCGGTCGTTCGGGCCGGGGCCGGTCGGCCAGTAGACCTTCGTGAGGATCTCCAAACCCTCCCGGCGCTGTCCCTGCAGTGCGCGGCCGAGCACCTCCTCCGCGCGGGTGCCCGCGTACACGTCCGCGGTGTCGAAAGTCGTGATGCCCACGTCGAGGGCGGCCCGCACGCACGCGGCGGCGGCCTCCTCCTCGACCTGGGAGCCGTGAGTGATCCAGTTACCGTAGGCGATCTCGCTGATCATGAGGCCGGAACGGCCGAGGTGACGGAACTCCATTCCTGCGACCCTACCCGCCCCTTACAGGACGGGCCGGTCGTCCACCTGCCGCCGCGTCACCTCGTCCAGCGCCGCGGCCGGATTCGGGTGCACCAGTTCGACCAGCGGCTCGCCCTGCCGGTCCAGCGCACCCCACCGGCCGTCCCGGTCCCCGACCACGAACGCCGTCGGGTGGATCAGCAGGGCGGCGTGCACCGCGGGTACGACCTCCCGCCCGCCGCGGTCCACCACACCCTTGCGGTTGCCCGCGTCCACCACCGCCAGGCCCTCGTCGGTGAAGCCGTCCAGGTGCCGCCCGCCCGCCAGCGCGGTCGCGAACCCCAGGTACTTCGGCTGCACCACCAGCCGCCCGTCGCGGTCCACCGCACCCCAGCCGACGCCCCGGCGCACCGGGGCCAGCCCGTTGCGGAACGCGCGGACGTCGTCGAAGCCGCCCTCCACCACGACCCGGTTGCCCGCGTCGACGGCGAACCAGCCGCCGGTACCCTGCCGGGTCACCCACGCCAGCCCGTCGCCGAACGGGCCCACCCCGACGTACCCGGCCGACTCGTCGATCACCGTCGTGCCCGCGGCGTCGATCAGCTCCCACGCCCGCCCCGACGGGCGGCGCACCCACGCCAGACCCTCGTGGAACGGCGCCACGTCCGCGTAGCGCTGCGGCACCACCAGCACGCCGTCGGCGTCCGCGTACCCCCACAGGCCCGACTCGTGGTCCTGCGCCCGGTGCGGCCGCGCCGGCTGCTGCCGGACCTGCTCGGCCGTGCGCGCGTACGGCCCCCAGCCGGTCTCCCGGACCCTGGCGTGCACCACGTCCAGGGCCAGCTCGACCCGGGCGACCAGCTCCGGATCCTCGGCCCGGCGCAGATCCAGCGCCCGCTCGAACAGCGTGCACGCCTCCAGGTGACGCCCCTGCTCGAACCGGCACCGGGCTGCCAGCTCGGCGATCGCCGCGCGCAGCACGTCCGGCAGCTCGACGGAGTCGGCCTCGGCGTACCGGCGGTCGGCCTCGGCGTACTCACCGCGCCACTGCAGCACCACAGCCAACCGGGTCAGGACCAGCGCGGTGAGCCGCAGGTCAGTGGTCGCCTCGGCATGGCCCAGCGCCTCCCGGGCGTCCGCCAGTGCCGGATCCAGGTCGCCGAGGGCGCGCGAGGCCACCGCGCGCAGGCTCAGCAGGCGGGCGCGGACGGCGGCACGCTCCGCGTACTCCAGCTTGTCGGTCAGGCGATCCCGCACGACCCGCAGCGGGTCCGGGTCGTCGGCCAGCTCACGCAGCGTCGTCGGACACAACCGCCACGGGTACGCGGACAGCACGTCCTCGGGGTCGGTCCGGGTACGTGCCGGCTCGACGGGTGCCGAAGGGGTGACCGCCGGGCGGGTGGTCACGTCGAGGGCCGACACCGTCCGCTCCGCGCCCCACGGCGCCGCCGCCGGTCCGGGTCCTGCCGTCGGTTGGGGTTCCGCCGTCGGTTGGGGTTCCGTGGTCGTGGTCGCGGGTTCTTCAGTCGCCGGTCCGGGTTCGGGTTGAGCCGAGGTAGGTGCTTCGGGGACCTCCAGGTCGTCGGCGACCGACGCCGTGGTGGTCGCCGCATCCGGTGCGTCGTCATCCGCGGTCTGTGCGGCCGGGGCGGGTTCGGGTGCCCTGTCCCCGGATGGCGTCGCCACCAGGTCCGCCGACTCATCGATGGCGCCTTCGGCGGTCACCTCGTTCGGGGACGCGGCCGGGGCGGGACCAGATCTTGAAGAGTTCAGGTCAGCTTCTGACCCGAACTCTTCAACAATCTCGTCCGCGCCACCGTCCGCCACCTCTTCGCCGGCGGTCTCAGCGTCAGCGTCGTCGGTGTCCGCGCCGGATTCCGCCGCGGCCTCCGCGTCTGCCGCAGCTTCTGCCTCGGCTTCTGCCTCGGCTTCTGCCTCGGCTTCTGCCTCGGCTTCTGCCTCGGCTTCTGCCTCGGCTTCTGCCTCGGTCAGGACGGCTGCATCAGCGGCGTCGACGGCATCGCCGCGGGTGGCGTCGTCTTCGGTGCCGGTGCCGGTGCCGGTGCCGGTGCCGATGCCGGGGGCGTGGGCGTGGGCGTGGGGCGCCGGGGGTGCGTCCGTCGGGGCCGATTCGACTTCGGACGTTGACGGGGATGGTGACTGGCCCGGAGCGACCGGGTCTGGGATGGGTGAGTCCGGGTCGGACTCTGCCGCGCGCACGTCGGCGATGCGGCTTTCCTGCTCCGCTGCCGAGGTCGCAGGGTCCAAGCTGCTGACGCTTGCGGGCTCGGTTGCGGTGTCCGGGCCGCCGGCACTGGTCGCGGATTCAATATCTGAGTCGCTGGCGGGCTCGGTTGCATTGTCCGGGTTGTCTGCGCTGCTCGGGCGCTCTGCTGCGGTGCTCGGGCGCTCTGCTGCGGTG
The DNA here is from genome assembly GCF_047159485.1 of Krasilnikovia sp. MM14-A1004. Classification (GTDB taxonomy): domain Bacteria; phylum Actinomycetota; class Actinomycetes; order Mycobacteriales; family Micromonosporaceae; genus Actinoplanes. Next base: position 5,088,709 of record NZ_AP038773.1, on the reverse strand, counting down.
TTCGGATCGTTGGCGACGCTTGCGAGGTCGGCTTCCGCGCCCGCGTCGTGTGCGGTGCTCGGGCGCTCTGCTGCGGTGTTCGCGTCGTTGGTGATGCTTGCGAGGTCGGCTTCCGTGCCGGGGTGTGCGGTGCTCGGGGGCTCGGCTGCGGTCTGTGTCCGGTCGGTCGGCGTGCTGGCGGGATCGGCTTCGTTGTCGGCCTGCGCGTCCCCGCTGCCGGCGGCCTCCACGACTGTGGGCGGCTCGGTCGCTGACCGCATGTCGGCTGCCGAGACGAACTTGCCGGGCTCGGCGATGCCCTGCTCGGCCGGTCCGGCTGCCCGGGACGTGGCCGCGCCGCTCGACTCAGCCACGATCGCGTGCTGGGTGTCCGGGGCGGTCGGCTGCGGAGTGTCCGAGGCAGTCGGGTGCTGGACGTTCGGGACAGCCGGGCGACGGGTGTCCGGGGCGGTCCCTGTCGCGTGCTGGATGTCCCGCGTCGGTGCGGTGGCGTGTTCGACGTTCGGCTCGGTCGTGGGGGCGGGCGGTGTCGTCGCCGAAGCCGGCCCGTCCACTGTGAGCTGACCGGTGGGGCTGTCGGGAGTGGACGCCGCCGCTGGCACGTACCCGGCTTCGTCGTCTGCGGCACCGTGCAGGGTCGCGGGCGGGCCCAGAGACGGCGCGCCGAGCCCGCTGAGCTGCAGCAGCCAGCCGAGACCACGTTCGCCGCCGTCCGAGTCGCCCGTGGCGGTGGCAACGTTGTCGGCGGATGAGGCGGCGGCCCGTTCGCCGGCACTGAACGCCGGATCGACGGCCGTCGTACCCATGGTCGCCGGGCGGTCGGCGATTCCGGCCTCGTCCGGGGAGAACGGCACGACACCGGCGTCGACCACCTCGTCCGCTCTCGCATGTTCCTCGACGTGCCGGGACGGGCTGGTGTCGGGAGAGCCCGCGGGCTGCGGTTCGGTGCTGTCGCGTTCCTGCCGTGCGGCTGGATCCGACGTCGAGCCATCCACGGGCCCTGCGGCCGGTGGTGCCGTCGGGAGCCTCGCAAACCAGTCCTCGGGTGAAACCGGTGCCGTCGGCCCGGTGGGCGGCGCCGACGCGGGCGGCCCTGTGACCGGCGCTATCGGGGGCGCCGTGACCGGCGCAGTGGCCGAGGCGGCCGCGAATGGGACAGACGACACCCGTGGCACCGCGCCCACGGGCGGCGCCGACGACACCGGTGGCGCGGAACTGATGGGCGGCACCGAGGGCGCAGGTGGCATGGAGCCCACGGGCGGCGCGGGGCTCAGGGGCGGCGCGGGGCTCACGGGCGCCACGGTGCCCATGGGCGGCGCGGGGCTCAGGGGCGGCACGGTGCCCATGGGCGGCACGGTGCCCATGGGCGGCGCGAGGCTCACGGGCGGCGCGAGGCTCACGGGCGGCGCGGGGCTCACGGGCGGCGCGGAGGGCACCGGTGGCACGGAGCCCACAGGAGGTGCCGAGCTGACCGGCCGCGCGGGCGGCACGGACGGCATTGGCGGTGCGGAGGGCACCGGTGGTGCCACCGGAGAGGGGGCCAGGGGGACCGGCCGGTACTGCATCGGCGGACCGGTCTCGGGGACCACTCGCGGCGGCGCGGGCTGCGATCCCGGTACCTGCGGTAGCTGTTCCGGCCGGGCGTACGCCGCCGGGCCGGGCTGAGACCCGGGCAACCCCGCCGCAGGCTGGCGCCCGGCCGGACTTCCCGCTGCACGGTTCGGCACGGCCGGCGTCCCGTACGGCGGAGTGTCGTCGAAGGCCCGGCTCCGGCCGTCGTACGCCTGCGCGGCGTGGTGGTGCCCCTCCGGAACCGGCCCGTGCGGCGTGGCCGGGGGCTGCGCACCGCGCGGCGCGCCGGACGTGTGCCGCGGCCCGGGCAGCGGTACGCCGGACCGTGGCCCGCGCGGGCCTGCCTCGGGAAGCGCGGCATCCGGCCGGGGCCACCCCTGCTGATGTGCGTGCTCCTCCGCCCGCGCGTCGGCGGGACGGTGACCGGTTGTCTCGTCCCAGCGCGAACCGGCCGGGGGCCTGACGTCGCGTTGCCCTGCGCCGTGCGGGTGGGCAGGCCCGGTACGCGGAGCACCCCCTGACGGCGGCCAGGCGTCCTGGTGTCCCGGCTGCGGCGGCGCGCCCTGGTACGGCCCTCCCGGCTGCGCCGGAGCACCCTGATACGGACCCCCGGGCTGCGCCGGCGTTCCCGGGTACGGAACGCCGGACTGTGGCCGGGTGTCCTGGTACGGAACCGCCGCCTGCGGCGCGGAGCCCTGATACGGAACCCCGGACTGCGGCGCAGAGCCCTGATAGGGGACCCCGGACTGCGGCGGAGAGCCCTGGTACGGAACCCCGGCCTGCGGCGGCGTGCCCCGGCTCGGGACCGCCGGCTGCGGCGCGGAGACTTGGTGAGGGACTCCCGGCTGCGGCGCGGAGCCTTGGTGAGGGACTCCCGGCTGCGGCGCGGAGCCTTGGTGAGGGACTCCCGGCTGCGGCGCGGAGCCTTGGTGAGGGACTCCCGGCTGCGGCGCGGATCCCTGATACGGGACGCCCGACTGGGGCGGCGTGCCCTGGTACGGCACGCCGGACTGCGGCCGGCTGTCGTGGTGCGGCGGCTGCGGTCGGCCGTCCGGATATGGCGCGCCCGAGCGCGGCCGCGCATCCGGGTGCGGACCGGTGGGCCGCAGTTCCCGGGAGCCCCCGGGCGGCATGGAGGGATCCGGCCGACCCTGCCAGTGGCCGGGCGCCCCTTCGCGGCGACGACCGTCCGGCCCCCCATCGCGGTACTGCGGGTGGGACCGCTCGCCGCTACCGGGCGGCGGTCCGCCCGTCCGGGCCTCCGGTGGTACGCCGGCACCGGACCGCCCGGCCGCCGCTTGCGGCATGGCGTACCCGCCAGGCGGAGGCGGCACCTCACCCGGCCGTCGAGAACCGGGAGCCTCGCCAGCCCGGAACGGCGGCTGAGCGTCCGGTCGCAACGGTGGCTGCGGCGCACGCCCTCCCACCACAGGCCGGGGCTGCGCCGGCTGCTGGGGGCCGGGCTGCTGGGGGCCGGGCTGCTGGGGGCTGGGCTGCGGCGGGCCGGGCCGGTGCCCGGGCGGCGGTGTCCCGGCCCGCCCGGAGCCCGGAGCAGGCGGCGGCGCGGGTCGCCCGCGCTCTGCCGGGGAGGACGGTCCACCGACGTACGGCGTGGACTGCGGCGAACCAGGACGCGACGGCGGCGAGGACGGGGCCGGGGGCCAGGGACCGCGCTCGGCCATCCGCGGCCCGTAGTAGTTGGCCAGCGCCTCCTGCAGGTTCGGCTGCGCATCCCGGAACGGCACGTGGTTGTCGACCGGCCGGATGTGCTCGGGGTGCGGCACCGGGCGGTTCCAGGCAGGCTGTTCACGGGCGGTCGCGGCGCGGTGGCCCGCGGCGCCGTCCGGGTCACGGGTGTCCGCGCCGTCGGTCCAGGATGGCGGGTCGGCGGGAGGCGGATCGACCGTGGGGTCGAACACCGGTGTGTGCACCGCCCGCAGGCGGCCCTGGTCGCCGGGGTAGCGCTGGCCGGGCACCGGCTCCCATTCCCAGGTGATCTCGTACAGCCAGCCGGGCTCGTCGTCCCAGCCGCCGGCACCCGCGTGCGAGCTCCAGCCGTTCATCGGGCACCCGTGAGGGTGGCTGATGCTTGGCGACGCTCCGTCACGACGAGATCCACCTTGTCGGGAAATTGGGGAGGTGGCAGGGGGCACACCGGGTACATTCGCCCGGCTCCGCTGCCGGGGCATCGGGGAGGAGATTAACGGCGTGGACGGGCAGGACGCCAGGGTGCCGACGATCTCTCTACCTCGTCCGTTCCGGGGGGTGGCCGCGACGTTCGGTGCGCTCGTCTGGGCGGGTTTCCGCCGATGGGCGTCCTACCGGCAGGCCACGATGGCCGGATCGTTCACGAACATCGTCTTCGGGTTCCTTCGTTGTTACGTCCTGTTAGCCGTCGCGGCGGCCACCGTTAACGGCCGTCCGGCCGGATACGACGAGACCCAGCTAGTCACGTACGTCTGGGTGGGCCAGGGGCTACTCACCGTAGTGGCCCTGCTGGGGTGGTCGGAGCTGTCGGACCGCATCCGGTCGGGTGACGTGACCGTGGACCTGCTGCGCCCTGTGCATCCGGTGGTCTCATACCTCGCCCCGGATCTCGGCCGGGCGCTGCACCGGATGATGACAAGGTTCGTGCCGCCGGTGCTCGTCGGGGCGATCTTCTTCGACCTCTACCGGCCGGGGCGCTGGTGGACAGTGCCGCTGTTCGCCGTGTCCGTCGTGCTGGCCGTGGTGATCAGCTTCGGGTGCCGCTTCCTGGTCAACGCGACCGCCTTCTGGCTGCACGACGCCCGCGGGCCGGTCGTGCTCTGGGCCCTCGCGGGCGGCGCGCTGGCCGGGCTGTACTTCCCGCTGCGCCTGCTGCCGCACTGGCTGGCCGTGCTGCTGTGGGTCGGCACGCCGTTCCCGGGGATGCTGCAGACCCCGCTCGACGTGCTGACCGAGCGCGATCCACCGGCCCTGCAGGCGGCCCTCGTCGGGTTGCAGGTGGTGTGGGCGGCGGCGCTGCTGGCCGCGTGCGCGGCGGTGCAGCGCCGGGCGGAGCGCAGGCTGGTGGCGCAGGGTGGGTGAGCGACGTTTTCCCGCGTACGCGGCACTGCTGGCCGCCCAGTTCCGCTCGGCCGCGTCGTACCGGGCGTCGTTCGTGGTGGAACTGACGACCAACCTCGGCGCCACCGCGATGGACGTGCTCACCGTGATCGTGCTGTTCCGGCCCGCGCCGCGGGTGGGCGGGTTCACCCTGCCCCAGGCGCTGCTCATGGTGAGCCTGGCGTCGTGCGCGTTCGTGGTGGCCGACATCTGTGTGGGCAACATCGACCGGCTGCAGTCCTATGTGCGCACGGGCACCCTGGACGCGGTGCTGATCCGCCCGCTGGGGGTGCTCGCTCAGCTGATGCTCATGGATCTGCCGTTGCGTAAGGCGCTGCGACTGGTGCTGGCGCTCGTGGTGCTCGGCGTCGCCCTGCACGCCAACCCGATCGTCTGGACACCGGCGCGGCTGGCGCTGCTGGTCGCCGCCCCGATCTTCGGCGCGATCTTCTTCGGCGCGATCTTCGTGGTGAGCGCCAGCCTGGCGTTCTGGTGGGTGGACTCGGGCGAGCTGGGCAGCGCTTTCACGTACGGCGGGCGCGACTTCGCGTCGTACCCGGTCACGGTCTTCGAGGGCTGGTTCCGGGCGCTGTTCGCGTACGGTCTCGGCTTCGCCTTCGTGGCCTACCAGCCCGCGCTGGCCCTGCTCGGCCTCGCCGACCCGCTCGGCCTGCCGCCCTGGGCCGGATACGTCTCGCCGCTGGTCGCGCTGCTCGCGGCCGGCGTGGCCGCGCTCGCCTGGCGGTCGGGGATCCGCCAGTACCGAAGTACGGGGTCATGACCGACTGCACCGAGCGGAGCGAGGGCCGGGAGGGCATGACGAAGGCGGCAGAGCTCGTGAGGAAGGAGTGGCCATGGCCGCGGTGATCGAGGCGCGGGGGCTGTGCAAGGACTTCACGGTCCGGGTACGCGCCGGCCGGCTGCGCCGGACGAAGCGCATCGTGCCGGCCGTGGCCGGCGTGGATCTGTGCGTCCAGCCGGGCGAGATGCTCGGCTACATCGGCCCGAACGGCGCCGGCAAGTCGACCACGCTGAAGATGCTGACCGGGGTGCTGACCCCGTCGGCCGGGGAGGTGTCGGTGTGCGGGCTGGCCCCGGTGCCGCAGCGGACCAGGCTGGCGCTGCGCATCGGGGTGGTCTTCGGTCAGCGCTCGCAGCTGTGGTGGGATCTGCCGCTGGGCGAGTCGTTCGCGCTGCTGCGGCACGTCTACCGGGTGCCGGTCGCCGATCACGCCGCCCGGCTGCGCCGCTGCCGGGCCCTGCTCGACCTGGACGAGTTCCTCGACACCCCGGTCCGTCAGCTGTCGCTGGGCCAGCGGATGCGCGGCGAGCTGACCGCGGCGCTGCTGCACGGCCCGCAGGTGCTGTTCCTGGACGAGCCGACCATCGGCCTGGACGTGACGAGCAAGCAGGCGGTGCGCGCGTTCCTGGCGGAGCTGGGCGCGGGCGGCGACGTGACGCTGGTGCTCACCACCCACGACCTGGCCGACATCGAACGGCTGTGCCGCCGCCTCGTGGTGATCGACCACGGCCGGGTGGTGCACGACGGCACGATCGAGGCGCTGCACACCAGGTATGGCTCCCGCCGCCGCCTGGTCGCCGACCTCGACGCCCCGCTGCCGCCCGGGTTCGCCGTGCCCGGCGCGGCACTGACCGGGGTCGAGGCCGACGGGCACCGGGTGAGCTTCGAGCTGGAGTCGGCGTCCGCGGGAGCGGTGGTGGCCGCGCTGACGTCGTTGGCCTCGCTGCGTGACCTGTCGCTGGTGGAGCCGGACATCGAGGACGTGGTGTCCCGCCTCTACCGGGACCGGCCCCCGGACCGGGCCGCCCACTGATAAGCGGGGTTCACCGGACGACCGCGGGCGACCAGCCGTGGGGGATGAACAGCTGCGGGGTGCCGCCGCCGTCCGCGTCGGCCATCCAGACGTCGGTGGTCCGGGCCTCCTCGGGACCGGACTGCAGGCCGTACAGGACGTGCCGGTCGTCGAGCCATTCCGGCTGGTCGTCGACGCTGCGGGTCTCGGCCAGCGGGGTCTGCCGCCCGGTCGCGAGGTCCAGCACGGTGAGCCGCCACTGGCCGTCGGGCAGATCATCATGCTTCTTGTACGCGATCCGCGTGCCGTCCGGGGACAGCGAAGGGCATTCCACGTCCTCGTACAGTGCGGTGAGCCGCCGGTCCGCGACGCTGCCCCGCACCAGCCAGGTCCTGCCGCCGACCAGGGCGGTGGCGTAGAAGCGGTCGTCGTCGGCGAACGTCACGCCCCACAGGTTGCGGTCCCTGTCACGCCGGACCTTCCCGTCCACCACCAGTTCGAACTTCTCCAGGTCGACGGGTGCCCCACCGGCCGCCGGGGTGATCGTGGTGCGGGTGGAGAACGTGCCGGGGCTGGTGTACGAGTCGCCGTACACGAAGGCCGTGACCGCGGCGAGGCCGGCGTCTGGGGAGAGCCGGGTCCGGCTGTACAGGCCGGCGAGCTGGCCCAGGTCCCGCTCGGTCGACCAGTCGGGCCGCAGCAGGCGTACCTGGTAGCTGCGGGTGGTCAGGACGGTGTGCGCGGACAGGCAGACCGCGCGTACCCGCGTGGCGTCGACCCGGTCGCAGCTGGCCGGGGTGAGCGCCCGCGGCCCGGCCGGGTCGCCCAGCGGCACCACGGCGACCCTGCCCTGGTCGGGCCCGGCGCCGGTGTTGCGGAACACCACGTGCGGCCCGGCCGACACGCTCGCCCAGTCGCCGCCGGTGGCGGCGCGCGGCGCCCGGTCGCTCGCGCGCTGGGACTCCCGCCGGGCGTGGATCACGTACGCGACAGCGCCGAGCACGGCCACCAGCACCACGACGAGTACGGCCACGAGCCGGCCGCGACCCCGCCCGCGGCCGACGACCCCGTGCGGGTCATCCGCCGTGCCGTCGTTCATCGGCCTCCGTCCGGATGTCAGCGGTGCGGCCGGCCGCGGTGCCTTCGTGTCACGGGCGTGCGGTCGGATCGGCCGCCGGGGCCACGGGCTCGGACGGGCTCGGGTTCGGGCCGCCGCGGGCGCGACCCGGCAGGCCCGTCGGCAGGGTCGCGCCGCGCAGCAGAACGGCGGCCACCGGCAGCGCCGTGGCCAGCAGCATCGCGAACACCAGCAGTCCCGGACGCGCCCCGACGGCCGACCATAGTGCACCGAACGCGACCGACGCGGCGAAACGGGCGAGAACCGTGACGGTCTGGGCGGCGGCGATCCCGCTGGTCCGGGTCTCGGCGGCGACCAGGCGGCTCACCAGCGCCGGCAGCACGCCGTCGGTGGCGGCGTAGAACGTACCCAGCAGCGCCAGCACGGCCACGAGCGTGACCGGGCCGCGGGCCGGACCGGCCGCCACCAGGTAGGCGGCGAGCAGGGCGATGTGGCCCGCCAGTAGGACGCGGCCCCGGCCCAGCCGGTCGGCCAGGCGGCCCAGCGGCAGCGCCAGCAGCAGGTACGCCAGGTTCGTGCCGACGAACAGCAGCGGGAACCACCGGACGTCCAGCCGGTCCTGCTGCTGCACCGCCAGATAGAGGAAGCCGTCGCCGATCGTGACCGCGCCGAGCAGCGCGCAGGCCAGCAACGGCCGGCGCAGCCGCGGCCCGGTCACCTCGCGCAGCACGTCGCCCAGCCGGACCCGGGTGCCCCGGTTGGTGCGCCGGTCGGGCACGAGCAGGATCAGCACGGCGAGGCCGACCGCGGCGACCGCGAACGCCACCACGAACACCGCGTCGTAGCCCCGGGGCACGGCGGCCAGCAGCAGGAAGGCGACCAGCGGTCCGAGCGCGGCACCGATCGTGTCCAGCATCCGGTGCACCCCGAACGCCCGGCCCAGCGCGTGTGGCGGGGAGGCGTCGGCGATCAGCGCGTCGCGCGGCGCGGTCCGCAGCCCCTTGCCGAGGCGGTCCGCCGTGATCACCGCGGTGATGGCGGCCAGGCCGTTCGCGGGCAGCAGGGCGATCTTGCTGAGCGCCGACATGCCGTACCCGATCACCGCGACCCATTTGGCCCGGTCGCTGCGGTCGCCCGCGTATCCGCCGGCCATCCGGACCAGCGCGCTGACCCCCTGGTACGCCCCGTCGACCAGGCCGTACCCGAGGTAGCCGAGCCCGGCCTGGGCGGTGAGGTACAGCGGCAGGACCGCGGCGACCATCTCGGAGGAGACGTCGGTGAGCATGCTGACGACGCCGAGCAGCAGGACGGTGGTGGCGATCCGGCCCGCCACGCCACCGGTCTTCGCCGCCGGGCGGTCGCGCACCGATACGTACATCTGTCCCGTCTCTCGAATGCAGGCCCCCGTGGAGCGCCGAGGCAGGACTGCGGCGCCGCCGATCCGATCCCGCAAGCCTGGCCGTGCCGCGGAGCCGTTCGGTGCAGCGCCGGGGTGCGGGTGTGGTGCGGCGGGGCCTACCTCGTGAGCGGGCCCGCAAAGCGACGCCCCCGGAGCCATGGGCTTCCGGGGGCGTTTCGCGTGTCGGGGGTCGTCAGACCTTGGTGCCGATCTCGATCTGCGGCTTCGGGACGCGCATCTTGCGGAACGTCAGCCCGCGCATGATGCCGTACAGGTACAGCGAGCCCATCCGCTGGGTGGTCTTCGGGAACCGCTCGCCGATCAGCCGCTTGACCCGCCGGGCGATCAGGACGCTGTCCACGATCACACCGAGAGCCAGCAGCAGCCAGAGCACGTTCGCGCCCAGCTGCACCGCGGCCGGCATCCGTCCCGACGAGCCGATCAGGACGATCAGCGCCCCGGCGAAGAACCAGGTGCCGACCGTACGCCGGGAGTCGACGATGTTGCGGACCAGCGCCCGTTCCGGGCCGCGGTCGCGGGCCAGCAAGTACCGCTCGTCGCCCTGGCGCATCCCCTCGGCGGCGTCGGCCCGATCCTGGCGCTGACGCTCCCGCATCTGCTTGTACGCCTCGCGCCGGTTGGCCGGCGGCGTGGCCTCGGCCATCCGGCGGCCCGTGGCGGCCCGCTTCGGAGTGGCCTGGCCCAACTCCTTCTTGCTGGGGGTGTAGCTCTTCGGCCGGGACGGCTCGGCGGCCTCCGGCGTCACGGATTCGATCGCGTCGGAGACGACGTCGGTGGACTTGCGGCGAAACAGCGAGGGCACCCGCAAAGCCTAGCTGCCCGCGTCACCCTCGCTGTGCACCCCGTCCCTCGGCATGACCGAGCGCACCGAGCGAAGCGAGGGCCACGAGGGCATGCCCAGCTGGCGCGGCATGACCGAGCGCACCGAGCGAAGCGAGGGCCACGAGGGCATGCCCAGCGTGCGCAGTCCGGCGCTCAGAGCCGCTCGACGCGGGCGCCGAGCGCCGCCAGCTTGCCCTCGAAGTCCTCGTAGCCGCGGTTGATCAGATCCACGCCGTACACCCGGGACGTGCCCTCGGCCGCCAGCGCCGCGATCAGGTGGCTGAAGCCGGCCCGCAGGTCGGGGATGACCAGGTCGGCGGCGTGCAGCTTGGCCGGTCCGGCGATGACCGCGGAGTGCTTGAAGTTGCGCCGGCCGAACCGGCACGGGGTGCCGCCGAGGCAGTCCCGGTACACCTGGATGGTGGCGCCCATCTTGCCCAGCGCCTCGGTGTAGCCCAGGCGCTGCTCGTACACGGTCTCGTGGACGATCGACAGGCCGCGGGCCTGGGTCAGCGCGACGACCAGCGGCTGCTGCCAGTCGGTCATGAGGCCCGGGTGGACGTCGGTCTCCAGCGCGACGGCCTGCAGCTCGCCACCCGGGTGCCAGAAGCGGATGCCGCCCTCGGTGCCCGGTACCCCGGGACGCGTGGCGCGGGCGTCGGTGACCTCGAACTGTCCGCCCACGGAGCGGAACACGTTCAGGAACGTCATCATGTCGGCCTGCTGGGCGCCCAGCACCTCGATCTCACCGCGGGTGGCCAGCGCCGCGGCGGCCCAGCTGGCGGCCTCGATCCGGTCCGGGATCGGCTTGTGCTGGTAGCCGTGCAGGCGGGGCACGCCCTTGATCTCGATGACCCGGTCGGTGTGCACCGTGATGATCGCGCCCATCTTCTGCAGGACGCAGATCAGGTCGATGATCTCCGGCTCGACCGCGGCGTTGCGCAGCTCGGTGACGCCCTCGGCCCGGACGGCCGTGAGCAGTACCTGCTCGGTGGCGCCGACGCTGGGGTACGGCAGCTCCAGCTTCGTGCCGTGCAGGCCGTTGGGCGCGGTCAGATGCATGCCCTCGGGCGTCTTGTCGACGATCGCGCCGAACTGCCGCAGCGCCTGGATGTGGAAGTCGATCGGGCGCGGGCCGATGTGGCAGCCGCCGAGGTCCGGGATGAACGCCCGGCCCAGGCGGTGCAGCAGCGGGCCGCAGAACAGGATCGGGATACGGCTGGACCCGGCGTGCACGTTGATCTCGTCGGCGCTGGCGCTCTCCACGTTCGTGGGGTCCATGACGAGTTCGCCGTCGTCCTCGCCCTTGCTGACCTTGACGCCGTGCAGCTCGAGCAGGCCGCTGACGACCTCGACGTCGCGGATGCGCGGCACGTCGTACAGGCGGCTGGGGGTTTCGCCCAGCAGGGCGGCCACCATGGCCTTGGAGACCAGGTTCTTGGCACCACGGACGCGGATCTGTCCGTGCAGCGGTGAGCCGCCGTGAACGACCAGGACGTCGTCGGTCAACGCAACCTCCAGCGTGGGGCGTCAGCGCCCGTAGGAACGGGGGGTGGGGCGCGCGGATCGGGGGAGATCCTGGGAAGCGCCGCCCGGGCACTATAGCGCTGAGTGATGATTGCAGAAACCACCAGAATGCTCAGGATGGCACGAATTGCTGATCTCAAGCATGGCTCAAGATTTCGCGAGGCGCATTCGGGTGACGCAAAGTAACGCTGGGTGACGTTCAGCTACGGCAGGGCGAGCATTTGGTCCAGAGCCGCCCGTGCGTGGTGCGCCGTGTCCGGATCGACTGTGATCTGGTTCGGCACGCGGCCCGCGACCAGTTCCTCCAGCGCCCACACCAGGTGGGGCAGGTCGATGCGGTTCATGGTGGAGCAGTAGCAGACCGTCCGGTCCAGAAACATGATCTGTTTGTCGGGGTGGGCCAGCGCGAGCCGCCGGACCAGGTTCAGCTCCGTGCCGACCGCCCACGCGGAGCCGGCCGGCGCGGCCTCCAGCGCCTTGATGATGTACTCCGTCGAGCCGACCTGGTCGGCGGCGCGGACCACGTCGTGGCGGCACTCCGGGTGCACGAGCACGTTGACGCCGGGCACCCGCTCGCGGACCTCGCGGACGCTGTCCAGGGTGAACCGGCCGTGCACGGAGCAGTGCCCGCGCCACAGGATCATCTTGGCCGACCGCAGCTGCTCGGGGGTGAGGCCGCCGTGCGGCTTGTGCGGGTCGTACAGCACGCAGTCGTCGAGGTCGAAGCCCATCTCCAGGACCGCGGTGTTGCGTCCCAGGTGCTGGTCGGGCAGGAAGAACACCTTCTCGCCCCGCTCGAACGCCCAGGTCAGCGCCCGCTTGGCGTTGGACGAAGTGCAGACCACCCCGGAGTTGCGCCCGACGAAGCCCTTGATGTCGGCCGACGAGTTCATGTACGTCACCGGCACCACCGAGTCGGCGATGCCGAGGTCGGTGAACAGGTCCCAGGCGGTCTCCACCTGGCCCAGCACGGCCATGTCGGCCATCGAGCACCCGGCCGCCAGGTCGGGCAGGACGACGCGCTGGTGGTCGCCGGTGAGGATGTCGGCGCTCTCGGCCATGAAGTGCACGCCGCAGAACATGATGAACTCCGCGTCCGGCCGGGCCGCTGCCTCCCGGGCCAACTTGAACGAGTCGCCGGTCACGTCCGCGAACCGGATGACCTCGTCGCGCTGGTAGTGGTGACCGAGCACGAAGACCCGCTCACCGAGCGCCGCCTTGGCCGCCTCCGCGCGGGCCACCAGGTCGGGGTCGCTCGGGGCGGGCAGGTCGCCGGGGCAGTCGACGCCGCGCTCGCTGGCCGGGTCGGAGCCGTGGCCGAGCAGCAGCAGGGCGGTCGCGGTGGGGGAGGGTTCGGTCCAGGTCGACGTCACGAACACCATGTTTCCATAGCGTCACACGCGAGAAATCGTGTCCTATCCCACGCCGGTGTCCGACCGCCGGGACACGGCCGCCCGGCGTGGGTCACCGGGCAGCGGCCCCGGTAGGTTCCCCGGGGTGCGCGTCCTGATCTGCCCGGACAAGTTCGCGGGCACACTGCCCGCTCCCGGCGTCGCCGCCGCGCTGGCCGAGGGCTGGCGCGCCGTGGCACCCGACGACGACCTCGTCCAGCGGCCGCTGTCCGACGGCGGTCCCGGCTTCGTCGAGGTCCTCGCCCGGGCGCTGCCCGGCCGCCGGGTGCCCGTCCGTACGGTCGACCCGCTGGGCCGCCCCGTGCCGGGGGAGCTGCTGCTGGTGGGCGCCACCGCGTACGTGGAGAGCGCCCAGGCGTGCGGCCTGCACCTGCTCTCCGCCGCCGAACGCGACCCGAACCTGACCACCTCCTACGGCCTGGGCCTGCTGCTGGCGGCCGCCGTGGAGGCCGGCGCCGCCGAGGTCGTCGTCGGTCTGGGCGGCTCGGCGGTCAACGACGGCGGCGCCGGGATGCTGGCCGCCCTGGGCGCGAGCCCGGTCGACGCGGCCGGCTACGCCCTGCCGTACGGCGGCGCCGCACTCACCGCCGCGGCGGGCCTGGCGGGTGCGCCGCAGCTGCGCCGGGTGTCCCTGGTCGCCGCCACGGACGTCGACAACCCCCTGACCGGCCTGTACGGCGCCAGCAGCGTGTACGGCCCGCAGAAGGGCGCCTCCCGCGCGGACGTGCTGCGCCTGGACGCCGCCCTGGAGCACTTCGCGGCAGTCCTGGAGCAGGCGTTCGGCACCACGGGCCTGGCTGCGCGTCCCGGTGCCGGGGCGGCCGGCGGGGTGGGGGCCGCCCTGCTGGCCCTCGGCGGCCGTACCGTGTCCGGAATCGCCCTGGTCATGAACCTCATCGGCCTGGACGCCGAGCTGGACGCGGCCGACCTGGTGGTCACCGGGGAGGGCGCGTTCGATCACCAGTCGCTGCGCGGCAAGGTGTGCGCCGGGATCGCGGGCGGCGCCCGCGACCGGGGTCTGCCCTGCGTGATCGTGGCCGGACGGGTCGAAACCGGACATCGGGAGGCGGCCAACGCCGGGGTGAGCGAGCTGCACTCCCTGGTCGCGCACTTCGGCGACGAGCGCACCGCGCTGGCCGAGCCGGACCGCGGGCTGCGCGAGGTCGGCACCCGGCTGGCCCGGCAATGGAGCCGTTGACCTGGTGTCGTTCATCTCGGCCCCACGAATTGGGAATGCCCCGGATGCGGGATAGCGTTGGTGGACTACGGCAGTATCTCTTCCACCGCACCATCCGCCATCGCAGGGAGAACCGCACGTGACCACTGAAGCGCACACCGAGTCGACCGAGGCCCCGGCCGCCGCGCCGACCGGCGTCATCCTGACCGACGTCGCGGCTGTGAAGGTCAAGGCCCTGATCGAGCAGGAGGGCCGGGACGACCTGCGGCTGCGGATCGCCGTGCAGCCGGGCGGCTGCTCGGGCCTGCGGTACCAGCTCTTCTTCGACGAGCGTTCGCTCGACGGCGACATCGTCTCCGACTTCGACGGCGTCGAGGTGGTCGTCGACCGGATGAGCGCGCCGTACCTGGCCGGTGCCACGATCGACTTCGCGGACCGCATCGACGCCCAGGGCTTCACCATCGACAACCCGAACGCGCAGAACTCCTGCGCCTGCGGCGACTCGTTCCACTGAGCCGCACCGCACCGACGCATCACACGGCCGTCCCCGGTTACCCGGGGGCGGCCGTGCTGTGTCCGCCCGGCGGCGTAAGAGTGTCGCGGTGGGGTCGGACCGGTAGGCTCTCCCGGTAATCCCCGCCGACCCGACCACGAGGGTTCTCATGAAGATCGCCGTCACCGGCTCGATCGCCACCGATCACCTGATGCACTTCCCCGGCCGGTTCGCCGACCAGCTGATCGCCGACCAGCTGCACAAGGTGTCGCTGTCCTTCCTCGTCGACGACCTGGTCGTGCGGCGCGGCGGGGTCGCCTCGAACATCGCGTTCGGGATGGGGCAGCTCGGTCTGAGGCCGATCCTGCTCGGCGCGGTCGGCGCCGACTTCGCGGACTACCGCTCGTGGCTCGAACGGCACCGCGTGGACTGCGACTCGGTGCACGTCAGCGAGGTCGCGCACACCGCCCGGTTCGTCTGCACCACCGACGACGACCTCAACCAGATCGCCTCGTTCTATGCGGGCGCGATGTCCGAGGCCCGCAACATCGAGCTCGCCCCTGTCGCGCAGCGCGCGGGCGGCCTCGACCTCGTGCTGATCAGCGCCAACGACCCCGCCGCGATGATCCGCCACTCGCAGGAGTGCCGGGACCGGGGCTACGCGTTCGCGGCGGACCCGTCGCAGCAGCTCGCCCGCATGGACGGCCGCGACGTGCTGACCCTGATCGACGGCGCCGACTACCTGCTCACCAACGAGTACGAGAAGTCGCTGCTGGAGACGAAGGCCGAACTCACCGACGTGCAGGTGCTGGAACACGTCAAGATCCGGGTCACCACGCTCGGCAAGGACGGCGTGGAGATCACCGGCAAGGGCCTGGAGCGGATCCACGTGCCGGTCGCCCGCGACGTCGTGGTGGGCGATCCCACCGGCGTCGGCGACGGCTTCCGCGCCGGTTTCTTCGCCGCCGTGAGCTGGGGACTCGGGCTGGAGCGGGCCGCGCAGGTCGGCTCGCTGCTGGCCGCGCTGGTGCTGGAGACGGTCGGCCCGCAGGAGTACGACGTCCGCAGCGACTTCTTCGCCAAGCGCCTGGCCGACTCGTACGGCGACGAGGCCGCCGCCGAGGTCATCCCGCACCTGCCCGCCTGAGCCACGGATGGTGCTGGCCGTCTTCGCCGGCCTGCCGGGGGTGGGCAAGAGCACGCTCGCCCGGCAGGTCGGTGCGGCGCTGCCCGCCGCCGTGCTCCCCGTCGACGCCGTCGACTTCACCCTGCGGGCCTACGAGGTCATCGAGCCGCGCCCCGGTTTCGCCGGGTACGCGGTGGTGGCCGCGCTGGCCGAGACGCAACTCACCATGGGCCACAGTGTGATCATCGACGCGGTCAACCCGGTGCGCGCCGCCCGGCAGATGTGGGTGGAGTTGGCGGAGCGGATGGAGGTGCCGCTGCGCGTGGTGGAGGTGATCTGCGGCGACGACGCGGAGCACCGCCGCCGCGTCGAGGCCCGGTACGCCGCCCGCGACCACGACGGCATCCCCGACTGGGTGCGGGTGCTGGAACGCGGCGCAGAGTACGAGCCGTACCCGGGGCCGCGGCTGGTGGTGGACACCCACCTGGCCAAGGATCCGGTCCCGCCGGTGGTCGACTACCTCAGCTGACCCGGCGCACGTCGTAACCCGGGCCGTCGGCCGCGCCGACGTACTGCTGGCCCTTGAGGCGGCACCACGCCGGGATGTCGTTGGCCGCGGCCGGGTCGTCGGCCAGCACCCGCACCACCTCGCCCACCGGCACCTGCGGCAGCCGCCGGGCCAGCGCGATCACCGGCAGCGGGCAGCGCTGGCCGAGGCAGTCGAGCACGATCACAGCCCGCTCACCCCGGCGGCGGCACGCAGGTCGGCCACGATGCCGGGCAGCACGGTCAGGAAGCGTTCGACCCCGTCCTCGGTGGTGTCGCGGTGCAGAGAGACCCGGACGTTGCCGTGGCTGAGCACCCCCATCGCCTCCAGCACGTGACTGGGCCGCAGGGTGGAGGCGGTGCACGACGAGCCGGACGAGACCGCGAACCCGGCGGCGTCCAGCGCGTGCAGCAGGGCCTCGCCGTCGACGTACAGGCAGGAGAAGGTGACCAGGTGCGGCAGCCGCCGTACCGGGTCGCCGACCACCTCGACGTCGGGCACGTCGGCCGCGACGCGCGCCCGGATGCGTTCGACCAGGGCGGACAGTCGCGCCGCCTCGGCCGCGGCCGAGGCGGCCACGGCCCGCAGCGACGCCGCCGCGGCCACCACCGCGGGCAGGTCCAGCGCGCCGACCGGGTGCGGCCGATGACGATCATCACCGGGGTACGGCGACAGCCACCGCACTCCCTTGCGGACGACCAGCAGTCCCACGCCGGGCGGCCCGCCCCACTTGCGGGCGCTGCCGGTCAGCAACGACCAGCCCTCGGGCACGTCCGCGTGCCCGAGCGACTGGGCCGCGTCCACCATCAACGGCACCCCGGCCGCGGCGCACGCCCGGGCCGCCTCGGTCACCGGCTGGACGGTGCCCACCTCGTGGCTCGCGCTGATCAGCGCGGCCAGCCCGACGCCGGGGGCGGCCACCGCGGCGCGCCACGCGTCCAGGTCCAGCCGGCCGAGCCGGTCCACGCCGACCCCGGTGGCGTCGCCGTGCAGCGCGGCCGCGTGCAGGACCGCGGAATGCTCGATCGCGGAGTGGATCAGCCGGGTGCCCGCGCGGCGCCGTCCGGCCAGGCCGCCCAGGACCGCGGCGTGCACCGCGGCGGTGCCGCCGGCAGTGAAGCTCACCTCGTCCGCGCGTACGCCGAGCACCTCGGCGACCGCGCCGTGCGCGGCGTCCAGCAGCTGACGGGCGCGGCGGGCGCCCGCGTACAGGCGGTCGGGGTCGGCCCAGCCGTCCTCCAGCGCCGCCAGCAGCGCCTGCCGGGCCACCGGATGCAGCGGGGTGGCGGTGGCCGCGTCCAGGTAGGTCGCGGCGCGGGCGCGATCGGACGTGTATTCCACCTGTGGAACGGTATCGTCCAGCTTGTCGGTGCAACGCCTGGGTGAGCTGAAGATCGGACCCCCGCAACGGGACGGTAGGGCCTGGTCGAGTAATGTGCGACCGTCGGTGACGCCTTGCCGCCGGTGTCCGGATCCGCGCTGATCGAGCGCTCCTAGGGCTCGGCCCCGCAGGGCGCACAGGGCTCGGCGCCAGGCGGCGCTCATGAGGGCTCGGCGCCAGGCGGCGCTGCATAGGAGGCAGGAGCAGGTGGGCGTAAAGAGTTCGGCCGCACGGCCACGAGCAGTCCGGCTCGCCGGGCTCGGCGTCGGTGGGGCGTTGCTGCTGACCCTGCTCGCGGGCTGTTCCGCGGACAGTATCGGTGCCAAGTTCGACTACTTCGGATGGCCGGGCACGGGCATCACTCCGCAGGGCCACCAGATGTACGACCTGTGGATCGCGTCCGTGATCGCGGCGCTCGTGGTCGGCTTCTTCGTGTGGGGCCTGATCTTCTGGTGCATCATCCGGTATCGCAAGCGCGGCGACGAGCTGCCGGTGCAGACCCGGTTCAACATGCCGATGGAGGTGCTCTACACGGTCACGCCGGTGCTGGTGGTCGCGATCCTCTTCTACTACACCGCGATCGTGCAGACCAGCGTCGACAAGCTGTCGAAGAACCCGGACCAGGTCGTCGAGATCGTCGCGTTCAAGTGGAACTGGCAGTTCAACTACCGCGAGGGCCAGGGTCCCGAGGGGCGTACGGTGGCCTCCACCGTGGGCTCGGCCGACGTGATCCCGCTGCTCGTGGTGCCCACCGGTAAGAAGATCCGGTTCGAGGAGACCAGCCGGGACGTCATCCACTCGTTCTGGGTGCCGGACATGTTGTTCAAGCGCGACGTCTTCCCCGGCAACACCCGCAACGTGTTCGAGGTGACCTTCGACAAGGAGGGCCGCTACGTCGGCCGGTGTGCCGAGCTGTGCGGGACGTACCACGCGTTCATGCAGTTCGAGCTGGTCGTGGTGTCGCCGGAGCGGTTCGACCAGTTCATCAAGGCGAAGGTGGCCGGCTCCAGCACGCCGGAGGCGATGGCCGTCATCGGTTTCACCGGTGACCAGGCGTTCGCCGTGAAGACCAAGCCGCTCGACACGCGGCGGCAGGGGCAGAGCTGGTACCAGCCGCAGACGGCGATCGGGAAGTAGGGACCAGATGAAGACCGAATACAAGATCTTCAGCGGGGTAGCTCTCTTCCTGTTCGGCGCCGCCGCCGTCTACGGGACGTGGACGCACCTGGCGAATGAGCACACCGAGTGGGTCGGCACCGTGGCGCTGATCCTGTCCGGACTGCTCTGCGCGATGTGCGGCGGGTTCTTCTGGTTCGTGGCGCGCCGCATCGACCTGCGCCCGGAGGACCGGCCGGACGGCGAGATCGTCGAGGGCGCCGGGGAGATCGGGTTCTTCAGCCCGGGCAGCTACTGGCCCTTCGGGCTGGCGCTGGCGGCGGCCATCGCCGCGACCGGCCTGGTCTACACGATGTGGTGGCTGGTCGGGGCCGGGTTGATCTCGGTCATCTTCGCGGCCTGCGGCCTGCTCTTCGAGTACTACTCCGGGACCCGGCACCCCGCCGAGCACTGACCGGTAGTCGACGCGACGGCCCGCGCCCCCGCCCGGGGACGCGGGCCGTCGTCGTTGCTCAGGCCGCGCGGCGCTGCTGCGGGGCCACCCGGTGACCCCACGTGCCGCGGGGCTGGAACCAGACCCGCAGCGTGGCGGGGACCAGCACCTCCGCCGTACCGCAGCCGGGGCAGATCAGCTCGGGGCAGTCGTCGGCATCCTCGCCTGTCGCCATCTCGAACACCATGTCGCGCCGGCAGGTCGCGCAGTGCATCTCGCGTTCTCGCACGGGTGTCTCCTCTTCGCCGGAAGGTGGAATTACCCGAAATCCTGAACAAAACGCTGTCATGCGAACGGGGCACAGCGGTGGACGCTGACCGGCGTGTCGCGCGCCCAGCTCAGGCCGTACCCAAGATGATCTTTTGCACAGCGTGGCCGGGCGTGATCATCGCCTCAGGCGGGCTCGGCGGCCTTCGCCGCGCGGGCCGCCGCCACCCAGCGCTCCAGCAGTGCCGTCGCGGCGCCGGAGTCCACCGTCGCCGCGGCGCGCTCGATGCCCGCCCGCATGTCGTCCGCGAAACCGCCGGGGAAGCCCGCGTGCGCGGTCAGCGCCGCGGCCGCGTTGAGCAGCACCGCGTCGCGGACCGGGCCCTTCTCGCCGGCGAACGTCCGCACCGCCACGTCCGCGTTGAAGGCCGCGTCACCGCCGCGCAGATCGCCGGGGGCGCTGCGGGGCAGGCCGAGGTCCGTGGCGTCCACCAGGGCCTCCTCGACCGTGCCTGCGCGGGCGATCCAGACCCGGGTGGGCGCGGCCGTGGTGAACTCGTCCAGGCCGTCCTCGCCGCGCATCACCAGCGCCGAGTCGCCGCGGCGGGCGAAGACGTGCGCCATCACCGGTGCCATCCGCAGGTCGAAGCAGCCCACCGCCGCCGCGCGCGGCTGCGCGGGGTTGGTCAGCGGGCCCAGCATGTTGAAGAACGTCGGTACGGCCAGCTCCCGGCGGGTGACCGCGGCGTGCCGCATGCCGGGGTGGTAGCGGGCCGCGAAGCAGAAGCCGATCCCCGCCTCGGCCACCGTGCGGGCCACGCCCCGGGGGCCCAGGTCGAGGGGGATGCCGAAGTACTCCAGCAGGTCCGCGGTGCCGCAGGCGGAGGAGGCGGCCCGGTTGCCGTGCTTGACCACCCGCACCCCGCTGGCGGCCACCACGACCGCCGCCATAGTGGAGATGTTCACGGTGTGGGCCCGGTCACCGCCGGTGCCCACCACGTCCACCGCGTCGGCGCGCACGTCGTCGGGCAGCGGGACCAGCGTGGCGTTGCTCAGCATCGCCTCGACCAGCCCGGCCAGCTCGGCCGGGGTCTCGCCCTTGGCGCGCAGCGCGATCGCGAACCCCGCGACCTGGACCGGGGTGGCGTTGCCGGTCATGATCTCGCCCATCGCCCAGGCGGTGTCCCGGGTCGACAGCTCCTCGCCGCGCAGCAGCGCGCTCAGCAGGTTCGGCCAGGTGCGTGCGCCCATGGCGGGGCCTCCGTCCGGGGGTACGGCGGGTGGTGGACGATCAGCCGATCTGGCCCAGCGGCACGGCGCCGGCACGGCGGGCGCGCAGCATGCCGGCCACCGTCTGACCGGTGGTGACCGGGTCGAGCGGGTACACCAGGGTCTCGTCGACCTGGGCGAACGCGGCCAGCCAGCGGTCGGCCGCGCGGGCGATGACCACGCAGGTGGGCGGCGGTACGCGGTACTCGTCCTTCACCTGGCGGGCGATGCCCAGCCCACCGGCCGGTGCGGCCTCGCCGTCGAGGACCATCAGGTCGATCTCGTAGTCGTCGAGCAGCTGCCGGCATTGTTCCCAGGTGGCCGCGTCGACGAACTCGACCGTCAGGTCGGCGGCGGGCCGTTGGCCGATCGCCAGCCGGATGCGGTCGCGCACCGCGGGATCGTCGCTGTACAGCAGGATGGTGTACCGCTCCGGCTCGGTCCGCGCCGTGGCTGCGTCCCGGTGGCTGTGTGCGTCGCTCATGTCGTGCCCGGCTCCCACGCTCGTAGCTGCCCGCTGATCGTAGCGAACCGGTTATTCGGAGTCCGGTTGCGGGCGCGTCTGCGTCCCGGCGAGCCGGGCCTGTTCCGCGCCGTCCTGCTCCCCCGGATCCACGCTCTGCTCGCGGTCCTGCTCAGCGGCCTGCTGGCGGGCGCGCTCGGCGGCCTCCTCGCGGTCGAGGGCGCGGTCGATGCGGCGGGCCTCGCGCTCGGACTGGCGGATCCACTGCACGACCAGGATGCCGAGCATGGTGACGCTGACGATCTCGCCGCCGGCCCACAGCACCCCACCCGCCACGACCTGGTCGTTCTGCGGGTCCGCCCAGGCGAGGTGCAGCGACGGGTACCAGTCGCCGCCGAGCAGGGTCTTGCTCTGCATGATCGTCAGGCCCAGCACGGTGTGGAACGGCACGGACAGCACCATCAGCAGCGCCCGCGCCGGGTACGGCCACCGGTTCGGCAGGGGGTCCAGGCCCAGCAGCGGCCAGAAGAACAGGCAGCCGGTGAGGATGAAGTGGGCGTGGATGAACTCGTGCGCCCACGGGTGTTCGAGGGTGTACCGGTAGAGCCCAGTGAAATACAGCACGAACGGGTTGGCCACGAACAGGCCGAAGGCGACCAGGGGGTAGGTCAGCACCCCGACCACGCGGCTGTGCAGCACCTTCAGCAGCCTGCGGCGCGCGGGCGGGGCCAGCGTACGCAGGGCCAGCGTGACCGGGGCGCCGAGCGCGAGGAAGATCGGGCCGACCATGGACAGCACCATGTGTTGCACCATGTGCACCGACAGCAGCGTGGTGTCGTACGCCTCCAGCCCGCTGACCGTCACGGCGGCGATCGAGCCCAGCCCGCCGAGCAGGAACGCGACCGACCGGCCGGTCGGCCAGGCGTCCCCGCGTCGCCGCAGGCGGTGCACCCCGTACGCGTAGAGGGCGGCGGCGACGAGCAGGCCCAGCGCGATCAGGCTGTTCAGCCGGATCTGGGTGAAGATCTCCGTCGCCGTGAACGGCGGCGGGACAGTGTCCCCCGCCGCGCCCGCGAGGGTGGGGGTTTCGACGAGCTGCACCACCTGAGGCTAGGACTTCGCCGGGGTGGCCCGGTCACCGGGCGTCGACACGTACCGGATTGGGCCCCCCGCGACACGTTGCGGTGATCGCGGGGCAATAATGAGCCCGTGACAGCGGCCCCAGCCATCGACAAGAGCCGGATCCACTCGCTGACGCGCCCCAACATGGTGAGCGTCGGGACGATCGTGTGGCTCTCCAGCGAACTCATGTTCTTCGCGGCGTTGTTCGCGATGTACTTCTCGATCCGCGCTGCGGACTACCGCATGTGGGAAGAGCACACCCCCGAGCTGAACGTCCCGTACGCGACGACGTTCACGGTGATCCTGGTGCTCTCCTCGGTCACCTGCCAGCTCGGCGTGTTCGCGGCGGAGAAGGGCGACGTGTTCGCGCTGCGGCGCTGGTTCGCCATCACGTTCGTGATGGGCCTGATCTTCGTGCTCGGCCAGGCGAACGAGTACCGCAACCTCGTGGCCGACGGCATCGCGCTGAACAAAGACGGCTACGGCTCGATGTTCTACCTGACGACCGGCTTCCACGGCCTGCACGTGTGCGGCGGTCTGATCGCCTTCATCGTCTACATGATCCGCACCACGATGGGGCGGTTCACCCCGGCGCAGGCGACGTCGGCGATCGTCGTGTCGTACTACTGGCACTTCGTCGACATCGTGTGGATCGCGCTGTACGCCATGATCTATTGGCTGCAGTAGCCGCCGCCCGTCCCCACCAGGCCGCAACTCAAGAGGACTCAGGCCCATGACTTCAGACACCCCCGCCGGCCGGCGTTTCCGGGTGTTCCGCCGACGGCGGTCGGCACCCACCCGGGCGCGCCGGCGTCTCGGCGCGGCGACCCGCATGATCGCCGCGCTCGCTCTGGCCGGTGGCGTCTACACCGCCTTCGCGCCCGGCGCGTTCGCGGAGGACAACCGCCAGCTCTCCGCCGCCGCGCAGGAGGGGAAGGCGCTGTTCGACAACAGCTGCATCTCCTGCCATGGGCGCGACGCCCGCGGTGTCGAGGGTCGCGGACCCAGCCTGATCGGCGTCGGCTCGGCTTCGGTGGAGTTCCAGGTGGGCACGGGCCGGATGCCGATGGTCCGGCAGGAGGCCCAGGCCGAGCAGAAAGTGCCGGTGTTCAGCGCCGACGCGATCAAGCAGCTCGGCCAGTACATCCAGGAGCTGGGCGGTGGGCCGCAGCTGCCGACCGGGCCGCTGACCGTCGACCCCGAGGACGACGCCGGCGCGCTGTCCCGCGGCGGTGAGCTGTTCCGCCAGAACTGCACCTCCTGCCACAGCTTCGGCGGTGCCGGTGGCGCGCTGTCCTCGGGCAAGTTCGCCCCGAGCCTGCACGACGCCACCCCGGAGGAGATCTACGCCGCGATGCTGACCGGCCCGCAGAACATGCCGGTGTTCGGCGACAACGAGATCACCCCGGACCAGAAGCGGGAGATCATCAGCTACATCACGTACCAGCTCCAGCAGGACAAGGACCCGGGTGGCCTGTTCAACCTGGGCCGGTACGGGCCGGTCACCGAGGGTCTGGCGATCTTCCTGGTCGGCATCACCATCCTGGTCTTCACGACCCTGTGGATCGCGGGCAAGTCATGACCGAGCGCATCGAGAGCAGGACAAGAAAGGCACGGCCATGACCGTTACCAAGGACGAGGGGCAGACCGGCGGCACCCAGCCGGTCGACCTCAGCGACCCGCGGTTGTCGCGCTTCGAGATCGTGCGTGAGGGGGCGCGGCGCGACGACATCGAGATCGTCACGTACGAGTCGCAGTTCCCCGCGCCCGGCACGAAGGCGGAGAAGCGGATCGAGCGGGCCATCGCCCTGCTGTTCGTGATCGCCGGGATCATGGCGATCGGGTTCGTGGTCGCCTACATCTGGTGGCCGTGGGAGTTCAAGCTGGGCAACACGCCCAGTGACTACTACACGCCGATCCTGGGGATCTCGCTCGGCATCGCGCTGCTCTGCATCGGTCTGGCGATCCTCGCCTGGGCCAAGAAGCTGCTCCCGCACGAGGTCGCGATCCAGGACCGGCACGAGGGCGCGTCGAGCTCCGAGGATCAGCAGATCACCGGACAGACGATGCTCTTCACGGTCGACGAGCTGGGCATCCAGCGGCGGCCGCTGCTCAAGGGCGCGGTCGCCCTCGGCCTGGCGCCGATCGGGCTGGTCGCGGCCGCGCCGCTGATCGGCGGTCTGATCAAGAACCCGCACAAGCCCGACCGCGGCCAGGATCCGCCGCTGTTCCGCACCGGCTTCACCCCGCGGGACGGCCAGAAGATCCGTCTGACCCGCGAGGACGGCAGCGCGATCCGGCCCGAAGACGTCAGCGTCGGCGGCCAGATCACGGTCTTCCCGGGCATCCCGGGCGGGGCGACCAACGACTTCGCCGACT
The DNA here is from genome assembly GCF_047159485.1 of Krasilnikovia sp. MM14-A1004. Classification (GTDB taxonomy): domain Bacteria; phylum Actinomycetota; class Actinomycetes; order Mycobacteriales; family Micromonosporaceae; genus Actinoplanes. Next base: position 5,064,204 of record NZ_AP038773.1, on the reverse strand, counting down.
CGCCGACCCTGCTCATCCACCTGCGGGCGGACGACGCGGAGACGGCGCGGGGGAACGCGGCGCCGATCAACAAGAACGCGATGTGGGGCAACTACCTCGCGTACTCGAAGATCTGCACCCACGCCGGCTGCCCCGCCAGCCTGTACGAGCAGATGACCAACCGGTTGCTCTGCCCGTGCCACCAGTCGCAGTTCCTGATCACCGACAACGCCCGGCCGATCTTCGGGCCCGCCAGCCGGAGACTGCCTCAGCTGCCCATCACGGTGGACTCTGAGGGATACTTCGTGGCGAGCGAGGATTACCGCGAGACCGTGGGCCCTGACTTCTGGGAGCGGCCATGAAGCGCCGAAAGCTGGACCTCGGTGCGATGCCCGGCGCCGCCGCGGCCGGAATCGACGAACGATTCCAGGTCGCCACGCCGCTTCGCCGCCTGCTGAACAAGGTCTTCCCCGACCACTGGTCCTTCCTGTTGGGCGAGATCGCGCTGTTCTCGTTCATCATCCTGCTGCTCAGCGGCACCTTCCTGACGCTGTTCTTCGACCCGTCGATGCAGGACGTCACGTACGACGGCGCCTACCTGGCGCTGCGTGGCCAGGAGATGTCGGCGGCGTACGCGTCGTCGCTGCACCTGTCGTTCGAGGTACGCGGCGGCCTGTTCATGCGCCAGCTGCACCACTGGGCGGCGCTGCTGTTCATGGCCTCGATCGTGGTGCACATGGCGCGCGTGTTCTTCACCGGCGCGTTCCGCAAGCCGCGCGAGGCGAACTGGGCGATCGGCCTGATCCTGTTCCTCCTGGGCTTCCTGGAGGGCTTCACCGGCTACTCGCTGCCGGACGACGGCCTGTCCGGCACGGGTCTGCGCATCGCCTCCGCGATCATGCTGTCCATCCCGGTGATCGGCACCTGGCTGTCGGCGTCGGTCTTCGGCGGCGAGTTCCCCGGTCACCTGATCATCGGCCGGTTCTATATCGCGCACGTGCTGCTGATCCCGGCCGGCCTGCTCGGTCTCATCAGCGCCCACCTCGCGCTGGTGTTCAAGCAGAAGCACACCCAGTGGCCCGGCCCGATGCGGACCAACTCGAACGTCGTCGGCGAGCGCATGTTCCCGCGGTACGCGCTCAAACAGGGCGGCTTCTTCATGACCGTCTTCGGCGTCGTGGCGTTGATGGCCGGCCTGTTCCAGATCAACCCGATCTGGCTGTTCGGGCCGTACCGGGCGTACGAGGTGTCGTCGGCCAGCCAGCCCGACTGGTACGTCATGTTCATGGACGGCCTGGTCCGGCTCATGCCGGCCTGGCAGATCACCCTGCCGTTCGGCGACGGGTACAGCATTCCGCCGCTGTTCTGGCCCGCGGTCGTGGGGCTGGGTGCGCTGACGACCGTGCCGATGTTCTATCCGTTCATCGAGGCGCGGCGGCTCAAGGACAAGCAGACGCATCACCTGCTCCAGCGGCCCCGCGACGCGCCCGAGCGGACCGGCGTTGGCGCCATGGCGTTCACGTTCTTCCTGGTCGCCACGATCTCCGGCGGCAACGACGTCATCGCGGACAAGTTCCACATCAGCCTGAACGCGATGACCTGGGCCGGGCGTATCGGCCTGATCCTGCTGCCGCCGCTGGCGTACTACGTCTCGTACCGGATCTGCCTGGGCCTGCAGCAGCACGACCGTGAGGTGCTGGCCCACGGCCTGGAGACCGGCATCATCAAGCGGCTGCCGGACGGGCGCTTCGTGGAGGTGCACCAGCCGCTCGGCCCGGTGGACGACCACGGCCACCCGTTGCCGCTGGGCTACGCCGACTGGGTCGTACCGAAGAAGATGAACCGGGTCGGGGCGCTCGGCCCCGCGATCAAGGGCTTCTTCTTCCCGGTCGAGAAGCCGGCGGAGGCCCCGGTGTCGCCCGCCGTGCCGTCGGTGACCCGCGAGGAGCGCGAGGAGATCACCTCCGGTCGCTGATCCACCCGCACGACGAAGGGGCCCGCGGACGGCGGGCCCCTTCGCTGCGTGTGAGGTCAGTCCGCGTCGGGCAGGCCGATCGCGAACGCGTCCTCCAGGTCGTGCTTCGAGTACGCCCGGAACGCGATGTGCGACTCGGTGTTCAGCACGCCGGGGGTCTTCGAGATGCGGCCCGCGATGACCTCGGCGATGTCGTCGAAATGCGGCACCCGGACGATCGCGATGAGGTCGACGTTGCCGGCCACCGAGTACACCTCGCTGACGCCGGGCAGTTCCGCGAGCGCCTGAGCGACCTCGGGGATGGAATCGGTGGCGCAGTCGATGTGCACGATCGCGGTGTTCACCTGCGGGCTCCTCGCTCCAGGGCCGGACGGATGCGCTCATGCTATCCACGCCGGTGTGTGGTGACGGCCAGACGGTACCGGCGATGCGGTGACGGGTCAGGCGGTAACCGTCAGGCCCGTGTCGGCACGGATCACCTCACGCAGGCGTTCGCCCGCGGCGACCGACGCGCCGGGCCAGACCACGCACCGGTCCACGTCTCCGAGTACAAGCGCCCCGGCTCCCACCACTGACTGCCGGCACCGGCCCGTGACCGTCGCCGTGGGGTCGATCAGGCTGCCGTCGCCCGCGGCGTGCAGGTTCGCCGCCAGGTAGTCGGCCGGGGTGCCGGTGTCCAGGTACAGGCCGTCGTAGTCCACCAGCTCCAGCGCGCCGTCCGCCTCGGCGGGCCGCCACACCGTGCGTACCAGGTCGCTCGGCTGCGCCGCGAGGTCGCGGACCCGCTGCCAGGGCAGCAGGGAGAACCCGGCGAAGCGGCGGCCGCTGAATCCGCCGGCCGCGCCCGATGCCATCGGCCGGGTCAGCATGCGTACGGTCTGGCCGTCCCAGCCGTCCAGCAGCGCCGCGATGTCCTTGCCGGGCTCGCACCGCGGATCCGCCAGGTACGCGTCCGCGTTGCCCACCAGCACGCCGCGCCCGTCGATCCAGTCGCGCAGCCGGCCGATACCGCCGGATGTACCCAGCGGGCCGTCCGGCTCCACGGACAGGTGTGCGCGCCCGTCCACGTGGTGCACCACCTGCTCGGCCAGGTAGGCGGCGTTGACCGCGGTGGAGTCCGGCCCGGCGAGCCCGAGCCCGGCCAGCCGGTGCAGCGCCCGGTCCAGCAGCGCCACGTTGCCGACCGGGCACAGTGCCTTGGGCAGCCGCTCGGTCAGTGGTCGTAGCCGCTGCCCCTCACCGGCGGCCAGCACGACCGCGCAGACGGCGATCACGATGCGCCGTCCTCGGTGGCGGCCGGGCCGATGCCGTAGACGCCCAGCAGCAGCTCCGTGTTGACGGTCAACCGCGGCAGGTCGTCCAGCGGGAACCAGCGGGCCTCCAGCACCTCGCCACCGTCCACCACCAACTCCGTACGCGAGGCCGGCACGGCCGCCGTGAACACCGTGTCGACCCAGCCTCTGGTGTGCACGACGGCGTTGGGGACCGCAGGGGTCAACGCCGTGGGGTCGAGCGCCACGCCGGACTCCTCGAACAGCTCCCGTGCGGCACCCACCGGGGGCGGCTCGTGCCGCTTGAGCAGGCCCGCGGGCAGACCCCAGCCCCGGCCGGGAGGCTGACGCAGCAGGAGCAGCCGGCCGGGTGCCGGTGCCTCCGAGTCGTGGAGCAGCGTCACGGCCCCGACGAGGTACTTCGGCGAGACGAGCCGGACCAGGCGGCGCCGCGCGCGCCCCGGCAACCGGTACAACACCTGGTACGCGTAGCCACGCAGTCGCCGCCGAAGATTCACCCCATCAGGCTATCGGGGCGCCGTGGTGGGCCGCCGCCCCGTCAGTCCGGGTGATCCACCAGCGCGATCAGCTGCTCGACCACGTTGTCCGGCTCCAGGCTGCGCTCGGTGACCGCCACCAGCATGGTCTCCAGGTCGGGGTAGCCGAGTTCCTCGGCGAGTCGGCGCAGCGGCACCTCGCTGGCCAGCCCCCGGTCGTGCTTGCGCAGGGTCAGCCCGATCGTGGCGCGGCCCAGCCGGACCTTGTCGGCGATGCTGATGCCGGGGGCGTCCGCCTCGGCGAAGTAGCGATTGATCTGCATCTGGGCGTGCGGCGACTTGACGAAGCCCAGCCACTCCTTGCGGGGGCCGCTCGGGGCGTCCGGCTCCACCTCGACGTGCCCGTTCGTCTCTGTGAAGATCTCCACCACGTCGCCGTCGCGCAGCGGGGAGCTGAGCGGGGCCAGCCGTCCGTTGATGGTGGCGGCGAGGCACTGGTCGCCCGTGTCGGGGCTCAGCTCGTACGCGAGATCGACCGGGGTGGAACCGGCGGGCAGCTCGACGGTGCTGCCGTCGGAGAACACCTGGATCTGCGCCTCGGCCAGGTCGCAGCGCAGTGAGGCGAGGAACTGGCCGGCGTCGGTGGTCTCCTGCTCCCAGTCGAGCACCCGGCGCAGCCAGGTGAGCTGGTCGGAGCCGGGGGTCTCGGTCGATTCGGTCTTCGGGTAGCGGAAGCCGGTGGCGACGCCGTACTCGGCGCAGCGGTGCATCGACTCGGTGCGGATCAGCACCTCGACGAGGCGGCCGTCGGGGCCGGTGACCGTCGTGTGCAGCGAGCGGTAGAGGTTGTTCTTCGGCGAGGCGATGAAGTCCTTGAACCGGCCGGCGACCGGCCGCCACCGGCCGTGGATCGCACCCAGGGCGGCGTAGCAGTCGGTGTCCGGGCCGTCGATCACCACGGCGATGCGGGGCAGGTCGAAGGGCACCGGATACTCCCCGGCGACCGTGTCCTTCCATATCGAGTAGTAGTGCCGGGGCCGCGGAGTGACCTTGGCGTCCACGCGGGACCGGCGCAGCGCGGTCAGGGTCTTGGTGGTGACGTCGGCCAGGTACTGCGCCCAGCCGGGGCGGTTCTTCACGTGCTCGTCGATCCGGGCGTACGCCTCCGGGTGCAGGTGGTACAGCACCACGTCGTCGAGGTCGCGCTTGAGCGCCTGGATGCCGAGCCGGTCGCAGAGCGGCACGAGGACGTCCAGGGTGGCCGTCGCGATGCGGGCCCGCGAGGCGGGGGAGCGGGCGTCCAGCGTACGCATGTTGTGCAGGCGGTCGGCGAGCTTGATGACCAGCACCCGGACGTCCTTGCCGGCCGCGACGATCATCTTGCGGATCGTTTCGGCCTCGGCCACCTTGCCGTAGAACGCCTTGTCGAACTTGGTCACGCCGTCGACGAGGTGGGTCACCTCGGGACCGAAGTCGCCGTGCAGGGCTTCCAGGGTGTAGCTGGTGTCCTCGACCGTGTCGTGCAGCAGCGCCGCCACCAGGGTGGTGGTGTCCATGCCCAGCTCGGCGCAGATCTGGGCGACCGCGAGCGGATGAGTGATGTACGGGTCGCCGCTCTTGCGTTTCTGCCCCTCGTGCATCGCCGCGGCGATCGAGTAGCTGCGCCGCAGCATGCCCACGTCCGCCGAGGGGTGTACGGCCCGGTGGGTCCGGGTCAGCGCGGCGACGGGGTCGTCCTCGCCGCCCTGGAAGCTCAGCAGGGACCGCAGGCGCTGGGTCAGAGTGGTCTCGGAGGGGGCCGTCGACAGGGCGCGGCCAAACGCGGCGCCGTGACCGGCGTCGACATCCACCCCGGACACCCCCTCACCGATCTGTCACGCGCACGCACGGAACACCTTCGGGGCTTGGCCGGCCCACCGGAACGGTCGGCTCACCGAGTGCCGGCAGACGCGCTGCCGACCGTCGAAACAACGGCTCGCCGAAGCCTCGACTCGCCGGTAACCCCGCGTGCCCTACAGCCTATGCGAGCGGCGGTCATCCGAACGGTCAGTTACCGATGAGCAAACGGCCGAGTCCCGGCCGGAGGCCGCGGCTTCCGCCCTGCTGAGCAGGCTACTGAACCGCGCGGCGCCACGGGCCGGTGACACCCAGTCACCAGAAGTTTCCACCAAGCGGGTATCGGGCCGGTCGAGCCACGCCAGGATCCGTTCCGTCTCCTCGGCGGACGCGGCCGGCACCGGGCCCGGCCCCGGCCGCACGGTCTCGGCGGTCGCCCGGGCCGCGTCCAGGGTCGGGCGCGGGTGCTGGCGTGGGGGAGAGGTCGCCGCGGCGGCCAGCCGGCCGTGCCGGACCACGATGATCTCCCAGCCGCCGATCGCGTCGCGGCGGGCCGCGACCAGCTCGGGCAGCCGGGTCAACGACCCCAGGCGCTGCATCCGGACCGTGGCCCGCAACATGGCGATCAGCCGGGACCGGACCACCGCCGCCTCCTCGTAGCGCTGCCGATCGCTGAGCGCGGTGATGCGGGCCAGCAGGGCGTCCACGATCGGTTCCGGGTCGCCGTGGGTGGCCGTGCGGAACGGCTGCGCCGCGCGGTGCGCGTACTCGTCGGTGGTGATCCGGTGTTCGCAGGGTGCCGGGCAGCGGCCCAGCTCGGCCAGCGCGCACGCCGGGGTGGGGGTGCGCACGGACAGCCGATGGGTGCACTGCCGCAGCGGGACGGCGTCGTGGAACCCGGCGGCGGCGAGCTCCGCGGTGCGCCGGGAGGAGAACGGCCCCAGGTAGGTCGCGTCGTCGTCGGCGAGCTGGCGCACCACGGACAGCCGTGGATACGCCTCCGTGGTCAGCTTCAGCCACACCACCCGCTCCGGGTACTTCGACCGCCGGTTGTACGGCGGCGCGTGCGCCGCGATCAGCCGCAGCTCGCGCACCTCGGCCTCCAGCGCGTGCGCGCACTCCACCGCCTCCACCCGGGTCGCCGCGGCCAGCATCTCGGAGATCCGGGCCCGCTTCTCGCTGGCGGTGAAGTACGTCCGGACCCGGGTGGCGATGTCCTTCGACGTGCCGACGTAGAGCGCACGGTCGTCCGCGCCGCGGAAGACGTACACCCCGGGGGCGTGCGGCAGGCCGTCGGCCAGATGCCGCTTGCGCCGCTGGGTCGGGGTGACCGCCTTGGCGAACTCGATCGCCTCGCCCAGCGTGTGCACCCGGTGGCCGCCCAGCCGCTCGATGAGGCCGTGCAGCACGTCGACCGTGGCGCGGGCGTCGTCCAGCGCCCGGTGGGTGGGCTCGACCGCGGCGTGGAAGAACCGGGCCAGCGTGCTGAGCTTGCGGTTGGGCACCTCGTCGCGGGTCAGGACCCGGCGGGCCAGCGCGGCGGTGTCGACGACCCGCGGCTGCGGCCAGGGGTAGCCGTGCCGGGCGCAGGCGGCCTTGAGGAATCCCACGTCGTAGGGCGCGTTGTGGGCGACCAGGACCGCGCCCCGCAGGAACTCCAGCAGGCTGGGCAGCACCACCTCGATCGGCGGGGCGGGTGCCAGCATCGCCTCGGTGATGCCGGTCAGCACCGTGATGAACGGCGGCAGCCGCTCACCGGGGTTGACCAGGGTGGCGAACACCCCGAGCTGCTCGCCGCCCCGCACCTTCACCGCGCCGATCTCGGTGATCCCGGCGCCGTCGGCGGCGCCGCCCGTGGTCTCCAGATCCAGCACCACGAACGTCGTGTCCCGCAGCGACAGCGCCGCCGGGGCGACGGAGCCGTCGGCGCTCAGGAGGGTGTCCAGAGTGCCCTGCACGTATGCCGGTTGTGCCACGGCGGGCACATTAGGGCGGGGGTACGACATTAGCCGGGGCCGCGGCGAAAGTGATCGCCTCCGCCCGGGGCGGTCGGGTCGGGCGCGGTGGGAGACTGGTGGCATGTCCGCGGTTCCCTCGTTCGACGACCGCCTCCCCGAGGAGGCGGTCGTCGACGTGTCCGGGGCCGAGCCGGCTCTGCCCGAGCCCGTCCGCGCCAGGGTCACCGCCCTGGTCGCCGCGGCCCTGCCCGCGCTGAGCGCCGACGAGGTGCCGGTGGCGCTGCGGCGGGTGGTCCGGTTCGCGCCGAACCGCCGGGCCAAGCTCGGCGCCGCGGCGATCGCCGCCCAGCTCACCGCGGACCCGCTGTTCCGGCAGCGGGTCGGCGTCCGGATCGTCGCGGAGGCGGGCGACCTCGGCATCGCGATCACCGACGGGCTCGCCCCGGCCGCCGCCGACCCGGTGGAGGTCGCCGCGCTGGCGTATCTGGCCCGCCCGGAGGGCTGGCGGGCACTGGTCGAGGCCGCCGGCGACGCCGTGCGCGCCGAGGCGGACAGCGCCGCCGTGGCGGGCCTGGTCCGTGACGCCGAGCAACGGGCCACCCGAGCGGAGCACGACCGCGCGGTCGCCAAGGTGGAGGCGGACAAACTGCGCGACGAGCTGGCCCGCGTCCGGGAGGAGCTGGGCCAGGTGCGCGAGGAGGCCCGCGCCGCCGGGCGCGCCCTGCGCGAGGCGCAGGCCGCGCAGAAGCGGGCCAGCGATCTGCTGGCCACGGAGAAGGGCCGCGCGGCCCGGGCCACGGCGGACCACGAGGCAGAGGTACGCCGGTTGCGCGCGAAACTCGCCGAGGCGGAGACGGCCGCCGCCAGCGGTCGGCAGACCGCCCGGGACGCCCGTGCCGCCGACGAGGCCCGGCTGTGGCTGCTGATCGAGACGATCGGGCAGGCCGCGTCCGGGTTGCGCCGGGAGCTGGCGCTCGGGCCCTCCGACCGGCTGCCCGCGGACTTCGTGGCCGACGCGGCGGCCGACCGTCCCGGCCAGCAGGAGCGGTCCCGGCCGCGCGCCCAGGACACGGATGATCCGGCGCGGCTCGACCAGCTGCTGGCGCTGCCGCGGGCGCACCTCATCGTCGACGGGTACAACGTGACCAAGCGCGGCTTCGCGGAGATGTCGCTGGAGAACCAGCGCAAGCGGCTGATCACCGGGCTCGGCGGGATCGCGGCGCAGACCGGCGACGAGGTGACCGTCGTGTTCGACGGCGCGGAGCGGGTGCACGGGCTGCCGCCGACGCCGCGCGGCGTACGGGTGCTGTTCTCGCGCAAGGGCGACACCGCGGACGAGCTGATCCGCCAGCTGGTGCGGGCCGAGCCGGCGGGCCGGCCGATCGTGGTGGTCTCCTCCGACCGGGAGGTGGCCGACGGGGTCCGCCGCCACGGCGCCTATCCGATGGGCGCGGATTCGCTGCTGCGCCGCCTCGCGCGGTCCTGACCCGTTCTTGTCGTACCCCTCGCATAGCGTGATGGTCACCGATGGTGGTCGGTCCGCGACACCTTCCCCCGTCGACCCTCCGGGTCGGCATCGCGGCCCGTCACCGGTGCGGAGGGAGCAAGGATGATCATCGATTGCGGGCGGTGCGTCGAGCGGACCGAGGCATGCCACGGCTGCCTGGTCAGCACGCTGTACGACACTCCCGACGGCATCGCCGATCTCACCCCCGGCGAGCTGCGCGCCGTCGAGACCTTCGAGCTGGCGGGGTTCGAGGTCGAGTTGCTGGCGACCCCGCCGCCACCGGTCGCGGTGCCGCTGCGCCGCGCCCGCCACGTCGCATGATCACACGTTGCGTGATCATCGGCGGCGGTTCTCTACGATGAGCGGCCATGAGCCCGCGAGCTGACGGATGACCCCCCGACTGTGGGCGGTCTGTGCCCTCGCCGTCCTGATCATCGCCGGAGTCGTGGCCGCGGCGCTGACCGTGCCGTGGCACCGTCCGCCCGCCCCGCGCGCCGACCAGCTGGCCGCGCTGCGGGAGTTCCCGGCCGCGCAGGTGGCCCGGTCCCGCGCGTTCCACGCCGAGCTGCGCCCCGCCACGTACGGCGCGCTCGTGCTCGGGCTGGTCGCGGCGCTGGTGCTGGGGCTGACCCCCTTGGGGGCCCGGCTGGTGGAGCTGGCCGGGCGCCCGTTCGGCGGGCACTGGATCGCGCAGGCCGTGCTCGGCGGGCTCGCCGTGGTGTTCCTCCTCGAGGTGATCACCCTGCCGTTCGCCGCGTGGCGGCACACCATCGCCGTCCGGTACGGCATCTCCACCCAGTCCTGGGGCGCCTGGACGGTCGACCTGCTCAAGGGGTACGCGGTCGGCGCGGTGCTCGGCGGGATCGTCCTGTTCGGCTTCTTCGCCGTGGTGCGCCTGGCGCCGCGCTGGTGGTGGGCGTTCGGGGCGGCCGGGGCCGCCGCGCTCGTGGTGCTGCTGTCGTTCGTGCTGCCCGTGGTGGTCGAGCCGATCTTCAACAAGTTCACCCCGATGGCCGACGGGCCGCTGCGCACAGAGCTGCTGGCGCTGGCCGCCCGCGACGGGGTGCCGGTGCGCGACGTGCTCGTGGCGGACGCGTCCCGCCGCACCCGGGCGGTCAACGCGTACGTGTCGGGGTTCGGGCCGACCCGGCGCATCGTCGTGTACGACACGATGCTGACCGAGGCCACCCCCGCCGAGGTGGTCTCCGTGACCGCGCACGAGCTGGGCCACGCCAAGGATCAGGACGTGCTCACCGGCACCCTGCTCGGCGCGCTCGGCGCCGCGACGGCCGTGGTGGCCCTGTTCCTGCTCGGCGGGTGGAGCCCGTTGCTGCGCCTGGCCGGGGTGACCGGCATCGGCGAGCCCCGGGCGATCGCCCTGCTGCTGGCGGTGAGCACGGTCGCCGGGCTGGTGGCGGGTCCCGCCCAGGCGTTTCTCACCCGCCGGATCGAGGCGCGGGCGGACGCCCACGCGCTCACGCTGACCGGCGACCCGGCGACCTTCGAGTCCATGCAGCGCCGCCTCGGCACCGTCAACCTCGCCGACCCGGACCCGCCGACCTGGGAGTACGTCATGTCCGCCTCGCATCCGTCCACCGTGGAGCGGATGGCCGCCGCCCGCGCGTACGCCCGCGGTGAGCGCTGATGGGCCGTACCCTGCTGGTCACGAACGACTTCCCGCCCCGGCCCGGCGGCATCCAGCAGTTCGTGCACAACCTGGCCGTACGCCAGCCCGCCGGCTCCGTGGTGGTCTACGCCTCCACCTGGCGCGGGGCGGAGAAGTTCGACGCCGAGCAGCCGTTCGAGGTGGTCCGCGAGCGGACCGGGGTGCTGCTGCCCACCCCGGCGGTGGCCCGGCGGGCGGCCGAGCTGGCCCGCGCCCATGACTGCGACACGGTCTGGTTCGGCGCGGCGGCCCCGCTCGGGCTGCTGGCCGAGGGGTTGCGGCGTCGGGCCGGGGTGCGCCGGGCGGTCGGGGTGACCCACGGCCACGAGATCGGCTGGGCGGCGCTGCCCGGCGCCCGGCAGCTGCTGCGGCGCATCGCCGACGGCACCGACGTGCTGACGTACCTGGGGGAGTATCAGCGGGTCCGGCTCGCGCGGGCGCTGGGGGAGCGCACCGAGTTGCACCGGCTCGCGCCGGGCGTGGACGTCGACGCGTTCCACCCCGATGTGGACGGTGCGGCCGTGCGCGCCCGGTACGGCCTCGCCGACCGGCCCGTGATCGTGTGCGTGTCCCGGCTGGTGCCGCGCAAGGGCCAGGACGCGTTGATCCGCGCGTTGCCCGGGGTGCGCCGCCGGGTGCCCGGGGCGGCCCTGCTTCTGGGCAGCGGCGGGCCGTACCGGAAGACCCTGGAGCGGCTGGCCCGCGAGCACGGCGTCGAGTCCGATGTGGTCTTCACCGGCTCGGTGCCGTGGGCCGAGCTGCCCACCCTGTTCGCGGCCGGCGACGTGTACGCGATGCCGTGCCGGACCAGGGCCGCCGGACTGGACGTGGAGGGGCTCGGCATCGTCTACCTGGAGGCGTCCGCCACCGGCCTGCCGGTCGTCGGCGGTGACTCGGGCGGCGCCCCCGACGCGGTCCGCGACGGCGAGACCGGTTACGTGGTCGGCGGGCGGGATCTCGACGCGCTCACCGAGCGGCTGGTCGAGCTGCTGTCCGACCCCGCCAGGGCCCGGGC